>DATLDN010000287.1:0-14962 GCA_035525855.1 Gemmatimonadaceae bacterium
GCAGGCAACATCTTCGGAGCCTTGACACCTATCGTTGCCGCGAGCGCATCGAAAGCAGCGCGACGCGTTACAGGTTCGTCATCAGTAACGTTGTACGCGCCGGCAGGAACTCTGAGCGACGCAACCACCGCGCTTGCAGCATCATCGAGCCAGATCGATGACATGTAACCATCGGGATGACCGAGGGCCGGAGCGATTCCTTTGCGAACGAACTTGACGATATCTCGAGTCATGTCGCTGTCGGGTCCATAAAAAAACGAAAAGCGAAGCACAACACCCACGCCCCCACCGCGCGTGAAATCAAACGCAGCCCGCTCGGCGTCGAGAACTGTGCGCACATACTTCGCGGGCTCGAGCGAAACAGTCTCTTCGATCCATTCGTCACCGCAATCAGGGTACGCGGCAGAAAATGATTCCTGAATGAACCGCTCCGCACCCGCCTTCATTGCGGCCTGAGAAAGATTTCGCGAAGCGTACTGACGAATCCGATTGTTCTCGTTGAACGATCCGGGAAAAAACACCTTCGACGACGGGGGAATGCGCGTCGCCATGTTGATCACGACGTCGTGACCTTTCACCGCGCGCTCGACCGCGTCTGCGTCGAAGATGTCGACCCTCACCGCACGCGCTCCCTGTTCGGTAAGTGCTCGCGCTTTGTTTTCCGATCGCGCGACAGCAGTTACATCGAGACCGCTGGTGACAAGAAGCGGAACAAGTCGTCTCCCGATTACGCCTGTTCCACCCGCAACAAAAATCTTCATAGCAAAATCCTTACAACAAAATCTTGTTGACTGCGATGTTGCACTAATCGATAATGTACCGCCGCGACGGCCATTCGACTCGCGTCGCAAAAAGGAGAGTCAAATGATGCGCCACAAGCGTGACGCACTGAAGATTTCTCGTACGCTGTTAATTCTTACGGTTGCAGCCGTCGGCTGCCGGTCGCTCGTGGATCCTCCGCTACCCACAGCCGCGGTTCCATTTGCCGCTCCCGCTGAGTATTCGCGCTGGTGGGCGATGACACAATCGTGCTCGGGACTCACCGGGTCACTCGCGAGTATCACCTGGTACACAGTTCCTGGCAGCGCCTTCGTTCCGCTGGAAGGCAATCATGTTGTCGCTTACTGGTCGCAACGCAGCAACCGTGTTGTCATCGCCGAGATGGATGTGATGAATGGCGGAGCAGTACGTCACGAGATGCTGCACGCGTTGAAGCAGAAGCCCGGGCATCCGCGCACGGATTTCGTTGACAAGTGCGGCGGTGTAGTTGTGTGCGCCGCGGAATGTGCATTAGAGGGAAAATCCGCTGCTTCCGCAAGCGCAAACACACCATTTCTGCCGTCGATCGCGCTTACAAAAGACCGCTAAGCTGTCAACTCGACTACGCCAATGTTTGCCGTTGACTCGTATGGTGCGCGCGTCGATTATCAACGTGTGCGAAAGCTTCTCCTTTTACTCCCTGTCGCAATCGTTGCGTGTCGTTCGATTGTAGATCCACCCCTTCCGGATGAAGCGGAGCCGTTCGCGCCACCTCCTGTGTATGCGCGCTGGTGGGCGATGACGGAATCCTGTTCCGGACTCACGGGGTCTCTCGCCAATGTTTCGTTTTATACAGTCAGGGGAAGCACAACCCTGATGCTCGAAGGAAAACAGGTAATCGGTTACTGGTCAGCCGGAACCAACCGAATAGTGATCGCTGAGGGTGCAATGCTCGGCGGTGGATATGTGCGACACGAAATGCTGCATGCGCTGAAGCAGAAGGCGGGACATCCACGAGCAGACTTTCTCGATAAATGCGGTGGTTTCGTGACCTGTGCTCCTGACTGCGTCGCAGAGGGAGGACCACCACCTCCGGTGGACGCAAATACGCCACATGTGACTGCGGCGTCGCTGGACCTTACTATGGAAATCGGCCCGGCATCTCCCAGTGTCTCGACTGAGGGTGGAGTGTTCTCCGTCATTCTCAGTGCGAAAAACCCCGCAGACCATACGGTGGCGGTAACGCTTTCCGGCAAGCAAGGCTCTGCGTCGGCTTTTGGGTATAAAATCACGGGTGCCAATGGTGCTCTTTCCGGTGGCGTAGTTGCTCTGGACCCGGCGGTTACAGTTTTCGCCGCGGGCGAGACAAAAAAACAAGTTTTCGATTTTGTTATCTGGCGACTGGGAAGCGGAGGAGATTTTCCGCCGGGCACTTATACGGTTACAGGGTCATACGACATACGCGGCGTCTCGCGCACGATCGTTCTTTCGCCCTGAGTCAGCCACTCACTCTTCGATCTTCATAGACGATTCGCTGTCCGGATCCTCGTTATTGAGTCCAACGGTTCCACTGGACCGCGGGTTATTCGCGCTCTTCGTCTGATCGGGATTTCGAACGGCGCCCTTTTTTCCGAACGCGTCATCACTCGATTCAGTCATGCTCTCTTCTCGATTCTTCGAGCTCTTGTTCTTATCTGCCATTGCCTCTCCAGGTTATCGATGCCGGCAACGTATAGGGGCAACGGCCATGCCATCGAACGAGTGCGGATTTTCGCATTGGCGCCGAAACACAGTTAACCCTAGTTTGGCCGCGCATGAGCACTCCAATCTTTGGTGCAATACAACCGCTTCGCGAAGGAGCGAACGTCGCGCTCGTCGCGCCATCCGGAGTTCTCACAAATCAGGCGGACGTCGACCGTGCCTTTGATAACGTTCGCTCATTTGGGTGGGTACCAACACTTGGAACGCATCTATCATCGAAGCTCGGTTACTTAGCGGGGACCGATGATGATCGCCTCGCGGATCTCAACACCGCGTTCCTCGACGAAGACATAGCCGCAGTCTGGTGCGTGCGCGGGGGATACGGTGCAATGCGATTGCTCGCTCAGCTTTACTACCCCGCGATCCGACAAAACAGGAAGCCGTTGATTGGATTTTCTGATGTGACCGCGCTCCATTGTGCAATCCAACGCAAGTGCGGACTCGTCACCTTCCATGGGCCTACCGCAAGAGCAAGGCTCACGTCGTTCTCGAGCGCGTCACTTCGTGCGGCCCTCGTCGACCAGCGCGATTCCTGCGGCGTTGCGCCCGAGGGACGAGCTCTTCGAAAAGGGAAAACCAGAGGACGTCTCGTTGGCGGTAACCTCGCGCTCATTACATCACTGATCGGAACGCCATTCGCGCCAAACTTCGACGATGCCATTCTCATTATTGAAGACATCAATGAAGCGGTGTATCGAATCGATCGCATGCTGCGGCAGCTGATTCTCTCCGGATCGCTGCAACGTTGCGCCGCGATCGTCGCCGGCGACTTCCGTCCTCCAGTAGGTGAAAGTCGAACTGACAACAGAACCCTCGACGAAGTTCTGACTGAAGCGGCAGATCATGCAGGCATCCCCTGCCTTGCAGGCGCCCCTTTCGGCCATATTCCAGACCAATGGACAATCCCACTCGGCGCAATCGCCGAGCTCGACACGGGATTGAAATCACTGAGAGTGCTCGGCGCCGACTAAGAGGATTAAATGGAGTGGAAGACCGGAACGGAGCTGATCGCCGAGGCAAAAGCGAGAATCAAGCAGATTACTCCGGCGGACTCGATGCGCATCCACACAGAAGATCCCTCCGTTGTCTTTCTCGATTGCCGGGAGCCCAACGAATGGAATCTCGGACGCATTCCGGGTTCAGTTTTTCTCCCGCGCGGAAATATCGAAGGAAATGTTGAAGCCAGAATTCCGCGCGATCGCAAAGTGATCATCTACTGCGCACGAGGGAATCGATCCGCGCTCGCGGCCGATACTATGCAACAGATGGGGTACGAGGATGTCGCGTCGATGTCACAGGGATTCATTGGTTGGGTTGACGCAGGTGGAGAAGTAGAAGACTGATGAAGATCGAAGAATTCGAGCTTTCGCGCACGCGTCCCGACTCATCGTCGGCTCAGCCATTCATCGTTCGCGGTGAGACTTATCATCCCGACGGAGATCCCGTTGGAACTGTCGTGATTTGTCACGGGTTCAAGGGCTTTGCGCACTGGGCATTCTTTCCGTATCTCGCTCGCTCTCTCGCTGAGAATGGGATGCGCGCGATCACATTCGATTTCTCAGGAAACGCAGTTGGCGCTGATCGCGAAAATTTTACGGAGCTCGAAGAATTCGAAACGAACACGCTTACGCAGGAGCTTGCCGACCTCGACCAGGTAATTGCTGAAGCCCGAACGCGAGGATGGATCGAAGGCGGGTTCGGACTATTCGGGCATTCTCGCGGCGGCGGCGTTGCAATACTTCACGCCGGCTTCGATGATGATGTGAAAGCGCTTGTTACATGGGCGTCGATCTCACACGTGCGACGTTGGTCCGATGAAGACGTGCGCATTTGGCGAGAGGTCGGATACACGGACATTCACAATTCCAGAACCGGCCAGAACATGCGGCTCGGTACTGCGCTTCTCGATGAGGTCGAAGCGCTGGAGAAAAAGCGTCTCGATATTCCTGCGGCTGCGCGGCGAATTCACGTTCCATGGTTGATCGTTCACGGCGATGCCGACGAGACAGTTCCAGTCAGGGAAGGAGAGAAGCTCGCTGATCTCTCCCCGGGATTCGGAATGTTGTGGACTGTCGAAGGTGGGAATCATGGATTTGGCGCGGCGCATCCCGTAGCTGATCCCCCGCCTACACTCGCGCTCGTCGTGCGCGGCACGGTTGGATTTTTCGCCGAGCATTTGGCGTCAACTGCGGTGTGACTTCGCTCGAGGAGTTTCGCACACATCCAGTTATAGCGCGGCTCATGCAACGGCTGGAAAATCATAAACCTGTAGAAGTTCATGAGGCAGGCGTTCGCCGCGCGGCGGTCGCTTTGATTCTGCGGCTTAGAGAATCGACACAGGAGCCGGAAATTTTTTTCATTCAGCGCGCGCATTACGAGACGGATCCGTGGAGCGGTCAGATCGCGTTTCCCGGTGGCCGCGAAGAACCCGGTGATGATTCGCTTTCCAGTACGGCAATTCGCGAAACGTTCGAGGAAACCGGAATCGACATTCGCGCTGATGGCGCCATCATTGGCCAACTGGACGATCTTCGTCCGCTCACCATTCGCCTGCCGGCCGTGATCGTTCGTCCGTTCGTTGTATTAGTCGCATCCCGTTCGGACCCGGTACTCAGCCACGAGGTGGCGGAAAGTTTCTGGGTTCCCTTGGCGGCTTTGCATAATGAGTCCGCTTGGCGCGACGCAATCGTCACCGCGGGGGGCAACCAATTCACTCGGCGCGCATTCCATCATGGACAGTTTGTGGTGTGGGGAATGACCGAGCGGATCTTGTCGCACTTCCTGGCCCTGTGTAAATAAAGCGTTGATCCACCTTCACATAAGCATGGGCTTGCGCAATGAATTAGGATCACCTAACATAGCTTCTAGGAGAGACGTAAATAGTATTGTTTTGAGACTAAATCCGGGTAATTGTGGCAACTCCAGTAACGAAAATACGCCCTGACATCGCTCCTCCCACGCCCGAGCCGGGCTGGCGGAAAGCGCGTGTAACCCCCTCGCTCGCAGAGGTGTACCGGTCCGTCCCGGTGCAGAGAGGGAGCTGGTGGAGAAAAGTTCTGGCCTTCGCCGGCCCCGGCTATCTCGTCGCAGTCGGATACATGGATCCCGGCAACTGGGCTACCGACCTCGCCGGTGGATCGCAGTTCGGATATACGCTTCTCAGCGTCATCCTCATGTCGAACCTTATGGCGATTCTGCTTCAGGGACTCGCCTCGAAGCTTGGCATCGTTACCGGTCGCGATCTCGCGCAAGCGTGCCGAGATCACTATCCGCGGCCTGTTGTGTGGTTTCTCTGGGTTATCTGCGAGCTTGCAATTGCCGCATGCGATCTCGCTGAAGTCATCGGCTCTGCAATCGCCCTTAATCTGTTGTTCAACATTCCGATCCCAATCGGAATTGGAATCACAGCGCTCGATGTGCTGATCGTTCTTTATCTCCAAAACAAGGGATTCCGTTTACTCGAAGCGCTCGTCATCGCACTCGTTGCTACTGTCGGACTTTGTTTTCTATTCGAGATCATCAAGTCGAGTCCGCCGCTGGCTCCGGTGCTGCGCGGCTTCATTCCAACAACTCAGGTTGTCTCGAATCCAGCGATGCTCTACGTCGCCATCGGTATCCTCGGGGCCACGGTAATGCCTCACAATCTCTATCTGCATTCGTCGATCGTGCAGACTCGACAGTACGAAGAAACCGCCGAAGGAAAACACGAAGCCGTGCGGTTTGCGTTTATCGATTCGACGATTGCATTGAGTTTTGCGCTCTTCATCAACGCGGCGATTCTCATTGTTGCAGCAGCGACGTTCCACACGAGCGGTCACAGTGATGTCGCTGAAATTCAGGACGCGTACAAGCTGCTGACGCCATTGCTTGGGGCGGGCGCAAGCACGATGTTCGCGCTCGCGCTCCTTGCGTCAGGTCAGAATTCAACGCTGACGGGAACTCTCGCGGGGCAGATCGTCATGGAAGGATTTCTCAATATCAGAATCCGCCCGTGGCTGAGGCGACTCATAACCCGAGGCATTGCAATCATTCCCGCTGCAATCGTCGCCGTGATGTATGGCGAAAGCGGAACCGCCAGGCTCCTCGTGCTCAGCCAGGTAATTCTCAGCATGCAGCTATCATTCGCCGTATTCCCGCTGGTGCGGTTCACGTCGGACAAAGTAAAGATGGGCGAATTCGTCAACCGAGCGTGGCTGAAAGGCCTAGCTTATCTGGTTGCAGTGGTGATTGCCGGACTCAATCTGTGGTTGCTGTTGCAAATATTCCGCGGAGGCTGACGCAGTGTACAAGCGCATACTCGTGCCCGTGGAGAATTCGACGTACGACGATGCGATCATCGCTCATGTGCGCACTCTCGCGCGCGAGAACGACGCGTCCGTCGTTCTAATTCATGTCGCTGACGGATGGGCCGCGCGAAACATTGGCCCGCTACAGCTGCGTGAAAGCCAGGAGATGCACGAAGATCTCGCTTACATCGAGAAGATCAGCGAATCACTCGAGTCTGACGGTCTCGATGCCGAAGCCGTTCTCGCGAGCGGTGACCCGGCCGACGAAATAGTGGCCGCAGCCCAGCGCGAAGACTGCGATCTCATTGCAATGGCAACGCATGGTCACCGCTTTATCGGCGATCTCATTCGAGGCAGCGTTGCCAACACCGTGAGACACAGATCGCTCGTTCCGGTTTTGATGGTGCGCGGCAAGGGTCCCGCGAAAACCTGATGGCAAGCGAAAAGGAAAAGGAAATTCCGATCTCGACCACGAGAGGCGATGCACTCACCGGGCCGGTCGAAGATTATCTCAAAGCGATTTACGCACTTGGCCGAGTGAGCGACGCTGTCGCAACGAATGACATTGCACAGCGATTAATGATTGCGCCGGCATCCGTGAGTGGAATGGTGCGTCGTCTTGCAGAACAGGGTTTGCTCACATACGAGCGTTATCGGGGAGTGAGACTTACTGAGCGCGGAAGACGAGCGGCGCTACGTACGCTTCGGCGGCATCGCGTTATCGAATCTTATCTGTCGAAGGCGCTCGCTTATCCGTGGGATCGTGTTCACGCAGAAGCGGAACGATTGGAGCACGCCGCGTCTGATGAGCTAATCGATCGAATGGCAACTGCGATTGGTGAGCCCGCAGTCGATCCGCATGGCGCTCCAATCCCTTCGCGCGAAGGTGAGATCAATGAGACGGAATATTCTCCGCTCGCCGATGTTGGTGCGGGGCTCGGCGTTCGCGTTGTCCGCGTAACCGACGACGATCCGGAAATGCTTCGCTACCTTGGTGAGCTCGAGATAACTCCAGGTGCGGAGCTGCTCGTTGTTTCGCGTGCGCCGTTCGAGGGACCGATTACGCTGCGGATCGGAGCTGCTCTTCACTCCATCGGTCCCGCTCTCGCTGCGCAGGTAATGGTCGAGCCAATTGTTGATCTGGAGGCGCCAGCACACTAAGCGGCGTACATTCTGCCAATGGCGACTCCGCAGGAACGGCTCGCGACTGCATTGTCGGACCGTTATAGAATCGTGCGCGAGCTCGGTCAAGGCGGAATGGCGACAGTCTACCTCGCCACGGACATTCGCCACGACCGACAGGTTGCGATAAAAGTTCTTCGACCCGAGCTCGCGGCTGTAATTGGCGCGGAGCGATTCCTGAGTGAGATCAGGACGACCGCGAATCTGAATCATCCGAACATTCTCCCGCTCTTTGATTCCGGAGAAGCGGACTCACTTCTCTTCTATGTAATGCCGTACGTGCAGGACGAGTCTCTGCGCGATCGTCTCGACCGGGAAAAGCAGCTTTCTGTCGAAGACGCGGTTCGTATTGCAAGTGAAGTCGCATCAGCTCTGGATTACGCGCATCGTCATGGGGTTATCCATCGCGACATCAAACCTGCCAACGTTTTGTTTCATGACGGTCGATCGCTTGTCGCAGATTTTGGAATTGCATTAGCCGCAAGTCGCGCAGTCGGCGGACGTATGACTGAAACCGGAATGTCACTCGGAACTCCGTCTTACATGAGCCCCGAGCAAGCGATGGGTGAGCGCGAAATCACCGCACGATCCGATGTGTATTCGCTCGGCGCAATGACGTACGAGATGTTGCTTGGTGAGCCGCCATTTACTGGTCCCACCGCGCAGGCGATCGTTGCGAAAGTGTTGACCGGGGATCCGGCGCCGCTGAGAAAGGAGCGAAAGTCGATTCCTCCGAGCGTCGAGGATGCAGTGCTGACAGCGCTCGAGAAATTACCTGCTGATCGGTTTTCGTCAGCGGCTGCATTCGCGGACGCACTTTCCGGCAACGAAGGAACGTCAGGGCCACGCCTCGCTTCGAGACGACTTGCACGGTCAAAGGCGGGAGAGGCTCGTGCACCTTCAGACAAATCCGGGCGCCGCTCGATTGCAATCGGAATTGCCGCGTTGGCACTTCTCGCTGCTGGAGGCGCGGGGTGGTTACTGAATTCGGCAATGCGAAAGCCGGCGGCAGACTTGCCGGTTCGCATGGCATTCACTCTCGCGCAGCCAGCAGTCGATCGGCCGTTCATCGCGATTTCACCGGATGGGCGAAAGATCATTCAGGTCGCCGCGGACAGTGATGGACTGAGACGCATCGTCATGCGCGAGCTCGGATCTACCGACATCAAGATCATTGAAGGAACAGACGGAGCTGTCGATCCGGAATTTTCCGCCGATGGAGCGTGGATCAGCTTCAACGCCGAGGGACAGCTACGGAAAGTCCCGGTATTCGGCGGTCCGTTCGTAAAGGTCGTCGACTCCGCTTCCGTCGGCGGTGGAGCATGGACCCAGGATGGCCAGATCGTCTACACGCGCGACGGTCGAGGTTTATGGATCGTACCTGCGACTGGCGGCGCAACGCATCAGCTCACATCGCTGGACACGGCGAGAAAGGAATTCAATCACTGGTATCCTCAGGCGTTGCCGGGCGGCAACGCGATCATCTACACGAGTTACACTACTCCAATTTCCCGTGCGCGTGTCGAGGCGTACGACTTCAAAACAAAGAAGACGAAGGTTCTCCTCGAGGGCGGCGTTCACGGCAAGTATACGGACGGGCATCTGTTATACGCTCTGGACAACGCAATCTTTGCCGTGCCGTTCGATCCCGAGAAGCTCGAGGTGTATGGCACTCCTGTTCCGGTGGAAAGCGATGTTGACTGGACGGCAACCGACGGTCTCGGAGCTTACGCCGTTTCTGCAAACGGTACTCTCGTGTACCTCAAGGCATCGGAATGGAATGTCGAGCGTCGCGTTGTGTGGGTCGATCGTTCGGGGAAGGAAGAGCCCGCGTTTCCCAGAGAAGGAGCATTTGCGGAACCAAGACTTTCGCCGGATGGCCGCTGGATCGCGATCACCGTTACTGCTCCGCGACGGGAAATCTGGTTGTACGAAGTTGGGCGAAGTGTTTTGTCACGTTTATCGCGCACTGACAACGCCGCTTTCAACGCGGTGTGGACACCCGACAGTCGGAGCATCGTGTACTCTCACGAAGATCCCGTTTACGATATCCATCGAATACCAATCGATGGGAGCGCGTCAGATATCCCGGTGGTTGCAACCGCGTGGGATAAGTACGCGTGCGCCGTTTCTCCCGACGGACGGCTTCTCGCATACATCGAGAACCGTGTCATCGACCGGATCTATGTCGTGCCGCTCGATGGGTCGGCAAAGCCGAGAGCGCTCAGTCCTAACGCAATCGCTCAGCGAGGAGCGAGCTTCTCACCTGACGGTCACTCGATTGCGTACGAGGAAGTTGCTCACGGTCGTCCCAACGTTTTCGTGACAGCGGCCGAGGGCACGAGCGCGCGCCGGCAAGTTTCGGTTGATGGGGGTGAGCAGCCAAGGTGGACGCGAGGCGGGCGCGAGATTGTTTTTCGTAAAGGGGAGGCGCTGATGACTGCGCCCGTCGACGCCGAGGGCAACGTCGGCAAGCCAGTTGAGCTTTTTCGGAAGACGCAACCTGATCGCCTCGGCGTTGGCCGGACGTACACCTACGATGTCACAGCTGACGGAAATCGATTCTTGTTGGCATTGCCGCAGTACAAGGCGGGTGCCCAGCCTGTGATCGTCGTTCTCAATTGGCTTCAGGAGCTGAACGCAAAATCCCGGCGCACACGATAAGGTGACTGCCCGATAGTTTACACGGGTGCTCAGCTCACTTTTTTTACTTTTTCTTCTTCAGCAGGCCACTCCGCGCACAATCGCAATCGACGAGCGACTCGCCGCCGATGCGCATCTATCTATTGGCGACAAGGTTTACCTCTCGGCATCCCCGGAATCGCGATCGCCCGACACAGTCATCATCGGCGCGATTCTGAAGCGAGGGAATGATCCGGCCGAAGTAGCGCGAAGCGAATACCGCATTCACATGCACCTCGATGAGCTGCAGTCGATGACGTCCTACGGTGATCGCGTGGACCGGTACGCAGTCGCTACACCAAACGACAGTGCAACGAGTCGTGCGCTCGACAGAATCAACGCCGCGGCGTTTGGATTCGAAGCTCACAGATCGAAAGACATTGCTATAGGCACCTCCAAAACTTTTGCTGTAGTAAGCCGTTTTCATAAGGCGATTGGTGTCATCACGATTGTTGCCAGCGCGATTTTTCTTCTGTGCATCATGCTCCTAAAGGTCGAGGAGCGCCGCCGTGATGTCGCTGCACTGCGGTTAATGGGAATTTCGCGGCGAACTGTAATGCGAGCCGTGGTTATCGAAGCTGCTCTGCTTGCCGTCCTGGGGAGCGGACTGGGTGTCGTTGTCGGCTGGATCGGCTCGCAGTTTGTGAATTGGTACTACCGCGGCGTGTATCGAACTCCTCTCGCGTTTTCGCTGATTACGCCGTCCATCGTCACACTCGCTGTTTTGTTATCGCTTGTTCTCGGAATCTCTGCGGGAATCCTCGCATCGCTCCGTCTGGTGCGCACGCCGCCACTCGTCCTCTTTGGTCGCTGATGCCGGTTACTCTCGCGTGGGCATCTCTCAGAAGACATCTGACGCGAACTCTTCTCGCAATGCTCGGTGTCGCAGTGTCGGCGGCGCTGCTTCTCGATATGGTCATGATGTCTACAGGAATGCGCGAATCATTCCGTACTCTGCTTCTTTCGAGAGGTTTTCAACTACGACTCGCTCCGAAAGGAACGCTGCCTTTCGATACTGACGCGACGATGACGAATACGCGTGAAATGATGAGCGCCCTTCGGGCCAATCCGAATTTCGACGCGGTAAGTGCAGTGCTCGGCGGAACACTTCATTTTCCGCGAGGCGATAAGGTCATTACCGCATCAGCACTCGGTCTCGATCCGAAAGTACAGGGCGACTACGACTTGCTTGCCGGCCGGGATCCTACATCTCCGAACGACATCGTCGTTAACAACGAGCTGTTTCAGTCTCTCGGTGCTCGCCTCGGCGATACTCTCCGTGTTGCGACGGGGTACGATCCGCAAACTCGCGAGTATTCCGGAATGAAAAAGCTCGCGCTCGTCGGAAGAATTCGCTTTCTGTACGGCGCTATGCATCAACGCGGAGCTGCACTGCAATTGGAGACGCTTCAGCAGATGAGTCCGCCGGAGCGCGCGAACGCATCTTCGCTTTTCATGGTTCGCGTTCGTAACGGGACGAACATCGATTCAGCAAGTCGATGGATCAAAGAGCGGATCACTACAGTCAACGTGATCTCCACCGAACAAGCGCTCGATCAGGTCGATGAACGGCTACGATACTTTCGCCAGCTCGCAGCGATGCTCGGCAGTGTGAGTCTCTTCGTCGGATTTCTTCTTGTAACGACGCTCGTGACAATATCTGTGAATGAGCGAATTGGTGAAATCGCGGTGATGCGCGCAATCGGAATCTCCCGCGCTCACGTTGTGACGCAGATCGTCCTCGAGGGTGTTGCTATCAGTATCATCGGCGCTATTGCGGGGCTTCTTCTCGGCCTCGTCACCGGCCGGTATCTGAACAGCATTCTGTCGTCGTTTCCCGGATTGCCCGAAGCGATCGACTTCTTTCTGTGGCAGCCGAAGTCGGCGTGGACGGCGATGGGTCTTCTGGCACTATCGGGAATTGCGGCCGGAATTTATCCGGCCTTCCGTGCGTCTTCATTGCCCATCGCGACAACGTTGCGCGAGGAGGCAATCGCGTGACGCTTGTTGTTGAAGCGCGCGATCTGATTCGCGAATACTCGTTTGGCAAGGAAGTGGTTCACGCACTTGCCGGAGTTTCTTTCGGCGTGGAGCAAGGTGATTGGGTTGCAATCGTCGGCCCGTCAGGCTGTGGAAAGTCGACGCTTCTCAATCTCCTCGGCGCAATTGACCGTCCGACACGGGGATCAGTTTCGATAAACAGCACTGACGTCGCTCGAATGGATGACAAGCAGGCGACTTCGTTTCGCCTGCGGAATATTGGTTTTGTTTTTCAGCGATTCTATTTGATGCCCACGCTTTCCGCCCGTGAGAATGTGGAGCTCCCAATGGCGGAAGCTGGACTTGGAAAGCGCGAACGCGCCGAGCGTGCAAGAGAGCTGCTCACATACGTGGGACTGGGTCATCGGGAGCGGCATCGTCCATCGGAACTGTCCGGTGGTGAGCAACAGCGTGTAGCAATCGCACGTGGACTCGCAAATCGTCCGGCGATTCTTCTCGCTGACGAACCAACTGGTGAGCTCGATGCCCGCACGGGCGCAGAGATAATCGGCTTATTCGATCGTCTCAATCGCGATGGAACAACACTGATCGTCGTGACGCACGACGAAGAGCTGGCAAGTGCGGCGAAGCGAAAGATTCATATGCGTGATGGAATTATCGTCGATGGTTGATCGATGATCTCGCTTCTCGCCTTTCGGAATCTGATTTATCGGCCGTGGAGATCGTTTCTCCTGTTCTTCGGTTACGGGGCCGGCGTTGCAGTGATGATCGTGCTCCTTTCAGTCGGAGAAGCGCTTCTCTCGCAGGCGAAAGACGAGCGGTTGGTCGGTGGCGGCTCCATCACCGTTCTTCCTCAGGGAATAGACGTCGAGGTGATGAAGACCGGCGGCGTTGGTGGACTGTTTTTCTCGATCGATCACAGCCGATTCATCTACAGGCAGCTGCTCGGATCCCCACGATTAAAGCCAATTGTCTCGGGTATCGCGCCGCAAATCGACGGACGCATTCTCTATATGTATGTGCGTCCCGGACAGGAATACACAGTAAAAGCTGCGGGTGAAATTCCGTCAGCCAATGTGAAAGTTGGAGCGCCTGCGCTGGTTAAAGCGGGGAAGTGGGTCGATGACGATGGCGACCGAAAATGGATCCATCCTAGTCCTGCGGAGCTTCGACGCGAGATCGATCACTTTCATCGTCCGCCTGACAGCTTGAAGAACGCAGACAGTTGGGCTGAGTGGCACTACTTCAACGTTCTATCCGCTGATCGAAAGCGTTGGGCTTTCATTTCTTTTATCGTCGGTGGTGATGTTCGAACGGACAAGTGGGGCGGCAATATGACGATCACCCTTCGCGATGAAGGTGGCCGCTCGCGGAGATTCTATGCGAATGTCCCGAAGGAGAACGTGCGCTTCTCGACGACTGATGCGAATGTGAAGATTGGTCCGTCATCCGTGACTGTGAATCCGGATGGTACCTACAGTGTGCGAGCTCGGGCGTTCGAAGAGGGAAGTGGTGCGCCGGTGAATATCAGTCTCGAAGTTTCGCCGGCAGCGGGCGCCTATTTTCCTGGCGCATCGTTGAGCTCGGGTGAATTCGCGTCGGGCTACACCGTTCCCGGATTGCGTGCATCAGCGACGGGTGAGATCTGCGTGGCGTCCCAATGCGAGCGCTTCGACAATGCGCAGTCGTATCACGATCACAACTGGGGCGTGTGGCGCGGCGTTACATGGGATTGGGGCGCGTCTCGTGCCGGCTCCTATACAATATTGTATGGACGAGTGATTGGGCCTGATCGTTTGGGAAGCAACACGCCGTTGCTTGTGTATCTCGTCGATTCGCTTGGATTCCGCGCGGTGTTTCGGCCCGCGAAAGTGTCGTATGAAGACGGTCGTCAAATTACCGTCGATGGGCGAACGATCAGAGTTCCATCACGCGCCACATTTGCGGATGTGCGAGATGCCGATACGCTTCGCGTGACGTTGAATATCGAAGACGCGATCGGCACCGACACACGCAAGAGCCCTTCTGCGCTTTCAACAGTCGCGCTTCCTTATTTCATCCAGATGAAGGGGACTGCGACAGTTAGCGGGCGAGTCGATGGTGCTCCGCTATCTGGAAGCGGTACAGGGTTCTTCGAGACGTACCGTTAGGGTGACGACTAAAATCGGGCGGGCACACAAGGTTAACCCATTGAGTATTGGGTCAATGGTTCTCGGTCCTCAGCTCTCGAGTAATGAGTTGTCGGTAAACCAACCCAACACTCACAACCCGCTAGCTGACTGCCGAGAACC
>DATLDN010000288.1:0-3000 GCA_035525855.1 Gemmatimonadaceae bacterium
AGCGAGATAGCGCTTCGTCGATCCGCCTGCGCGCGCGCTTTCAGGTACAGATTGTAGGCAATCGTATCCTGCGTTCCCATTCTCCTCGCATCGATCGGAGAGGTTGCGCCTGAGTGAGAATTACTGCGAGTCGTCGCAGCCCAGACCGCAGCGGCGGTGCCGATCAAGAGAATGATTCCAGCTGCGCGCGCGATCGGTGAGCGGAATGTTGAAGCTTTGGCTCGCGCCGGTACTGACTCATCGTGCAGTGCGGCCGCGAACTCGCCTGCACTCGCGAATCGGTCGACGGGAGAGCGGGCGAGTGCGCGATCGATCGCTCTATCGACATTGATCGGCACAGTGTTGCGAAGGGTTCGCACGGAAGGCGCAGCGGTTGCCATACGCTTTGCGATCACCGCCTGCGTCGACGATCCAGTAAATGGAGGCTCGGCCGCGAGCATTTCATATAGAACGCAGCCGAGCGCGTAGATGTCGCTGCGTGCGTCGAGACGGTGTTCGCCGCTGGCCTGCTCAGGGCTCATGTATGCGGGCGTTCCTATGAGAAGACCGGTACCCGTCAGGCCTTGTCCAGCGGCATCCATTGCTTTCGCAATTCCAAAGTCCGCCACCAGAGTGTGATCGCCCGAGAGGAGAATGTTCTCCGGCTTGATGTCGCGATGAACGATTCCCTGTTTGTGTGCGTAGCTCAACGCATTCGCGACATCGGTAACAATGCGGATGGATTCATCTATTGGCAGCTGACCCTTCTCATCGATGTGTGCGCGAAGAGATTTTCCGTTCACGAGAGGCATGACGTAGTAGAGCATTCCATCAGTGTCGCCGGAGTCGAAGAGCGGAAGGATGTTGGGATGCTGAAGATTTCCGGTGAGCTCGATCTCCCGGAGGAACCGGTCGGCGCCGAGTGCGGCGCGCGATTCACGAAGCAGGACTTTGAGGGCGACTCGGCGGTGATGCTTTGTGTCTTCTGCGGCGTAGACGGTCGCCATTCCGCCGCGGCCAAGTATGCGCTCTATCCTGTACCGCTCGGCGAACATTCCTCCTTCAGGAAGTGTTTCGTTCACGGCGCGGGTCTTCCCCCGGTTGGTGAGGTAAACCCACGATCGCTGAGACCGAGTTTTCGCACGATTGCGGCAAACCGCGAGCTTTGTCGGACGCCGTCGAGTATTCGATCAATAAACAGCATCTGTTGCGGCACGAGCTCGCCAGCATCAAGCGCTTTCTCCATCTCCGACAACGCTCGGGATGTGTCGCGCGCCGCGAGATACATATAGGCCCTCGACATATGAATCATCCAACTGGTATCCGGCGTTGTTTCGAGGTAACGCTGGATTTTCCGAAAGCCGGAAGTGTCACCGGTAAGATGAAGGGTATTCGCACTCTGACCGGCAAATGAAGCGACCATAACCGGTTCTCCGAGAATTGCACGCGCTTCTTCGAGCTGGCCTGTTGCGGCTCGATCCGCGGAGAGCAGCGTGCGAGCCGTGAACAAATTCGGATCGATCTCTCTTGCTCGCTTACTCTCTTCCCACGCTGCGGCGTGATTGCCCATCAGAGACAGTACATGTGACACCCAGACAGACGCCGTGGGGGCGAGTGGGTCGAGCGCACGAGCTGTTCGAAATTGCTGGAGAGCTTCCGTTAACCGTCCGAGCGTGACGAGAAACCGCCCGTATTGAGTATGTGCAACGGGTAGCGTCGAGTCCGCTGCGATTGCCTTTCGGAATTCAGCTTCTGCCTCCTTCCACCGGAACGCGTGCCAGTGCATCATCGCCAGCGCCACCCTCGGCTCCGCAAGCGTGGGGTCGATCTCGAGACTTTTTTCGGCCGCTGCCCGCGCCCGAGCTTCTACGCTGTGTGCGGGGATTCCCGCAAAATAGGGAAAGAGCTCGAGCGTACTAGCGAGTGCGCCATAGGCTCGCGCAAATGTTGTGTCCTGACTGATTGCCTGCGTGAAATATTGCGCGGCTCGCGGAACACCCGCGCCGCGGTGCTCAACGAGATAAGCTCCGCGCAGGTAGAGATCGTACGCTGCAAGGTTTGCTGTGCCTGGTCCAGAATGGAGTGCACCGCCGGCATTTGCGGTGCCAGCGAATTCGGGACGAAGCGCAGCAACGATCGCCTTCGTTATCTCTGACTGCACAGCAAAGACATCCTTGTTCTCGCGATCGTATACGTCGCTCCACAATGTGAGCCCGTCGGCGGCATTCGTCAGCTGTGCAGTAATGCGTAGATGCTGACCGGATCGCCTGACAGTTCCCTCGACAACAGTCGAGACACCAAGACGATTTGCAATCTCTCGCACGTCGAGATCGCGCTTGCGGCCGATCGCGATAGCAGAGGTGCGCGAAGCAACGCGCAGTCCGGGCACCTTTCCGAGAGCAGTCATCAGCTCGTCGGCCATTCCTTCGCCGAAATAGGCGTTTGCGGAATCGGCGGCATCGTCGGAGAAGGGAAGGACAGCGACCGAGCTTTTTGGAGCGGCTACAGTCTTTTGCGATCGCGTCGTGATGGTGTATCCACCAATCGCAAGCAACGCCAACACCGCAATTGCAGCTGCAGCGATCGCGTATCGCCTCCGTGCGTTCACCGGAAGTGATTGGCGCTCGCCGGACTCCGCCGTCATGTCCAATTCCCTGAGCAGCTCGGTCGCAGACGCCGGCCGAGAGTCGGGATTCTTTTCGAGGCAGCGCATTATCAAATCCGCAATCCGCAGTGGTAGATCCGGCGCACGCCTGGACAATGAAGTCGGGGGTTGGCTCAGATGAGCCGCAATGACCTGTGCTGCCGTAGTCTTGTCCGCGAACGGATGCGTTCCCGCGAGGATCTCATATGCAACGAGTCCCCAGGCGTAAATGTCCGCTCGATGGTCGAGTGAATCGCCAACAGCTTGCTCAGGCGCCATATACGCCGGCGTTCCAATCGCCGAACCTGCCTGCGTGAGCGTATTTGCGTGTTGCGCGTCGTGATCGCCCGCTGTGGAAGTGCGTGCGGCGGAGATCG
>DATLDN010000290.1:0-14471 GCA_035525855.1 Gemmatimonadaceae bacterium
TGTGGATATCTATCCGCGCGACACACTCGTGATTCTGACTAACCGCGATGTGCCGGGAGTGATTGGAAGAGTGGGGACGCTACTCGGCGAAGCCGGCGTGAACATCGCTGAGTATCATCAGGCGAGACTCGCACAGGGAGGGGAAGCCCTCGCTGCAATTTCTGTCGACGGTGCGGTTGGTGAAGACGTCAAGCATCGGCTTCTCGATCTTCCTGATGTGAGATCTGTAACTGTAGTGAATTTCCGCAAAGAATAGGCGAGACCGCGACCATTAAACTCGCGCCGATATTTCGTTCGGTTGTTCTCGATGTCGATTCGACGCTTGCTGCGATCGAGGGAATCGACTGGCTCGCGGCGCGACGGGGCGATGAGGTTCGCGCCTTCGTTGCGGACGCCACTAATCGCGCAATGCGCGGAGAAATTCCGCTCGAAAGCGTTTACGCCGAGCGTATTAACGCTGTGTCTCCAACAACAGAAGATGTCGAGGCGCTTGCCCAGGCTTATATCAGTGCGATCGAACCAGGGGCGGTGGAATCGTTAGCTAAGCTAACTAATTCCGGGATTCGGGTGGTTTTGGTGACTGGTGGAATCCGCGATGCCATTCTTCCGCTTGCCCGTCACGTTGGCCTCGCACCTGAATTTGTGACGGGGGTCAGCATCTACTTCAATGTTGACGGGTCGTTTGCGGGCTTTGACACCGCGTCGCCTCTAACGCGCAACGGAGGGAAAGCCGAGGTTGCGCGATCTCTCGGCCTCGAGCATCCAGTTCTTGGAGTTGGTGACGGATTTACCGACCTCGAGCTAAAAACCTTGTCGCCCGCCACGGTCGATGTCTTTGCAGCGTATGTCGGCGTTATCGATCGCAAGGGAGTATCGAGTGTGGCCGACTATGTCATCCGCAATTTCAAAGAATTGACCAACCTCGCCCTGTCAGGCTCGATCCGTTCCTGAACCTGTTTGATTATTGGGAGACTTGTCCCGCGGCAGTGTCAATGAAAAGGTCGATCCCTCTCCGGGGGTACTCTCGACGGTGAGCTCTCCTTCCATGCGTCGAGCGAGATCGCGGCTGATCGCCAGGCCAAGGCCGGTGCCGGATTGACTGGAGTTGAAGTCTCGTCCGATCTGGACGAACGGCTCAAAGATCGCCTCGAGCTTGTCAGAGGGAATTCCATCTCCATTGTCCGCAACGCTGATCGTGACCGTCTTATCGTCGGCATCGCAATCCAGACTGATCTTTCCCGCGGGAGGCGTGAACTTGATCGCGTTCGACAGAAGATTGATGAGGATCTGCCGAACTTTGTCGGGATCGGCGCACGCACGAACGCTCGGGTCGTTATTGCATTGGGAGAATTCGAGCTGTTTCTCCTGGAGCTGCGGCTCGACGAACTCCTTGAGCCCCAGGAGAAGCTGATCCACATTCACTGTCGCCGCCTCGACATCCACACGTCCCGCTTCGATCTTTGCAAAATTCAGGATGTCGTTGATGAGCGCGAGCAGGTGCCGCTGGCTGCGATTGATTCTCTCGAGGTCCTCTCGCTGCGCGGGCGTAATGGGACCATGAAGGCCGAGCTCCATGATTTGCGAATAGCCGGAGATCGCATTCAGCGGAGTGCGAAGCTCATGTGACATCGTCGCGAGAAACTGACTCTTTGCCTTGTTTGCTTCCTCGGCCTGTTGCCGCGCGGCACGCTCACTCAGAACGAGCTCACGGACATCGAGCTGCCGTTCACGCGCACGCAGGGCTGAGCGCAGAATCGTCGTAAGAGTTGCAAGGCGGACCGGGCGCTCCAAAAGCGTCACATTGCCGCTCGCCGTGATTATTTCCAACGCAGATGGAAGTGCTGACGAGAGCTCGTCGGTTCCGGTCAAAAGAATAATCGGAATGTCCGACCACGAAGGCTGCCGCGCGAGAAAATCGAGAAGGCAATCACGAGCCGCTTTGTCGAGCGCTTCCTCGGCAACCATCAACACTCCCGCGCCGCCTGATTCGAGAGCCGCGCATGCGGCAATCACGTCGGGGCAGAAGACCGCAGTAATGTTGTAGGATTCGAGAATTCGCTCGGCTACGAGACCATCGCGTCCGGTGGGCGCTACGATCGCGACCGAAGAGTTTGCGCGCTGGGATGAACGCTGCGCGATGTCACGTTTAGGCGGAGCACGCAGCGGACGATCACGAGCAGGCTGACTGATCCCGTTAATCTTCGCACGCGGCGCACCTGCACTGGACCCGTTCACGCGCGAGTCCCGTCAGATCCGGGCGCCGGCGCTCCATCCTGCATGAGCGGGCGCGCCGAGCCAACATAGTGCGGGACGCCGGTCAAAACTCCCTGGAAATCACGAAGCGGCTCCCCGACAATCAGGCCCCCAACTCCCACGCGGCATTCACGGATGGTCCGCTCGTGATCTCCGCTGCGTCGCTTGACAACTGAAATGGCCTGGCGAACGGACCCGCTGACCTCGAAGTATCGCAACAGCACCACGGTGTCTGCCAAGTAGCTCACGTCGACTGCGTCGTCCACAGGACTACCGAAAATCCCATGTTGCACGAGTGTCAAAACGCAGGTTACGCCATTGTTCGACAAAAAGCTCAAAAGCTCGTGTATCTGAATCGGAAGGAGGCGCTCCTCCGGCATGGACTGCATATATCCGTTGATCGAATCAATGACGACGAGCCCGATTTCATCATTTTCGACCAATCTTACCACGTGGCTTGCGAACTCTCCCGGCGACATATCAGTAGGCTCGACCTGGCGCACGATGAGTTTTTCATCCTCCATCGTTTTCCGGACGTCCATACCGAGCGCTGCACTTCGAAAACGAAATGTGGAAATGCGCTCGTCGAACAGATAACAAAGGACTTTCTTACCGCGACGGATTTCTGCGAGGGCATACTGCGCCGCGAGGACGGATTTTCCCGTACCGGCCGCTCCGGTAATCAGCAAACTTGTGCCGCATGTCAAACCACCACCGAGCAGCGAGTCGAGCCGCTCCGATCCACTGGTGAGATTCTGATCGCTGACGTCCACTCGCGGAACGTCATGCCGAATCCTCGGATAGACTTCGAGTCCACCCTTTGTTATGCGGAAGTCATGATACCCACCGCGAAAGCTGGTGCCTCGAATCTTTGTTACCTGAAGACGACGACGCTCCGATCCGTACTCCAGCGCAACGTGCTCGAGCGAGATCACGCCGTGGGCAAGACTGTGAAGCTGAAGGTCAGCGCTGCCTGAGCTTTTGTCGTCCAGAAGCAACACGGTGGATCGGCGGCCTGAAAAGAATTGTTTGATTGCGAGAATCTGCCGGCGGAAGCGCAGTGGCTCGCGAGCAAGAAGGCGCATTTCCGAGAGTGAATCGAACACAACCCGCGCGGGCGACTTGTCCTCGACGGCCTTCAACACCGCATCGACGGTTTGCTGAAGCTCGACCTCTGCGGGGTGGAACAAGGTGTACGCTTCCTCCTCCTCGGTGAGCCCGAGGGAGGAGAGCTCGAACATGTCCAGGCCCGAGAGATCCCAGCCATGCGAGTCGCCGACGTCGAGGAGCTCCTCTCTGCTTTCAGAGAGAGTTACATAAAGTGCTTTCTCTCCCTTTTCTACTCCTGCGAGGAGAAACTGGAGAGCCATGGTGGTCTTGCCGGCACCGGGCTCACCGTCGACGAGGTAGAGATGGTTCTCCGGCAGGCCACCGCCCAGGATTTCGTCGAGGCCCTTGATTCCCATGCTCGCGCAAGGAACTCGAGTCTGCTTTTCGGTCTTGGGGTCAGCTAGTTGTGGGACCATTCTATTCGAAAGAGTGGTTCGGGTTTGTGCGCTGTCTTAAGGGCAGATACCGCGCCAGTGCCCCAAAGCGTTTTTCGGAATTAACCTGCTGCGGCAATCCTCCTCAGGGCCTGTACTGCCTGGACTGTCTGAGGATTCGGGAGGGCTCCGCCAGCAACGGCCTTGATCAGCGTTCCATCCCGATCGTAAAGGTCGTTCCCGAAATAAAGCTGGCCGTCACGGAGGTACGCGGTTCCATAAACGATGTAGACCGGAATCTTCTTAGGGAGCTTTATCTGCCGATTGTCGGCCCCGCCTTCCATCGCCTGGTGAACCTGATCCCCGGGCCATCCAAGTGCGTACTCGGCCATCTGGTCGGGGTGCTCGAGACGAATGCAACCGTGACTGAAGGCGCGCACGTCCTTTTTGAACAGCTCATCGTTCGGCGTGTCGTGGAAGTAGATGTTGAAGTCATTCGGAAACAAAAATTTCACGAGGCCGAGTGCGTTCTTTCCGCCGGGTCGTTGGCGGACGCGCGTGGCGCCGCCTTCGGAATAAGTCTCCATGTTATTCGACGCGAGGTACGCGGATCCCTTGGGGAAAATTTCCTTCTCCGCAATGCCAGGCGGCACGTTCCAGTACGGCCTGAAGACGACAAACTCCATTGAATCCGCGAAAACCGGCGTTGCCTTGTCTTCATACTCTTCGCCGACGATGACTTTCATCTCGAGGACTTTCTTGCTGTTGTCGTACGCTTCGAGTCTGAACGCGGGAACGTTCACGTATACGTAGCGCGATCCGAAGCTGCGAGGCAGCCAGCGGAAGCGCTCGAGATTCGCTGCAATCTGACCGACCCTGTAAGTCGCGGGCAGATTGAGCGACTTCACTGTTTCGGGGCCAAGCATGCTGTCGACGACAATTCCGTGTCGCGACTGAAAATTCGCGACTGCACCCGCGAGTGACCGATCATATGCAGATGAATTACTCGCGCGAGTGGCGGCAGAATCAGTTGCAGCTGGAACGGCAATTCCTTCTCCTCCGAGCCGTGCACGCAAAGCTGCGAGTCTTGCGGGATTGTCACTTTCGCCGGGCTTTACTGATTTTCCCTCGGGAATCGACGGCCACCCTCCTTTCGCTGCAACGCTGCGGAACTGCGCTAACGCTTTTACAAGGCCGGCATAGTCGTCGTCGGTCGGTCGCATTCCGGCAATTGATTTGTCGAGTGCGGGGTTTCGAATCGATCGAACTATTGCGCTGTCTTCATTCTCGTCATGACGATCGATGTGCCAGCTCTGCGAAACTGTTTTCGGATCGACCTGGCCGATGAGGTAATCAACTGCGAGAGATGTGTACGCCGCTGTAAGCGCGACGTCGGCTCGGGCTAGCTGATCGGCCGTTGGCTTGTCGGTTTGCTTGAGTGCAGCGATCGACGCTGCGAGCTCCCCGATCGGATAGGTGTCCATCCGAAGTCCGTCATTCTCTGCATTGAGCACGGCATTCGTGAGTGCGCGTGAGCGATCCTTGTGGAGGCCATCGGGCGCGAGCCACAGAGGGTTGTTGTTATACATCTTGTAGAGCTTTTTCGTATGCTCCCACTTGTGCTTGTCTACGTTCGGCGGCGGATCCGATTCGAGCCGCTTGTGTAATGCGGCTTCTACGTCTGCCTCTGGCACTCCCGCTACCGACGTGAGAGTTGCCGGTGACCAGCTCTGGTCGGCGTTATTCGCAGCAGCGGTTGACGGGGTGGATCCCTTGTCTTTGCAGGCAGCGACGGTTGCCGCAAGGATCAGTATGCATAAATGCGCTGTACGCATGATTTACCTCGATGGTGTTACACCGAGGTTAGGCGAAACTCGTGCCCAACGTTTGATTGGTATTACCGCGATTTGACCCGTTGGGTTTTGGGTCAATAGTTCTCGGCCTTCGGCTTTCGAGTAATGAGTTGTCGGCCCAAAACCCAAGACCCGTTAGCTGACTGCCGAGAACTATTGACCCAAAACCCAACGGGTCAAATTATCACCTGTCTTTGAGTTTAGCCGTGGCGGCTACAGCACACGCCAAACGAGATGACACGCACGCTCCGCGATTCTTGCGAAGATCGAACGCTTAGCGAATTCAACGGGATCGATCCACTCCGAGTATTTGAGGTCGTCGAGAAAAAGCTCTTCCATCTTTTTTCCCGCGCCCTTGTCGAGCACAACGAGATTCGATTCCTCATTGAATGACATCGACCGATTGTCCGCGTTCATGCTTCCGACAGACATCCACTCACCATCAACGACAATCGTTTTTGCGTGCATCATCGCCGGCTGGTACTCGTAAATCTTTACACCGCCCTTGAACAGCTCCTCGTAACGCGCGCGACCGGCGTACCACGTGCTCTTCACGTCCGTTTCGTTGCTCGTTGTCAGTACGCGTACGTCTACGCCGCGACCCGCGGCATCGCACAGCAGCTGACGAAACGCTTTGTCGGGGACGAAATACGAATTCGCGATGTACAATCGCTCCTTCGCCGCGGCAATCGACAAGACGAAAAATCGCTCCGCTGTCGTACTGCCGATTGTCGGCGATGCATGGAGCACGGCGGCGCAAACTCCGCTTGCAGCCAATTCGGGGTCACCACCATCGAGCGCCGGAAAAAGTTTTTCGCTAGTGAGCAAGCGTCCACAGGCCTCCGCCCAGCATACGACAAACGTTGCCTGAAGCTGACGAACGGCGGGCCCGACAAAACGAACGTTGCTATCCCGCCATTGATCTTTCGCGCGCCCGGTCCCGTACCACTTGTCGTCGATTCCAAAACCACCCGTGTAACCGATTCGTCCGTCGACTACGACAACCCTGATGTGTGCACGATGCTGCGCCTTTTGAAGAGAGCGAATGCTGACCGGCCGAAACGGAGTTGTATGCGCGCCTGCATCTCGAAGCGTTTCGAAATACTCCTTTGGCAGGCTCGTCCCGAATGAATCGAAAAGGAAGTACACATCCACACCGGCGCGAGCACGCTCGCTTAAAATGCGATGCAGCTCATCAGCCATGTGACCTTTGTTGCAGTAGTACATCTGCATCGTGATCGACGTTTTTGCGGAACGAAGATCTTCCCACAACCGATCGTATGTCTGATCGCCGTTAATGAAAATTTCGACTGTATGACCGGGCTGGAGCTTCACCTTCGTGAGCAGCTCGATCGCGTCGCTGAAAAACGGGTCGCCTATAGATGGACAGCCGGTAGGATCGCCCGGAATCCCCACCGCTCGAATGGGCGAGCCTCGCACGACATCGAGGACGCCGATGAGAAGAAGGACAGCGAGAAGAACGCCGACCAGTATCAGCCCGGCATAAATGACAATCTGCACTCAGCCGTCCCGGCTCAGCTCGTGGATCCCTCGAGTACTCCTGGCTCTTCGAGAAATGCGTTGCTTGCTGACAGGGTGGTATCGGTTCGCGGTGCTGACGTCGATCCCGTCGCGTCGGGTTCAGGGATCATATGCTGAGCCCACCACCGCTGCGCCATATCCTGAGTCCACTGCGATGTCTCTTCACATCCGTTGAGTCTCCGTCCAAGCTCGACTGCGTTTGCGGGGCGTGCAGCGGGATCCTTTGCGAGACAATCGAGAATCAACTGGTCGAGCTTTGGTGGAATTGGCTGCTTCGATACAACCGAAGGAGGTACGGGAGGCTGCTGTAAATGCTTTACGAGCATTGCAGTTGGATTAGTAGCCTGGAAAACAAATTTCCCTGTAAGAAGCCAATATGCCACGCAGCCGAGTGCGTATACATCGGACGCGGGGCCGACCGCATTTCCTTCGATCATTTCCGGCGCCATGAAAGCCGGAGTTCCGCTGATCGATCCCACTGCGGTCAGGCGCACTTCCTCTTCGCTTCTCTTTGCCGCTTCGTTTTTGACGAGCCCGAAGTCGAGAACTTTCACGAAATCCACTTCGAGCCCCATGCGGCAGGCGAAAAGATTCGAAGGTTTGAGGTCACGATGAACCAGGCCGCGCACGTGTGCTTCGCCGAGGGAATCGCATGCCTGCTCCAGCAAATGAATTGCGCGAGCCGGTGGCACCGGGCCAAATCGCTTGATGATCTTTTCCAGATCGAGACCGTCGAGCAGCTCCATCACATAATAGAACGTTCCATCGTCGGCGACACCGAAATCATAGAGCTCGATTGTGTGCGGTGATCGCAGATTTGCGGCTGCTTCTGCTTCGCGGCGGAATCGCTCGATCACGACGCGATCTGAATCCTCCTTGCCCGTGTGGAGCGCGGACGGTGTGATGAGCTTAAGCGCCGCGGGTCGGGCGAGCAGGCGATGAGTGCCGCGATAAACTTCTCCCATTCCTCCAACACCCAGTCGTTCCTGCAGAGTATAGCTGCCAAGCTCGCGCGCCTTGCGCACCTGTCGGCCGAGTCCGCGGATAACGGTCGCCGGAACGATTGCGAGAAATGCAGATAGATATGGAGGGCTGATGAGCCACATCCATTCGTACGGTGTCGGGTGGAAGGAGACTCCGCGGACAATGATGGCAACTCCGACAGCGATGGGATACATCGTTGCGGCAGCGAGAGCTGCGGCGAGGATTTTTCCAATCGAAGCGGGCGCGATAGCGGGGTAGAGAAGTATAAGGAGACAAAGCCATGAAATTCCGTTCGTGTCCCTACGTGGCGTCCACTCCGTGACCAACGCGACAAAAAGTGCGGTGATGACGAGGAATACGAGACCAAGATCGATCGCGAGAGCAGGATTTGATTGCAGGCGATTCATCACCCACGCAGCAATCAACGAAAATGCGAAACCCACGGCGATCAGCGCGCTTTGTTCCGTCGACCATGTCATGCCGTTGCTCAGCACAGGCTGTCCGAGGAGTCGATAGACCACCTGGTTCATGATGAGCGCATACAGCCATATCCCGCCGATTACGAGGCACGCCGTGCGAACGCGGACGCGGGCGCTTTCGAGAAGATCGCTTGGCATGGTGCCCTGCGATTTCCAGAAAAACCCGCTTTGTCCACTCAGCTGAATGGTTTCGGGCGGCTGGGGATTGACTCCGATTGGCATCGCATCAAATCTGCTATGAGTATGACTATGCAACCAGCTATCATTACGAAGTGTTGAGCCGATCGATGACCCGTTTAAAAATCCTCGTAGCGGGAGCAGCGACGGTTGTGGGTATCGGGTGCGGCGGCGCAGATCCTATTGCTATTCCTGTGGATCCGGCGCCTGATGTGGCCGTTGCAACGCTGGATCCGCCCGCTTCCACCGCATTGTTGTACGCCGGCAAAACCATTCAGATCTCCGTTACCGCGAAGAATGCGGCAGGTCAGCCATTGTCGGGCAAGGTCCTGCAATGGAGCTCGAGCGATAACACCATTGCAACCGTGTCGAGCGGTGGAGCGGTGACGGCTCTCAAGTACGGCACGGCGACCATCACCGCTTCAGTCGAAGGACACACTGCCGTTGCGACGATCCGCGTGCTTCACGATCCGATTGTATTTCTTCACGGATTTCAGTCATCCGGAACGATCTGGGGAGAGCTGATAAGTCGTCTCCAGGCAGACGGGTGGACCGATGCGCCGATGTTCGCGTGGACGTACGACAGCAATCAGTCGAACGCGACGACAGCGCAGCAGCTTTCGACGAAAATCGACAGCCTGCTGACCGTCACCGGCGCTGCGAAGGTCGACATCATCGCGCATTCGATGGGTGGGCTGCCGGGGCGTTATTACGCGAAGAATCTGGGGGGGAGCTCGAAGATCGACGCGTTCGTTGTTCTTGCCACGCCGAATCATGGGACTACTCTGGCGAACATCTGTCCGATTACTTCATGCATCGAGATGCGACCCAACTCGGCATTTTTAAATGCTCTCAACGCCGACGACGAAACACCGGGAACTTCGCGCTACGCAGTGTGGTGGACGCCATGCGATCAAACAGTTTTACCGCCTGATAGTCCCGTTCTCGTGGGTGCCGTGAATACGCAGACTGCGTGTATCAGCCATAGCGATTTGTGGGGCGATCCGAATGTGTATCCACAGGTCCGCGATTGGATCAAATAAGGCAGCTATCAGCCGTCAGCCATCAGCCAACTAACCCGGTGAATATGCGCGCGCTAATTGTTGCTATACCTCTCGTTTTGGCTGCTGCAGTGCAGCAGCTCCCGGTTTCCATTACCGAGTGGACAGTACCGTGGGAAAAGACTCGGCCGCGGGATCCGTTCATGGCGCCCGGCGGCCGCGTGTGGTTTGTGGGGCAGGAAGGGAATTACGTCGCGAATCTGGATCCTTCGTCAGGAAAGTTCGCGCGTGTTGAAATCGAGTCGGGGACGAATCCGCATAACCTGATTGTGGATCGCGCGGGCAACGTCTGGTATTCGGGAAATCGGAACGGTCGCATTGGCCGAATCGATGCGGCGACCGGAAAGATTACTACGTATATGATGCCGGATCGGTCAGCACGTGATCCGCACACGATGGTGTTCGACCGCGCAGGAAATATCTGGTTTACTGCACAGGTGTCGAACTTCGTCGGACGTCTCGATACGAAAACGGGAAAGATTCAGCTGCAAAAAGTGGCGGGCGCGAATGCTCGACCATATGGCATCATGATGAACTCGAAGGACGAGCCGTGGTTTGTGGAGTTCGGGACGAACAAGGTCGCAAAGATTGACAAGGCGACGATGAAGGTTACCGAGTACATGCTGCCGAATGCGGGTACTCATCCGCGCCGGATCGGGATTACGTCGGACGACATCATATGGTATACGGACTACACCCGAGGCATGCTCGGGAGGTTCGATCCGAAGACATCTCAGAGCTCTGAATTTCCAATGCCTGCAGGCAAGGGTTCGTTGCCGTACGCACTCGCGGTCGATGATCGTGACCGTCTATGGGTGGCCGAGACAGGTGTTCAGCCGAACAGGATTGCTGTGTTCGATCCGAAAAAAAGTTCATGGATTTCCGTGACACCCATTTCGCAGAGCGGTGGCGGAACGGTGCGACACATGAGCTTCGATCGTCCCAGCCGGACGATGTGGTTTGGTACGGATGCGAACACCATTGCCCGAATCAGGGTGCCGTAGTCGCCAACGGCGGATGGGGAATGTGAGAGGGGAGTTCTTAGTGAGCAAAATGACAGTTTGACACTCTCCCGCTTCCTGGTCGCTGCGTCAGCATCGGGACGCTCGTGTCAAACTGTCATTTTGCTCACTAATAACTCCACTCCCACATTCCCTCAGCGGCGCCCAACCCTTCGACGCGAGTTTACAAATCCCTTGCTGTTGACCCACCAAACCCTTTTTCGGCTAGCCGCATCTTAAGAGGAGTAGCGCCGGCCACCTCAACGCAAGTATCGCATGCGAACTCCCCTCCATCGTTGCGCGACGTGCACCATGTCCGTCGTCGCATTTTGCGTCAGCGCCCAGAATGTTTTCGCACAAGCCGCACAACCTGCGTCTACAGTAACGGGCCCACATAAAGAGCCTCCGCCCGTAGTGGGAGCCGTGCGATTAACGGCACCCGTCACAATCGACGGTAAGCTCGACGAAGAAGTCTGGCGCACAGCTCAGCCTGCGACGGATTTCAGACAGTCGCAGCCGGACGAAGGCAAACCCGCAACACAGAAAACCGAAGTTCGCTTCGCATTCGACGATGAAGCGATCTACATCGGCGCGCGCATGTTCGACACGATGGGTGCAAAAGGTGTCCATACCCGCCTTCTTCGCCGGGATGCAATGACGGAGAATGACAGCGACATCCTGCAAGTCTTTTTCGACAGTTATCACGACCACACCTCGACTTACAACTTCTGGGTGAATCCGTCCGCATCGAAGCGCGATGGGACCGGCGATCCTACATGGGATCCCGTTTGGGAAACCGCGACTAGAATCGACTCACTTGGCTGGACGGCCGAGCTCCGCATTCCGCTCAATCAGCTGAACTTTTCGCGTGCGATCGATCAGACCTGGGGCGTTCAAATCGTCCGCTTCGAACATCGGCTCAACGAGCGATCGCACTTTGCCTGGTGGCCCAACAACGAGTCCGGCGGGGCGCAGCGTTATGGACATATCGAGGGCATAAAGATCACCGAGCGTCCACGCGGATTCGAAGTTCTTCCGTACACTGTTGCACGCGCTCGCTACATAAGGCCGTCTGATCCAACGAATCCGTTCACCAAGGACAATGACAGGGATTACCGAATTGGCGGCGATGTGAAGTATCGTCTCACTTCGAATCTCACATTGAATGCGACGTTCAATCCTGATTTCGGTCAGGTCGAAGTCGATCCCGCTGTCGTCAATCTTTCCGCATTCGAAACATTTTTCCCCGAGCGCCGGCCGTTCTTCATCGAGAATGCAAACGCATTCTCGTACGGAAACTTCAGCTGCTTCTTCTGCAGCAATGTTTCCAACCTGCAGATGTTTTACACACGCCGTATCGGGCGCTCACCTCAGCTGTCCCCATCCGGCACGTACGTCGACATGCCCGAAAACGCTACCATTCTCGCTGCAGGTAAAATCACAGGGCGGACTTCGAACAACGTTCGATTGGGAATGCTCGACGCCGTAACCAGAAACGAGCACGCAGCGGTCATCTCGGTCGATGACGACACCGGCGAAAGAACGCAATTCGAGAGAGTGGCCGAGCCGCTCACGAACTATTTTGTCGCGCGTCCGCGAAAGGAATTCAAGGGTGGGCAGTATTGGGTAGGTGCAATTGCAACTTCTGTGGATCGGTTGACTGATGATTCACTCGCCAAGGCTCGTCTATCGCGTGGTGCACGCGAGCTCGGCATGGACTGGTATAGTGCAACGAAGGATCGCACGTACACCTTCTTCGGCCAGTACGCGCTTTCGGATGTGCGCGGGTCAACGACTGCGATCGATCGGCTGCAACGCTCGAGCGCGCGGTACTTTCAGCGGCCCGATCGCGAGTCTGGCGGGAATGGTCTTTTCTCCGATCGCTACGATCCAAATGCAACCCGGCTTACCGGCTATGCCGGCTACGCTCGTGTTGCGAAAGAATCAGGAACGTGGTTGGCTGAATCGATGGTCAACTATAGAAGTCCGGGATTCGAGGTGAATGACATCTCGTTCAACACGCGCTCGGACTATCTCTGGATGAATACAAATCTCGCGCGCTCCATCACGAAGCCTGGCCCGATATTCAGGAATTATTTCGCGACGTTGAGCTTCCAGCAGCAGCTGAACTACGATGGTGATGTCACCGATCGTGAGTTCGCTGTGGGAATGTTCACGCAGCTCAAGAACTTCTGGGGATGGAGCGCGTTCACGATTTATACGCCTGACGTTTTCGACGATGCCGCGACGCGTGGTGGCCCGGTGGTCAAGAAACGCGGATACGTATTCAACTCGATGTCGCTCTCCACTGACGCGCGGAGAAAAATTTCCTTCTCCACGAATCCCAACTACCAGGTGAGACATACAGGCGAGGCCAGCTACGCATTGAATCTGAACATGACGTACAAGCCGACGTCACAGGTTCAGCTTTCACTTGGGCCGCAGTGGAATAAATCGCGCGGGTTAGCGCAGTTCGTTACGTCGGGTGCTGACAGCACGAACACAGCTTTCTTTGGACGGCGTTACATCTTCGCCCAGATCGACCAGCGCACACTGTCGATGAGTACTCGCGCGAACGTCACATTCACCCCGACTCTAACGCTCGAGGCATTTGCCCAGCCGCTTATCGCAAGCGGTGACTACCGTACGTTCCGTGAATTTGCGGCGCCAAGGCGTCCGGAGTTTCACAATTTCCAGCTCGGGAAGGATTTGACCCGCACAGTCGTAGATGGGGAAGTGGAATACACTGTCGACGTGGATGGCAGTGGGCCCTCGCAGCCGGTTTCGTTCTCCGATCCCAACTTCAACTTCCGATCGCTGCGTGGCAATGCGGTTTTGCGATGGGAGTATCATCCAGGATCGACGCTCTTCTTTGTCTGGCAGCAAACACGGTCGAATACGCAGCCACTCGGCAACTTCGACTTCGGGCGAGATAGAGATGCACTCTTCTCCGCGCATCCGGATAACATCTTCCTCGTGAAAGCGACGTATTGGATCGCGTTCTAAGCGGAAGGAAAACCAAGACGACACCGAAGCACCGAAACGCCGAAGATCACCGAATTTGTTCTTGGAACAGCACCCGCTCCGTCTAATCACGAGTGGTGTTGCACTTAAAAAACAAAAATTCGGTGGACTTCGGTGTTTCGGTGCTTCGGTGTCGTCTTGGTTTTCTTTCCGCGGCGTTTGATTTGAAGTAAGATGCGCGCATGGAAAGCGCCCATGCGTTCCTCCAGAATCTCGCGCTGGTACTCTGTACTGCGGCAGTCACAACGGTCGTATTCCAGCGATTGAAGCAGCCGGTTGTTTTCGGTTACCTCATAGCCGGAATGATTGTCGGGCCGCACACGCCCATTCCACTCGCTGCGGACGAAACAATGGTCCGCACCTTGTCAGAGCTCGGCGTAATTCTGCTGATGTTCGCGCTCGGACTGGAGTTCCGCCTCAAGCGCGTCGTTCAAATCGCAGCGACATCCGGAATTTCCGCGCTTTTCGAGACCAGCATGATGCTCGGACTCGGCTACATGGCGGGTCGCGCGTTTGGCTGGACGTCCATCGAATCAATTTTCGCGGGAGCCATCGTTGCTATTTCCAGTACAACGATCGTCGCGCGCGCGTTCACCGAGCAGGGGATCAGAGG
>DATLDN010000293.1:0-4231 GCA_035525855.1 Gemmatimonadaceae bacterium
AGTGCGTCGAAAGCCGCGCTCAATTCACTTACAGCGAACGTTCGCATGGATTTACTCGCGCGCTATCCGAACATTCATGTCACGCTCGTGATGCCCGGAGTGGTTTCAACCGAGTTCGCAGTCAACGCCGAAACACCAGACGAGCTGCGCGTCGACATACCGGGGCAATCGCGCGGCGCACCAGTCCAAACTCCTGAAGAAGCCGCTGACAGCATTGCGAGTGTCATCGAGCATCCGGTTGCAGAGATCTTCACAAATCCGTGGTCAGCAGACCGCGCTCGTGATTACTTCGCGAATGTTTCGGAATTCGAAGCAATGGTGGCGGGGCGAAAATGACGGGAACGATTCCGTCCATCGGGTCGACGCTTCTCGAGCGATACGCGATCGAGCGCGAGCTTGGACGAGGCGGGATGGCGGTAGTGCACCTCGCGGAAGAAAAGAAGCACGCGCGCAAAGTTGCGATCAAGATTCTGCGCCCTGACGTCGCTGCGTCTGTGGGCGTAGAACGATTTCTCCGCGAGATTGGAATTGCCGCGCGGCTTTCACATCCGCACATCGTGCCGCTCATCGATTCGGGTGAGAGCGAAGGCAAGCTCTACTATGTATCGCCGTTCATACCGGGCGGCTCTCTCCGCGACCGGATCGTTTTCGAGAAGCGGCTTCCCGTCCCCGATGTTCAGCGCATTACGCGCGACATTGCGGCCGCGCTGGATTATGCCCATCGCAATGGGTTCGTTCACCGCGATGTAAAACCGGAGAACATCTTGTTTGCGGACGGTCACGCGCTGCTCGCCGATTTCGGAGTTGCACACGTCGCTTCCGCGCCCGGTGATGCAACGGAGGCAATTACAGAAAGTGGCCTGGCCGTTGGAACGCCCGCGTATATGAGTCCTGAGCAGGCGACTGCAGACAAGCGTCTCGATGGAGCGTCGGACATCTACAGTCTCGCGTGCGTCGTGTTCGAGATGTTGACCGGTGAGCCGCCGTTCAGGGGAGAAAGCATGCGTGCGACGATGGTGAAGCACGTAATGGACACTCCGCGACCAGTGCGCGCCCTTCGTCCTGATGCTCCGCTTGCGGTGGAAAGGGCAGTTGCGAAAGGTCTCGCAAAAAAACCCGAAGAGCGCTTTGCAAGTGTCGGGGAATTTGCAATTGCCCTTCAAGCACACGAAGGAGATGCTCTACACTTCACCACAGCGACCCGTACTGTCGCCGTGCTGCCTTTTGTAAATGCGAGCGCAGATCCGAACACTGAATATCTAAGCGACGGACTTACTGACGAGTTGATCGACGCTCTGGCGAAAGTCGAAGGTTTGCGCGTAGCATCGCGTACGTCAGTGTTCGCTCTCAAGGGCAGGCCGCAGGATGTTCGCGCAATCGGCGCGCTTCTGGGCGCATCGGTCGTCCTCGAAGGCACCGTTCGCAAATCCGGAAATCAGCTGCGCATCACAGCACAGCTTACGTCTACGGACGATGGACGGCTTCTCTGGTCGCATAGGTACGATCGGACGGAGAGCGACGTCTTCGCGATTCAGGATGAAATCTCGAACACGATCGTTACTACTCTCCGCGCGACATGGTTTGCGGATCTGGATCAGCCGGTCAAGAAGCGCTACACCGACAACGTTCGCGCGTACGGTCTCTACCTCCAGGGCCGCTATGCGTGGAACAAGCGAACTCAGGAAGGGGTTTCCGAGGGAATCGCGCTCTTTCAGCAGGCAATTGCTGAAGATCCTGACTACGCGCTCGCGTACACCGGACTCGCGGATTCGTATGCATTGCAGATCGACTATCGAAACATCGCGGTCGACAACGGATTCAAGATGGCGAAGAAGTATGCGCTCAAAGCACTCGAGCTCGATGAGTCGCTGGCGGAAGCGCATGCATCGCTCGCATGGACGTTGTTCATCTACGACTGGGAATGGAAAGCCGCCGAGGCCGAATTCAGGAGGTCCATCGAGCTCGATTCGCGGTATGCAACTTCACAGCAGTGGTACGCGTTTCTTCTTGCGTCTCAAGGGCGAGTGGACGAATCGCTCGTTGTTGCGCACACGTCCCAGGAGCTGGACCCAGCTTCGGTTTCAATCAGGCGCGCGCTCGGCTACAACTACTTGTACGCACGCCGATATGATCAGGCTCGATATCATCTGACGCGCGCGATCGCCATGAATCCCGCTGCTGAAGAGAGTTACCGCGTTCTTGGGTTGAATCTCGCGTTGAACGAGCAATTCGATGAAGCTGAGCGCGCTCTTCGTGAAGCACTCGCGTTGCCGGGTGCGGCGACGTACACGCACGTCACGCTTGCGTATGCATTGGCACGAGCGGGAAAGCCGGAGTACGCGCAGAGGCTCGCTGCAGAGCTCGAGGAAAAACTGAAAAACGATTACGTGTCTCCTGTCGAGCTCGCGACGTTGTACATCGCACTCGGAGACAATCAGCGAGCACTCGACTGGGCCGAGCGCGCGTACGAGGAGCGTCGGGGATGGATGGCGTATCTGAAGGTGCATCCGATTGTCGACCCGTTGCGCAACGAGCCCCGTTTTGCGGCACTGCTGGCGAAAATGGGGCTGTAGATGGCGATAGATCACGTCTCCGATACTGCGCGCTGGGTTGCGTATTACCGCGCGATGGAGACGGAGCGGCCCGATGCAATTTTCAGCGACCCATACGCGAAGCAGCTCGCGGGGGTAAAGGGCGCGGAGATCGTCGAAACCCTGATGCAGGGTCGCCGGATGGCGTGGGCGATGATCGTGCGGACCGCAGTGTTCGACGAGATAATCATGTTGTCGATCGCAGAGCGCGGAGTGGATACCGTTTTGAATATCGCTGCTGGTCTCGATGCTCGGCCATGGAGACTGAATCTGCCGCCGAAGCTTCACTGGGTGGACGTGGATCTGCCCGACATTCTCAACTACAAGACGGAGACACTTCGTGGCGTGAAGGCGAAGTGTGAGTATGAAGCAGTTACCGCAGATATCACCGATGAAGTCATTCGCCGACAGCTGCTCGAACGAGTCAGTACGTTAGGAAAGAACGTTCTCGTCATAACTGAGGGCCTCGTTATTTATTTGACGCGCGAGGAGGTGACGGCGCTCGCGACGGATTTGGCCCGTCACCCGAATTTCTGTTGGTGGCTCACGGACAATACGAGCCCGCGATTGTTGCGATACATGAAAAAGACATGGGGAAAGGCCGCCGACGACGGAAATGCGCCGTTCAAGTTCGCGCCTGAGGAGGGTACTGATTTCTACCGGCCTCTTGGTTGGCGCGAAGTTGAATTTCGCGGGACTCTCCCTGAAGCGAAGCGTCTCGATCGTGAGATGAAGGGGATGTGGTTTTTCAAATTGTTGATACGGCTTCGTCCGAAAAAGACGCGTGAAGAATTCCAGCGCCTGTCGGGGTTCGTGCTTCTTGAGCGGTAGCAACGAGGACGGGGAGGCACGAACGATTCTGCCGTTGCTTCAAAAGGAGTTAAAGCGCCGCGCGGCGGGCATGGGAGCGAACGCGGTGCTCGATGCGTCGTTCGGATTGAAAACCAGCGAGGTGCGGCGTAATGGAGTTGCGGTTGATCCAAAATTCTACGGCTTGAAGCAGGAACAGACAGTCGTTGGAACCGCCATCAAGTACACCAACCCCGATTGTATGCGTTGAGTCGTTAGCCGGTCGCTCTTGCCCCCGTGGTCGCCGCGCTCACATTAGGCGCAATCAGCCGCCAAAATACTTTCCCGGAGGTAAGGATGCGTCGCGTAGCCCTGCTGTCCGCTTCACTGCTTTTCGTCGCGTGTGTCAAATCTGAGAACTCAACGCCGGATACTACCGCGGCACTGGCACCTGCCGCTGAACCGGCGCCCGCTCCGGCTGCTGCTGCTCCAATTGCTTTATCATCGGTTGCCGGCAAATACAGCTTTGCGGGAAAGAACGAGAAAGGCGATAGCACCCTAGTAACGTACGATCTAACAGCGACTGGTGACACCGCTGGATGGTCGCTCAAGTTCCCGAATCGGTCGGACGTGATTCCGCAGCGAGTTACGCTCGTCGATGCTGACAGTATCGTTCTCGAAGCAGGCCCGTACGAGAGCAACATTCAGCGAGGCGTTAAGGTCCGCACGCGTACCGTGTATCACGTGCAGGACGGCAAGCTGATGGGACGCACTGTTGCGCGCTACGACACGAAAGGGCCGGATACCCTGCGCATCATACTGTCGGAGGGAGTCAAGAAGTAACTGAGAGA
>DATLDN010000295.1:0-7932 GCA_035525855.1 Gemmatimonadaceae bacterium
CGCGAAGTACGGGTCGATGCCGCTCGACAAAGTCATGGCACCTGCAATTCGACTGGCTGCCGAAGGCTTCGAGGTTGATAGCGCACTCGCAGCGTCATGGGTCGGAAAGGATACGCTCATCAAACTTTTCGCCGGAGCAGATTTGCTTTTCCCCGGGGGAAAGCCGCTCCCCCGCGGGTCGCGACTCGTACAGCCCGATCTCGCGGAGACTCTTCGCGCGGTTGCACGCGAAGGAGCGGCGGGTTTTTATCGCGGTCGGGTAGCCGAAAAGATTGCAGCCGAAATGACGCGGGATTGTCCAACTGGTGTTACTGGCCGCGCGCGCGCATCGCATGCGTGTGGACTCATCACCACACAGGATCTCGCGAATTATCAACCTGCGTGGCGCGCGCCGCTGCGAACGACCTATCGCGGCTACACACTGATCACGATGCCGCCATCATCGTCTGGCGGAGTCACAGTCGGTGAATCGCTCAACATCCTCGAGACATTCAAACAACTTCCTACATTTGGAACGCCCGAATATTTCAATCTCGTCGCATCGGCGTTCCAGCGTGCATTCGTTGATCGCAACTCAAAGCTCGGCGATCCTGCATTCGTGAAAGTTCCGATCGACCAACTGCTCGATAAGTCGTACGCGCGACGACTGGCGAGCACGATCACGCCCGATCGTCATACGCCGACAGCGAATCTCCCCACCGGTTTGGCGGAAGGAATGGAGACCACGCACTACTCCGTTGTCGATGCAAAGGGAAATGCAGTCGCGACGACAACAACGCTGAACAGTCTTTACGGATCCGGCGTGTACATTCGCGGCGCGGGTTTTTTCATGAACAATGAGATGGACGATTTCACGTCCGAGCCTGGAAAGCCAAACCAATTCGGACTCGTCCAGGGCGAGAGCAATGCAATTGCGCCGGGAAAGCGAATGTTGAGCGCGATGTCACCTTCGATTGTTCTCGATCCGAAAGGAGATGTTTTACTTGTAGTTGGTGGACGCGGTGGTCCTCGGATCATCACGAGCACCGCTCAGGTGATTCTCAACGTGATCGACAATCGCATGTCGTTGTCTGACGCTATGGGTGCGCCGAGAATTCATCATCAGGCGCTGCCCGATACGCTTCGTTATGAAAGGGGTGGGATCGATTCAGCGACCGTTCAACGATTGCGGGCGATGGGGTACTCTCTGCAGGCGCTCGATAAGGTTGGGTCGACGACGGTTGCGATTATGCGCGTGCGTGGGGGATGGGAGGGAATGCCGGATCCCCGTGCGGCAGGGGCTGCTGTCGGCTATTAACGACGAAAGAAAAAAGCATTAACCCATCGAGTTTTGGGTCAATGGTTCTCGGCAATCAGTTAGCGGGTTTTCAGTAATCGGTTTCGACCGATCACCCAATACTCGAAAGCCGACCGCCGAGAACTATTGACCCAAAACTCAATGGGTTAATGCCGTTTGGTTTTATACCTGGACCTGTACCGGCGAGTCGAGAGAAATGGTAATCCGCCCACCATCAGGAACGCACCCCTCGAAATTTGCGGTCGCTGCTGCCGCCGCTGTTCCTGCTGCCGCACCCGCTGCTGCGCCGATCACAGTTCCCTTCGTGCTCTTTCCAAGAACCTGGCCGAGGATCGCGCCAACCGCCGCGCCCCCGACGACTTTCTGGACGTCCTTATCCTTCGGCTGATTTCTGATCTTCTCGACGCGAGCATAGCTCGTTGTAGCCGACACAGGATATGTCCTACCACCGAACGAGAATGACACGACGCGGAAACCCATCACGACATTGTCGTTCGCGTTTTCACTTCGCTTGAGCTCGGTGATTTCGATATTCGCAGTAGCACCTGCAGGAATCACTGCACCATTAGATCCGGTAACCGATTCCGAAACAGTCGCCGAGAAACGCTGACCGACGCGATGCGTGTTCGTGCACACACGCGTATTCGACGCAAGATTGACCGTCGATCCCGCAGCGATCGAGCCCACTCCGCGCTCCGCGCCACCAGTGCCGCGTGTAACTGTATTTCCACTCGCCGTTCTCGTGGGTATTGGAGCAGGCGCGGGGGCGGGCGCAGTTCGCGTCGGCGTTCGCACAGTGGTTCCTGCCGAGCGGCGTGGCGGTGCAGGTCGCGGTGCCGGTGCGCGCGGTGCAGGTGCAATTGGCGCCGGAGCAACTGTCCCGGCCGGAATGTCCTTCAGCTGCGGCTGCGCCGCGCTGTCAGCGTTCGCGAGCTGTAGATCACGGTTCAACGCAGTATCCTGCGCCAGCGTGTCATCGCTCTTTTTGTCGTTGTTACAGGCAGACGCGGCGACTAAAACTACGAGCGTCACCGGCACGAAAAGCCTGTTCAGTGTTCTTGACATGTGGGTTCTCCCAATATTATGTGGCAATTGCCGAAACCCTTTATTTGCAACTCGTTAGACGTTCGCAAAGGGCAATCGGTGTGCCACCTATGAAACAGCTTAAACGTCTTCTACCCTACTTCCGGCCTTACGTGCGGCAGCTTGCTGCCGGACTCGCACTGGTAATTATCTCGACCGCTATTAGCAGCGTTATTCCGTGGTTGCTGAGTCGAGGAATCGACTCGATGCGGCGTGGAGCTTCGCTCAAGGTAATATGGGCTGTCGGCGCTGCGATTGTTGGCAGCGCCCTGTTCACAGGCGTTATGCGCTATGGGATGCGCACACTGATGAACGGCATCAGCCGGCGCATTGAGTACGACGTGCGCAGCGTCCTGTTCAGACATCTCGAGCTTCTCGATGCGAAATTCTTTTCGCAGATGCGAACCGGCGACATCATGGCGCGCCTCACGAACGATCTCAGCGCGGTGAGAATGACGGCGGGCCCCGCAATCATGTACCTGGTGAACACGATTGCGAGCGGAGTATTCGCCCTGCTGTTCATGCTGCGCATCGATGTCTGGCTCACAGTGCTCGCGTTGCTTCCAATGTTGCTGCTGCCGATCATGACAATGCGACTTGGGAAGGCGATCAACATGAGATTCGATGCGGTGCAGGAGCATTTCTCGACTCTTACTACTCACGCGCAGGAGAATCTCACGGGCGCGCGAATCGTTCGCGCATACAGGCAGGAAGCGGCCGAGGTCGAGCGATTCCAGCGATTGAGCGACGAGTATCTCGATCGCAACATGGCGCTCGTGAAACTTTATGCGACGATGAACCCATCGTTTTCACTTCTCGCGGGACTTGGAAGTGTCGTCGTAATCGCACTTGGTGGATCACTCGTTATAAAGGGAACGATTTCAGTGGGCGCGTTTGTCGCGTTCGGTCTTTATCTCGGTTTGCTCACGTGGCCGCTCATCGCGCTGGGGTGGGTTGTAAATCTTTTCCAGCGCGGCGGAGCTTCGATGGCGCGTATAGCGACCATCCTGGATGCTGAACCGTCGATTACAGCACCAGCGGAATCCGTGCATTCTCTACCCGCGGCGGCGAAAGGCCGGACGATCGAATTCCGGGATGTCGGTTTCCACTATCCGCCGCCGGAAGGGAGCGAGCCACGATGGATTCTCCGCAATGTGAATTTTGTCGTGCCCGCTGGATCGACACTTGGCGTCGTTGGCGCCACAGGAAGCGGTAAGACCGCGCTGATGGATCTGATTCCCAGATTTTATGATCCCCAAGAGGGAAACATTCTGATTGATGGTGTATCAATACGTGAGTTGTCACTCACCGATTTGCGGCGCGAAATCGGTTTTGTTCAACAGGAAAGCGTTCTCTTCAGCGACACAATTGCGGCCAACATTGGTTACGCGTCTGCCAATACGAGTGACATCGAATGGGCGGCGCGAACCGCTCAGCTGGATACCACGATTGCCGAATTCCCCGGTGGATATGAAACCATGCTCGGCGAGCGTGGAATCAATTTGTCAGGTGGTCAGAAGCAACGTGCGTCGCTCGCACGCGCGCTTGCGCGCAAGCCATCGATCGTCCTGCTGGACGATGCGTTGAGCGCGGTCGATACGCATACTGAGGCGGAGATTCTTCGCGAGCTGGGATCCGCATTGACAGGGCGGACTGCGGTCATCGCGTCGCATCGCGCCAGCAGTCTTCGGCATGCAGAACAGATCATTGTTCTCGAGAACGGGCACGTAATTGAAGAGGGCACGCACGAATCATTGATGCATGCCGAAGGGCGGTATTGGTCGCTCCTGCGGCGGCAACAGCTGGTGGAAGAAATCGAAAGTGACGACGTTCCCGCAATCTCAGGTGCAAATGGACTCTGATCTCGACACGAATGCCCTTCGCGCGCAGCTCACTGAAGCGCAGCGGATTATCAGCGACCTCCGCGACAGGGATTCGCTCAAGACACAATTTCTATCGAATATCGCTCACGACCTGAGGACGCCGCTCACCGCGATCATCACGCATGCGGAGATTCTGCGCGACGGGTTGCTCGGCGAAATCAACGTGCGGCAGCGCGACAGCGTCGGCACGATCATCACCGGTGGCCGGCAGCTGCTGGACATGATTGCGGAGATCCTTCTCTACGCAAAGGGTTCGAGCGAGCCACTGACTCTCGAGGCATCGTCGTTTTCGCTGACTGAAGTCGTCGATCAGGTCAATGCGTTGAATCAATCGCTCGTCGCTCGCAAACAGCTCGCACTTCAATGCTGCGTTCCCGACGACTTGCCGCGAGTGCGTGGTGATCGCGACAAGGTGATGCACGTGCTCATGAATCTCCTCGGTAATGCATTCGAGTTTACGCCGCCGGGAGGTAAAGTCTGGGTTGCAGCGTCGCTCGATCCACGTGTTGAAATGGTCCAGATCGAAGTTGGAGATACCGGTCGCGGAATCGCCCCCGATCATCATGAGCTTATTTTCCGCGAGTTCGCGCAGGTGGATGCATCTGCGTCCCGCGCGCACCACGGTACCGGTCTTGGGCTTACGATCGCGCGACGATACGTCGAGCTGCACGGCGGGCGCATCTGGGTGGACAGCGAGCTCGGACGCGGGAGTCGTTTTTTCTTCACCCTTCCGGCTGACAGGACCACGTAATGGCAGCACACGTCCTCGTCGTCGAGGACAGCCTCCTCATATCGAGCGCTCTTCGGATACTGCTGGAGTCGAACGGCTATTCAGTCACAGTTGCCGGCACTGCAGCTGAAGCAATTGAAGCAGCCTCGACGACAGCGACCGATGTGATGCTGCTCGATCTCACGCTTCCAGATGGGGATGGCCTTTCCGTGCTGCAGGAGCTTCGTTCACGTCATGCAACCCCGGGCGTTACACTCGCAATGACGGGTTATGATGATGACATCACACGCGCTCGTAGTCTCGCGGCAGGTTGCGCAGCAGTCCTCGTCAAACCCGTTCCGGTTCAGGAGCTTCTTCGAATAATCAGCGACCGCTCGGCGTGACGGATCGGCGCGCGTATCGCCGCGCGGGTCCATTTCTCCAGCGCTATTACGCCCTCAAATACTCTGCGTTTGCGCGCGAGCAACGTCCGCGCGATGGACGACGCGGACTGATCATGCTTCAGATCGATGCGCTCGCGTATGCCGATCTCCGCCGCGCGATCGAGCGCGGATATTGTCCAACCATAGAGCGACTACTCGGCGAGCAGAACTTCGTTGTCCGCCGCTGGTTCTGTGGATTGCCATCAGCCACACCGTACTGCCAGGCGGGAATCTTTCACGGAGAGAACAGTGGAATTCCCGCGTTCAGATTTTTCGACAAGGCAGCGCGTCGCGTCATTACATGCAACGCTCCTGACGGCGTTCAGTACATTCGCGACCGGATTTCCACGCCCGGGGCGCTCGCGGGTGGCTCGAGTTATGTGAACCTCCTTGACGGTGACGCCCAGACCGTGGCGTTCACAGTTGCGACACGCGAAAAGATGTCAGTTTATCAGCGGCTTGGCGGAACGCGAATGGCTTTGCTCATCGCGCTTCATCCAATCCGACTGCTCCGGATGTTCGCGCAGAGCGCGGCTGAATGGGTTCGAGAAGACATCGAGCGCACACGCGCGGAGCTCGCGAGACGTGTGACTCACTCCGAGGGAGTTTTTCCACTCATTCGGATATTGAGCAACGTCATTGTCCGTGAGCTTCAGACGATGGCAATTCTGCTTGACGTTTACCTCGGCGTTCCTGTGATCTACAGCACGTTCATGCAGTATGATGAGCTTGCTCATCATTTTGGTCCGTCGAGCCGGGCTGCGCTCGCGGATCTGCGCCGCACCGATTCGAGAATCGCCGAGATCTGGAGAATGGCTCTGGTAATGGGCCGGCGTGGATACGATCTCGTGATTCTGTCTGATCATGGTATGACGCGAAGCGAGAGCTATCGCGTGAAATTCGGCGAATCGCTCGGCGCGACTGTTCAGCGCATTCTCGACGACGAAGCGTTGATCAGTCATTCGGATCGAAGCGAGTATGCTGACGTCGGTGCTGAAGTTCTCGAGGCAGTTGCTCAAACCTCTCCGCCTCGCGCTGTGCGATTTCAGCAGGTGCTGCGACGCGGAAGAGACTGGTTTCGCAGTCATTATGGGCTGAGGGAGATAATTCTCCCTGAGAAGTATCGTGTCGACGTGAAGCACGACGTCGTGGTTACGTACAGCTCGTGTCTCGCACTTGTTTATTGGGCGGCCGATGCAGCGCGGTTGTCGCTCGGCGATATTCAATCCGATCCGAAGCGGCGCATCCTCTATGAGCATCTGGTGAAGCATCCAGGAATTGGCCTGGTGCTCACGCTCAGCGATGGGATTGTTCACGCGGAATCATCACGCGGCAGGGCGACGATTCAGGATGCGAAGGTCACTGTGTTGTCGGGGCTCAATCCCGTCGAGCCGTACGGCACCGAGTCGTTTCAGCTTCGCGCCATCGAGTCACTTGTGTGCCAGCCGAACTGCGGCGACTGTGTGTTGTTCGGGGCGTACGATGGGTTCGAGATCGTGTCGTTCGATGATCAGATCGGTGCACACGGATCTGCGGGGGGAGATCAGGTTTTTCCGTTTCTTATCACTCCGCCCGGATTACTCGAAGGCGACGAGGTTATCGAGGATGCGCGGGATATACATCGGGTTGTCATGAGCAAATACATTTCCCACTTGGAAACCGATAAAGACCGTTGAAACCCGTCCAGTTTTGAGTCAATGGTTCTCGGCGTCCGGCTGTCGAGTAATGAGTAATCGGTGAGAACCCCATACTGAAAACCCGCGAGCTGATCGCCGAGAACCATTGACTCAAAACCCAACGGGTTGATTCAAGTCCGCGCGACGAAGCCAACGATGGTCCTGAATTCTCCAGCCGTGATCCTCTCCGGCTCGAATTGCTCCCCCGCTCTCTTCATCACTCCACGAACAACTTCATCGACGGTGAGCAAAGGCGCGTCAGCCTCAGCAACAACTTCGACCTCCCACTTTCCCCGATCGGCACCCTTCAGCGTGTGCTTGTAGTGCGCACTGTACACCGTGTGCCAGGGATTCGGTTGTGCCGAAGACGCAACGATCGCGACACCGGTTTCGGTGCCACCCTGACGCATCGGAGGAAACAACCGCACCTCTTCCACGAGCTCGGCGCCGATCTTACTGGCGATATCCTTTAGAAATCGCTCGGTCGTGTCGATCAATCGACTTTCTCACCCTTTAACATTCGCTCGACATACATGCGCAATATGTGCATGAAATCCTGCGCGTTCGTAACCACCCCGAATGCCTGACGTGTTCCGCGATCCTTCAATTTGCTCACGACAAACTCGGAAGAATCGACACAAATCGTCGGAAGCTCCCGCAACGTTCCATCGGGTTGAGTAACGAACGCGGGCAGCATGTTGCCTGTTGCGATTGCGTGCAACGCAGTGGCGACAAGCACTGCCATCGTCGCTTTGATAGTGTGACGGCGCATCGCGTCCTGCGCTGCCACGTTATCCGTTATTACATCGGGAAGCGGACCGTCATCGCGTATCGAACCTGT
>DATLDN010000134.1:0-4903 GCA_035525855.1 Gemmatimonadaceae bacterium
GCGCTTGCCGTTTTCGACCGGTTTGCCATCGACCATCAACGTGCTGCCCGAGCCCGATGGATGCGAGTACCACGTGTCGGCCCAGTTAATGTCCTGGCCAAGATCGATTGTGAACGATGAGTTTTTCACCGTCGGTCCAGGTGACGCGGCGATCGCATTCCCCTGCGAATTCAAAGCGATCAGCACACCGGCCTGGCAGCTGCGAGCAAGTGTGTTTCCTCGGAGCGTCACATTGGTGCTCCCACGCTGAGCAGTGTTCGCAACCACAAAGCCACCCTCCACTACGAAACCCCACCTGTTATCGGATAGATCATTGTTCTCCGCGATGACGTTCGCCATTCCCACAACATCCGGAGCACCTGGTCCAATCGCCGCAACGCGAACACCAATTCCAAACGGAACTTCCTGGTGATTACGAAGCTCGTTGTTCGTTACCGTCGCCGTAACAAGAGCCTCGGACGGAAGCACAAGCTGTTCGACGTTAGGTGGTACCGCGGTGAAGATCGTCGGAAAGATGAGAACGCCGAGACGGCCCGTCGACAAACCAACCTGTCGATTAGCGATTACACGATAGTCGCCCGGCCCAAACATGCAGATCGAGCAGCTTCCACCTTTTCCAATGAGAAGATTGCGTTCGACGCGACCAACAGCGGAGCGCATCTCAACCGGCTCGGAGAATCCGCCTTCAATCTGATTTCCCTGCACGACGATTCCACGCGCTCGCATCGCCCACACTGCATTGCCACCAACGACCGCATCTTCAGGATTTCCTGACTGTAACACGAATCCCTGAATGATCGCTCCATCACCCCGCGGGCCATTCGGATGTGCATTGATGACAATCAACGGCTCGGCGTATTTGTCGAGTGCGTTGCCGGTTTTAATACTGACAAGACCTGGATTCGCTGTGATGGTTGTGACCGGCGCGCCCGGCGCACCCGCATTTCCTGTTGGGCGCCCTTTGTCATTGAGCGGCATTTGAAATGCGCCGAGCAGAGTGATGTCTGGAACGTCGATGGTGAGCGGTAACACTTCGACGTCGGAGCCACTCGTTGCACTAACACTTCCCGTGTAAGTCCCGGCAGCAACTGTGATCGTTATGCGGCACGCTGAGATCGTTGTTTCGCCGCGCGACATTCGTCCCGCACGCGCGGCGGCAAGCGCATCGGTAATTCTCGAAAAATGAATGCCGTCGCCACTCGTGCTGCCCTTGCTCACCGACAAGCTCGTAACGTAATCGCCACGAGCAAGGTGTTCTTCGAGCTGGGATTCTCGAATGTTCACCATCATTCCGGTTGGCCCCATCATTTGACATATGGTGAGGCTCTCGCCTGTCGGCGAAGTGGTTTCATTGCAGGCTACGACGACTGCGCACGCTAAGACAATTCCAGTCGCAAGGGCCGCGTGACATAGAGTAGATGGGTGATGTGGTTTCGCTGACATGCGACGCTCGCAGATCGATTGGTATCGGCTCGTGGCGCGAATCGCACACGCTGCCGTACCTAGTGAAACGCGAAACCACCCGCATACACGACATTCACTCCCATTCGAGTTGATTGCCAATCCCATTGCACATGCCTAAGCGCGGCGTGCATCATCGCTTATCGCACAAGAGTGTACACGGCATCTTCAAAATCGCTTAGTGCCATAATCATGTTGTAGCGAACCGTTAGCGTGTCACCACTGAGTGTGCCCGACGCCCACCATGGCCCGGCGCTGCTCCATCCCTCCCAATCGAAAGAGATACCTGCGTTCGTTTCTGTATAGCCGCCTCGATACTCACCGATCGGCGGGGGGTATTGCAAGGCGAATGCGTGGTTATCGTAGAGTACGAACCGGGACTGCGTGGTGTATGCCTGGGGAGCCCAGAACGCGTGATCGTACGCAAAGACGCGTGCCGGTCCCGTTGGCGCGGGAAAGTTTGTCGGGTGCGAGGGCTGCGCCGGCGCGCCGACTCCCGGCGCGCCGTTCGTTACGGATGGCGATGTGGTGTCAGAAGTCCCGCATGCCACGGCGGAGAGCAGAAGCAACCCGACCACGGCGTGAGGTACAACAAATGAATGATGTGGGTTCGCTGACATACGACGCTCACTGATTGATTGGTATCGTACACGACGGATTCACATACGCGGCCGTACTTAAGAAACGGGAAACCACGCGGATACACGACATCAACCGTGATTTCATTTGATTGCCAATCCGATTGCGCATGCCCAAGTTTGGACATTCCAACAACCGGATGTTCCCTCGATGGTGTTGTGAGCTCTGAGGCCGACGAGCCTGCTGAAACGGGCGTGCGTGCCGGACGACGGGAATCACTCGACTCCCTCATGCCGATCGTGTACGAACACCTGCGGTCAATTGCGCATCACCAGCTGGCGATTCGCGAGGGCGGAGCGACTCTATCAACCACCGGTCTCGTTCACGAGGCTTACCTCAAGCTCGTGGAGCAATCCCGAATTGCGTGGAGCGATCAAGCGCATTTTTTCGCATTGGCCTCCGTTGCAATGCGACATGTGCTCGTCGATCGCGCGCGCGCGCGTTTAGCAGACAAGCGTGAAGGCGTCCTCATTCGTGTAACGCTCGACAACAATGAGATGGGAGACGTCAATCAGCCCGAAGTGATGCTCGAGATCAACGATGCAGTCGACAAACTCGCTGAAGTCGAGCCGAGGTTGGCGAAAGTTGTGGAGTGTCGCTTCTTTGGCGGACTCAGCGAAGAAGAAACTGCAACCGCGCTTGGGATAACGGTTCGCACTGTGCAGCGTGACTGGGTGAAAGCACGAATGCTTCTCCGCCGCGCACTGTCCGGGTGACATCGCTCTTTCCCGATAACTGGAGTGCGCTGTCGACGCTCGTCGACGCCGTGCTCGATGCGCCGCGTGACCAGCGTCAAAACCTCATAAGTCAGCTGACGAAAGGCGACGCGTCACTCAAAGAACAACTCGAGCAGCTCGTAAACGATTGCGATCGCGAGAGCGAGGTGCTCGACCGGCCTGCGGCTGAAACGTTCGCGACCTTATTCATCGAGCCGGCAGCACCGGAGATTACCGGTATGCTCGGCGATCGCTACAGAATCGAACGCGAAGTCGGCCGGGGCGGCATGGCGCGCGTTTATCTCGCGCGCGACATCAAACACGATCGCGACGTCGCCGTGAAGGTCATCGCTCCGGACATTGCCGCATCACTCGGCGGCGATCGATTTCTTCAGGAGATTGCAGTAGTCGCGCGTCTTCGTCATCCGAACATCGTTCCCATGTATGACTCGGGGGAGCGTGACGGAGTCCTGTATTTCGTTATGCCGTACGAGGAAGGTCCTTCATTAAAGAAGCGCCTCGCCACGCCTCCTCCGATTTCTTCCGCCGAACGAATCAGCATTCTCCGCGATATAGCACGAGCGCTGGCGTACGCTCATGAACAAGGCCTCGTGCACCGGGACATCAAACCCGACAACGTGCTGTTGTCAGGAGGCGCAGCTGTCGTTGCGGACTTTGGAATCGCGAAAGCGGTGAGCGCCGCGCAATCCGCTCCATCGAGCGGCGTGATCACTCAGAGCGGCGCGCGAATCGGAACTCCGGCGTACATGGCGCCGGAGCAGGCAGTCGGCGATCCGACAACCGATCATCGCGCTGACATCTATTCATTCGGTTGCGTCGCATATGAGCTGTATGCGGGTCGACCGCCATTTGTTGGATTCACGTCGCATGAAGTTATCGCCGCACATGTAGGCGCAACCCCAGCGCCGATTCGTACCGAGGGTAGCGCTGTTCCTCGCGCGATCGAAGCGATGATCATGCGATGTCTTAACAAGCTTCCCGCCGATCGACCACAGAGTGCCCGCGAGCTGCTCGAGGTTCTGGAATCGAATGACGGCGGCATTGTGCCGGCTTCCCGCGAACGCTCGCGCATGCCGCGAAGTGCGATGGTTGGAGCAGCCGTGATCGTGCTTGGTTTACTCGGAGCTTTCGCGTACAAGGCGTCACGTACAACGAAGATCGTCGCAGCAGCACCGGCTGAATTGAGTGTCGCCGTTCTCCCACTCATCACTGGTGCGGATTCGCTGCAGCGGGAGCTCGCGTACGGATTATCTGACGAGATCGCGATTGCGCTTGTAAAAGTGCCGGGTGTTCGAGTGATGAGCAGGCGCGGAGTCGCTGCATCCCGCGAATCCGGCGACGTCGATCCGGCAATAACCGGGAAGGCTCTTGGTGCGCAGTATCTCGTAATGGGATCGCTTCGACAAAGCGCAGGAAGACTCACGGTTCTCGCACGACTCGTTCGCGCAAACGATGGCGCGATGTTGTGGGCCGACCAATACGACCGGAGCCTCGATGATCTCGGAGCGATTCGCGAGATGATCGCGAAGTCCGTTGGCGATTCGCTTCGTCGGCGCTCGGGAATTTCGGGCGTTGCTGGTGTGTCAACTCGTCGACCGTCTCCGCCCGGAGAACCGTATCGCCTTTACGTACTCGGTCAACGCGCGCTCAATCTTCGCGGGCGGAGCATCGGCGCGAGCGTCGATCTGTTCAGACACGCGACTGAGCTCGACACACTTTACGCCGAAGCATTCTCCGGATTGAGTCTGGCACTCGCTCTTTCTCCGTATTTCCAGCCGATATCAGCGCCGCAGGTTGCAGGAAATGCCACCGCTGCCGCAAGGCGCGCCCTTCGACTCGATCCAACGTTGGGGTTGCCTCATGTCGCTCTCGGACTCGTCCATATGCACGCATATCAATGGGATAGCGCGCAGACGGAGTTCGAGACAGCGGTCAGGCTACGTGACCCTGGAGACGTTGAGCCGCTGGTTCAGTACGGGCGTTACCTGATTTTTCGCGCGCGAACCCGCGAAGCTTTGACACAATTCTTAATCGCGCGAAATACCGAGCCTGCATCTGCTCTCGTG
>DATLDN010000314.1:0-2935 GCA_035525855.1 Gemmatimonadaceae bacterium
CGATCAGCACACACTCGATCGTGCACTGCCGGTTGACGTTGTGCGCATCGACTCGATCTACAATCCGGTTCGCCGCGCCAACTTCTCGGTTGCCGAAACACGCGTTGGCCAGCGCACCGACTACGATCGTCTGACGCTCAATGTCGAGACAAACGGAACGATTTCGCCGGAAGAAGCAGTGAGCTACGCAGCCGCTTTGGCGCAGACTCACTTCCAGTATTTCGCCGGATTTGGATCGCACGCTTCGGCGCCGCTAGTTCCTGGCGGAGATATCTCGAGCGGGGACGGTCAGCGCATGGCAGATCTTCTGCGCACTCCGATCGACGACTTCGAGCTTTCAGTTCGGTCGGTGAACTCGCTCAAGAATTCGAACATTCGCACTCTTGGCGATCTCGTGAAGATGAGCGAGAGCCAGATTCTTCAGGTCAAGAATTTCGGCAAGAAGTCGTTGAACGAAATCGCGGATCTGCTCGAGAAGCACGATCTGAACTTTGGAATGAAGTACGAGGATTCACCGGAAGGCATCCGGTTTACGGATCGGGGAACTCCACCAAATCGCAACGTCGCGACGGTCGCGGCCGACGAGGACGAGGAAGGATAAGGAAATGCGTCACCGCAAAGTTGGACGTTCACTCAAGCGCACCAGCGAGCAGAAGCTCGCTCTGATGCGTAGCTTGGCCACCGCGCTCATCGAGCGCGGTGCGATCGAGACTACCGAGGCGCGCGCGAAGGAGCTTCGCCCGTTCGTGGAGAAGCTCATCACGAAGGCGCGCTCGGGAACGCTGCACGATCGCCGTCAGACCGGCCGTCATGTGCATCAGCGCAAGATCAACGATAAATTGTTCAGTGAAGTCGGGCCGAAGTTTGCTTCGCGCGCCGGCGGATATACCCGAATTCTTAAAGTGGGACATCGCAAGGGCGATGGCGCCGAGATGGCCCGCATAGAGCTGGTGGATTAATGCCGATTGCGAGAAACCGCTGTTACGTCTGCGATAAGGGTGTGGCGTACGGCAACAATGTTTCCCATGCGAATAACCGGACGCGTCGTACCTGGAAGCCGAATCTTCAGGTCGCGAGAATCGTTATCGACGGGAAGATCACGAAGGTGAAGGTGTGCACGCGCTGCCTGCATGCTGGGAAGATTCAGCGAGCCCCACGCGGTGCCTCAGTCGCATAACGGGTTGCAGCGACTGGTTCAGCAAGTTGGGGAGCGCATTACAGGCTCCCCTTTTTTGTACGGGCTACGATTTAGGGAAGGAACAGCGGGGATCGCGTAATCCGTGGTCCCCGCTGTTCCTTCATCGAACCTCCATATTAAAGAATGCCTCGTCGTAACGACATTCACCGCATCCTTGTCATAGGCTCCGGCCCCATCGTTATCGGGCAGGGAGCAGAGTTCGACTACTCCGGAACTCAGGCAGCCAAGGCGCTCAAGGAGGAAGGCTACGAGGTAATTCTCGTGAACTCCAATCCAGCAACGATCATGACCGATCCCGAGTTTGCGGATCGCACATACATCGAGCCCGTCACCGCCGAGTTTGTGAAGCTCGTGATCGAGAAAGAAAAACCGGATGCCTTGCTGCCGACGATGGGTGGGCAGACTGCGCTGAACGTTGCGATGAAGCTTTACGAGGCGGGCGTGCTGGAGGAGAACAACGTTCAACTCATCGGCGCAGACTCTCGCGCGATAAAAATGGCGGAGGATCGCGGCGAATTTGCGGATGCGATGCGCCGCATCGGACTTGCTGTACCTATCGGCGGGATTGCAACAACGTACGACGAGGCGCTAGGTCTCGTCGATCTCGTTGGATTCCCCGCAATCATTCGTCCCGCTTTCACACTTGGTGGAACAGGCGGAGGAATCGCGTACAATCGCGATGAGTACGAGGACATCGTTCGTCGCGGCCTCGAGCTTTCGCCTGTAAGCCAGGTTCTCATCGAGCGCAGCGTGATCGGATGGAAAGAATTCGAGCTCGAGGTGATGCGTGACGGCGCAGATAACGTGGTCATCGTCTGCTCGATCGAGAATCTCGATCCGATGGGAGTGCATACGGGGGACTCGATCACTGTCGCGCCGGCGATGACGCTGACCGATCGCGAATATCAAAAGATGCGCGACGCAGCCGTCGCTGTCATTCGCGAGATCGGCGTCGAAGCAGGTGGCTGCAACATCCAGTTTGCTGTCAATCCTGAGAACGGAGAGATGCTCGTCATTGAGATGAATCCGCGCGTGTCGCGCTCATCTGCACTTGCATCGAAGGCAACGGGATTTCCAATCGCGCGAATCGGAACGAAGCTCGCCGTTGGATATCGGCTGGATGAGATCCCGAACGACATCACGAAGACAACTCCCGCGTCGTTCGAGCCTGTGCTCGACTACGTCGTGGTGAAGTGTCCGCGATTCGCATTCGAGAAATTTTCCGCCGCAAATCCGCAGCTCACGACGCAGATGAAATCCGTTGGTGAGTCGATGGCGATCGGTCGCACGTTCAAGGAAGCATTGCAAAAAGGATTGCGCGCACTCGAGACGGGCCGCCCGGGATGGGCGACGGCGCCGAGGCTTTCGGATGATCGGCTGCCGGACGAATCGATCGAGGCGCTGCGTGGTGCGTTAAGACAGCCCACGCCGGAGAGAATCTTCCAGATCAAGCGCGGTCTCGAGGCAGGGATGAGCGTCGATGAGCTCTACGATCTGACGAAAATCGATCCGTGGTTCCTCTCGCAGATGCAGGAACTTGTCGACGCGGAAACCAAATACGCCGAGCTCGACGTTCCTGATGCTCACGATTTGCGCCTGATGAAGAGAATGGGTTTCTCCGATCGTCAGCTCGCATCGTTGCGTGGTGGGACCGAAACCGACATTCGCGAAATGCGGTGGAAGCTGGGCGTGCGTCCCGCGTACAAGATGGTCGACACGTGCGCAGGAGAATTCCCG
>DATLDN010000316.1:0-14404 GCA_035525855.1 Gemmatimonadaceae bacterium
TGAGGTTCTTCCGACGACTTATTACTCGAGACCCAAAGGCCGAGAACCATTGACCCAAAACTGAACGGGTTAATCAGTGTTTTTTGCCCGCCTCTACACGAGAGGCAAGGAGTTGATTCACCCGCTTTGGATCGGCTCGACCTCCTGACTTCTTCATCACGAAGCCGACGAGCACACCTTGAAGTTTTTTCTCTCCCGACAAAAAGCGGCGCGACTCCTCCGGATGCTCCGCCAGAACTTCATTAACCCACTGGGCCAGCGCTGCGTCATCTCCAACTCTCAAGAGCCCGGATTCCTGCGCGACCTGAGCAGCCGGTTTTCCACTCTCGACCATTAGTGCAAACACGCGCTTTGCAGCGTTGTGTGAGATGAGATCGTCGCGGATCATCCCGAGCAGCTGAGCAAGGTCGGCCGGTCTGACAGCAAACTCGCCGATCGATACGTTGCGCGCGTTGAGTGTCGCGAGCACTTCGCCCATCACCCAATTCGCTGCTCCCCTCCCGTCACCCGACGCGCGAGCGACACTCTCGAAATAATCAGCGAACGCAGGCTCGACGGTAATTTTCTCGACATCCTCCGCGCTGATTCCATAATCGGTCGCATAACGTTTTTTGCGCGCGTCGGGCAACTCCGGCACATTCGATTGAATCTGCGAAATCCACCCGCGATCGAGAATCAGCGGTCGAAGATCCGGCTCAGGGAAATACCGATAGTCGTGACTCCCTTCTTTTGTTCGGCTCACTCGAGCTTCGCCCTTCGCCGCATCCCACAGCAGCGTGTGCTGCGTGACCGTCTCGCCCCGATCTACAAGCTCGCATTGACGAGCGTACTCGAACGATAAAGCGCGCTCGACGCCCGAAAATGAATTCATGTTCTTTACTTCGGTCTTGGTGCCGAGCTTCGACTCGCCGTGTTTACGCACGCTGACGTTTGCATCGACGCGAAGGCTTCCCTCCTCCATGCTCACATCGCTTACGTCGAGGTATTGGAGCAGCTGCTTCAAAGCCCGTAGATACGCACCCGCTTCAGCAGCTGAGCGAATATCAGGCTCACTGACAATCTCGATCAGTGGAACGCCCGCACGATTCAAATCGATCGCAGTTTCTCCAGGGTATCGATCGTGAATGGACTTCCCGGCATCCTCTTCCATATGAACGCGGGTAATTCCGATCCTCCTTTCGGATCCGTCGACATTTATCGCGAGATGCCCGCCGGTTGCGAGCGGGCGATCGAACTGAGAGATCTGATATCCCTTCGGTAGATCCGGATAGAAGTAATTTTTGCGCGCGAAGACGGAGGTCGGATTTATGCTGCAGCCCAGCGCAACTGCCGCACGCGTTGCAAGCTTTACTGCCTGCGCATTTAGAACAGGCAAGGACCCCGGCAGCGCCAGACACACGGGACACGTATTCGTATTTGTCGGCGCACCAAAGTTCGTGGAGCATCCACAAAACGCTTTGCTCTTCGTCTTCAGCTGAACATGAACTTCCAGACCGACAACCATCTCATATGCGTCGGTCACGTGTGCGCCTCAGCACCAAGTGCCTGCTCGAGCGCGTATGCAACTCGGAACATCATCGGCTCGTCGAAATGCTTAGCGATGATCTGACCACCGACGGGAAGTCCTCCGCTGCGTCCGATTGGCATCGACAGCGCCGGAACACCCGCGAGATTCGACGTCGCCGTAAAGATGTCGCTCAAATACATCTCGTAAGGATCGCTTATCGATCCGATCGGGAACGCTGTCGTCGGCGTCGTTGGAGTGAACAGCGCATCGATTCCATCAGCGAAGACGTTTGTGAAATCGCGCGTAATGAGCCCTCGGACAGCTTGCGCCTTTCGATAATACGCGTCGTAGTAGCCGGCGGAGAGAACGTATGTGCCGAGGAGAATTCGTCGTGTGACTTCAGGTCCGAATCCGGCAGAACGAGTCGCTTCATACATTCCGCGCAGACCATCGTCTGTCTTTTCACGTGGTCCGTATCGAACGCCGTCAAATCGCGCGAGGTTCGATGAAGCTTCAGCAGGCGCGATGATGTAGTAAACGGGAATCGCGAGCGAAGTATGCGGGAGCGAAACTTCCTTTACCGTAGCGCCCATGGCGCGAAGATATTCGATCGAGCGATCGCACAATCGGCGAATCCCTGAATCGAGCATGTCTGGGAAATACTCTTTCGGAATGCCGATCGTTACTCCGTCGAGCACACTCGGAATCGTCGCACGCGAAACAAACTGTTCGCGATACGAAGGAACCGGCTGATCGGCAGAAGTGGAATCAAACGGGTCAGCGCCCGCCATTACTTCGAGAGCGAGCGCAGCATCGTCGACGTTCCGGGCGAACGGACTGATTTGATCGAGCGACGAAGCAAACGCTACAAGCCCATAGCGGCTGACTCTTCCGTATGTCGGCTTCGCTCCAACAATTCCGCAGAAGGAAGCTGGCTGACGAACGGATCCGCCAGTCTCCGAGCCAAGAGCAATCGGAACTATTCCCGCCGCAACTGCCGCTGCCGATCCGCCGGATGAGCCGCCGGGTACACGACGCATATCGACCGGATTGCGAACGGGACCGTACGCACTGTTCTCGGTGGACGATCCCATCGCGAATTCATCCATATTGGTCTTCGCAACGATGATCGCGCCCTCTTCACGCAATCTCGTTATCGCTGTCGCTTCAAAGGGACTTACGTAGCCGGCGAGAATTTTCGACGCGCACGTTGTTGGAAGACCGAGTGTGCAGATGTTGTCCTTTACCGCAATTGGAACTCCCGCGAGCACACCTCCTTGCGATGCGCCGGACAACTGCGTCGAAAGTGTTTCAGCTTCCTCGAGCGCAGCTTTCTCGTCAGTCCACAGAATTGCGTTGAGACCGTCCGCCGCCGAGTTCACACCCCGAGAGCGTGCGAAACTCGCGCGCACTACATCGCGAGGTGATGTCGTGCCTTCGCGGATTTGAGCTGAGATCATCCCCGCCGTCAGCGCGGGAAAATCCGTTGCACTCATTCGGAGATTTCGTCGGCGTGCGACGCCAGACGCGGCACGAGGATGAAGCCATGACGCGTCGACGGCGCAAATGATTCTATCGGACGCGCCATCGGAATCGGTCCACTGCTGTCTTCACGCAACGGCGTCGAGGTCGCAGGAAGACCTGTGTACGAAGTGTCTTCGCTCCCATCACCGGTCTCGACTTCAGCGAGAACTTCCATGTGCGCTAGAATTCCGTTCAGCTCACGCACGATGTCATCGAGTCGTGACGGATTAACCGCGAGTCGCGCAAGACTGGCGACATGAAGAACGTCATCATGAGTTACAGCCACTAAACGCCTCCCTTTTCGAGAGTCGTGTACGCGAGCTTGATCGTTTTGCGTCCCACCGCGGCGTCATCGAAGTCGATGACAGCTTTCACGTCGCGGCCACCCCCACTCAGCTCTACAATTGCACCGCCTCCGAATAGCCGGTGTTTGATCCGCTCGCCGGGACGATAAAGCGGCTCTTCCTGCGGCATCTCAGCCTCGGCGGTAGTCGGCGTCATTCGATACGACGGAACCTGGTGCGTCATTCGCGTAACCTGCGTTCGCCACGTTCCCGGCTCACGGTGCGGTGCTTCGCGCCATGACGATTCACGGGAGTAGCTACGACCGGCCGTTCTTACCTTTAGTGTGCGACGCTCTTCCATCATGCCGGGAGGAATTTCTTTCAGAAAACGCGACTTGATCGAAGGCATGAACTCGCCGTTTCTTCGTCGAGCTTCAGCGTGCGTGATGTACAACTTCCTCTCGGCGCGAGTGATACCGACGTAAAACAATCGGCGCTCCTCCTCTAGCTTCGGGGGATCATCAAAGGATTGAGAGAGAGGAAACAATCCATCTTCCAACCCTGTGATGAACACAACCGGAAACTCCAATCCCTTTGCGTTATGCAGCGTCATCAATGTCACACCGTCACCATTGGGATCGAGTGTATCCACTGCGGCTACAAGCATTGCCCGTTGGAGAAAATGATCGAGTGGCGTGAGTCCTACTTCACCGCCCTCATCTACCACGGTTTCTGCCGCACCATCGATTAACGCGGCGACATTCTCGACACGATCGCGCGCAGATTCCGGCGCTTCCGCCTGCAGATAATCGCCGTATCGAATTGCATCGACGAGCTCGCGAAGCAGCTCATCGACACTCGCCTCCTTCGCGCGTTCCCTAAACCCGCGAATGAGCTCAGCGAATTCCTTGAGACCTTCGCGCGCAGCTGGACGTATTGCACCCAGTAGCTCCGGCCGCGACGCTGCGTCGAGAATTGAAACACCGGCTGTTCGCGCGGCTGCAGCGACTGCTTCGATCGTAGTCTCTCCAAGCTTTCGCTTTGGAACAGACACGGCTCGACGAAATGCTTCATCGTCAGACGGATTTGCGATGAGCTTCAGATAACTCATCAAATCTCGAATCTCACGACGATCGTAGAACCGAACCGCACCGATCAATCGATACGGCATCGCATTTTTGCGCAGCGCGTCCTCGAGCGCACGGCTCTGTGAGTTGGTGCGGTAGAGAATCGCGAAATCTTCGAGTCGACGATTCTCACTTGCCTGCCGCGACCGTATTTCGTCAATCACGAAGTCAGCTTCATCTCGCTCATCGAGTGCGGCCGCCAGCGTGACCTGCTCGCCGCCGGGACGAGTCGCGCGAAGAGTTTTTCCGCGCCGGCCGATGTTTGCGCTGATTGCAACGTTCGCCAGCTCGAGAATTCCCGGTGTGGACCGATAGTTCTCCTCGAGCCGAACGATTTTTGCTGAGGCGAATTCCTTCTCGAAGTCGAGAATGTTTCTTATATCCGCGCCGCGCCAACCGTAAATCGACTGATCGTCGTCTCCAACGACCGCAACGTTCCCATGTCCTGCGCCGAGATGCTTGATGAACTGAAATTGCGCGCGGTTCGTGTCCTGATACTCGTCTACGAGAATGAAATCGAATTTCGTTCGATAGCGCTCGAGAACGTCGGCGTTCTCGCGAAGAATCTGGACGGGCAGTACAAGCAGATCGTCGAAGCTCACGGCATTTGCGGAACGCATTGCTCCTTCGAGCTCCAGGTAAACAGAGGCAGCTGCGCGTGAGAGGGGATCCAATGCGGTCTGCTGAAATTCGGCTGGAGTTACGAGAGCGTTTTTCGCATCGGAAATGATCGCGGAGATGGACTTGGGAGTCCATTTCTTGGGCGACACGCCAACGCGGTCCATCACACGCTTGATGATTCCAAGCGTGTCGTCCTCGTCGTAAATCGTGAAGTTTGCCGTTCGTCCGACACGCGGCGCATTGGTGCGAAGAATTCGAGCGCCGATAGCGTGAAACGTGCCGCACCACATTTTTCGCACGTCCGCCGCAGATGCCGCATGTCCGCCAGGAAACGCATCTTCATCATCGAGCAATGCCGCGATTCGCTCACGCATTTCTCCCGCGGCCTTGTTTGTAAAGGTCACCGACAGAATCCGTGACGGATCAACTCCGTGATTGCGGATCAGCCACGCAATGCGCGTCGTAAGAACACGAGTTTTACCCGAGCCCGCGCCTGCAATAACAAGCATGGGGCCTTCGTGATGGAGAACAGCTTCGCGTTGTGCGGGGTTGAGCCTTGCAAGCGGCTCGGCATCGCCGGCAACAGCATTCGATTCGGCGGTGTCGGTGATTCGATTCATCAACTCAAGATAATGTCGAACGTCGCTCCGCGTTCAGAAGGAGTGAGAAGTAATTCTCCATGATGGTTGTCCTGAATGATCCGGCGTGCGAGGGGGAGACCGATTCCCCACCCATGATCCTTCGTGCTGAAGCCAGGCTCGAAAATGCGGCTCCGCAGCTCTCTTGGAACTCCGGGGCCGTTGTCGGCCACTCGAATGCGCACTTCGCCCTCGGGCATTGCGGTCGCGGACATTTCTACTCGCCCATCACGACCGGCAAGCGCGTCGACTGCATTCTTGGCAAGCGATTCAATCGCCCACTCGAGAAGCACCGGATCGCCGTCGACAATGAGCGGCCCATCGTCGCGTGTACAGCTTACCGTCACGCGCTGAGCAAGTGTGGGTGCCCGCGCGCGAAAATAAGATGCAACTCGCTCGACAAGCTCGCCGACATCCACCTTCTCCCGCTTGGGTGGCCGGCCAATTCGCTCGAATCTGTTTGCCACGCGCTTCAACCGCTCGAGATCCGCATCCATATGGCCCAGCGCGTTGACAGTCATTGGATCGTCGCCGGATTCGCGGAGCAGCTCGATCCACCCGCTCAGACTCGAGAGTGGCGTTCCAAGCTGATGCGCTGACTCGCGGGCCATGCCGGCCCAGATCTGCTCACGGTCGGCGCGGCCACGCGTGCGTATCGCATACGCGCCCGCGAGCAAAAACATCCCAATCAGAAGGGACTGCAATAACGGAATGATGCGCAGCCCGCGCACCAGCGGGGTGCTGCCATAGTGAACAGTCCCGAGGTCACCCTCGACGATTGCACGATTCTGCATGTCGAGGGTGCGGATGTACTCGCGTACTTCGGCGGAATTGAGCGGCGCCGTAATTGGCAGGTTGGCCGCTGCGGTCACGTTTCCTTTCGTGTCGGTAATCACGAGCGGCACCCCCGACTCGCGAATGTGTTTTGACAAATCGAGGAGCGCCGTATTAGCCGCGTCGGGGGATGGATCGTTCAATCCGTCGTACACCCGAGCATACATGAGTCCCACTCGCGATGCCTCGCGGGTCAGCTCACGCACCACGCCCTGGGTATAGATGACATACCATATGAGCAGCGCAGTAACGCAAAGTGATACGATTGTTACCGGAGCAATCCGGCGCACTCGTCAACCGAGCCGGTCAGTGCCGACGTATGGGCGGAGCGCGGCGGGAATCGTCACTGAGCCATCGTCGTTTTGGAAATGCTCGAGCAGCGATGCAATGATTCGAGGGAACGCGACACCCGATCCATTCAGTGTGTGAACAAAGCGCGGCTTCCCGCCTTCGGCAGGACGGTAACGAATATTTGCTCTGCGAGCCTGATAGTCGGTGAACACGCTGCACGACGAGACTTCTAGCCACGCGCCGTAACCTGGCGCAAATACCTCGAGGTCGAATGTCTTCGCACTCGCAAAACCTGTGTCGCCCGCCGCGAGCAGAACAACGCGATACGGCAGCTCCAGCAGCTGAAGAACTTTCTCGGCGTGACTCGTTAGAAGCTCGAGCGCCTCGTTTGATTTTTCAGGAGTCGAGTATCGCACGAGCTCTACCTTGTCGAATTCATGGACGCGTAACAGGCCCCGCGTGTCCTTTCCATGCGCGCCCGCTTCGCGCCGAAAGCATGGGGAATACGCAACGAATGCACGCGGGAGATCTTTCTCGAGCATAATCTCGTCGCGATAAATATTCGTCACGGGCACCTCTGCAGTCGGAATGAGAAACAGATCCTCGTCGCGAAGCCCATACATGTCTTCCTCAAACTTCGGAAGCTGCGCAGTGCCTGTCATGGATTGACGGTTCACCACAACCGGCACCCAGAGCTCTTCGTACCCGTGCTCACGTGTGTGAAGATCGACCATCATGTTCATGAGACCGCGTACGAGGCGCGCGCCAGGCCCGCGGAACAAAATGAAACCGGAGCCACTGATCTTCGCGCCGCGCTCAAAATCGATGAGACCGAGCTTCGACCCAACTTCCCAGTGCGGCAGAACCGAGTCTTTCGCCCTCGGCGTTCCCCAGTCGCGCACGACAGTATTTGCTTCCTCGCCGCCTTGAGGGACGTCGTCGAGCGTCACATTGGGAATGTCGAGCAGCGCGCCGCTGAGCGCATCTTCGAGCGTGCCGAGCTCTCCCTCGAGCTTCGATATCTCTTCACCGAGATTTCTGGATTGCTCGAGGAGATCATCGGCCGGCTCTTTCGCTTTCTTTCGCCTGCCAACTTCCTGGCTTATGCTGTTGCGCGCCGCTTTGCGCTCTTCGACCGCCTGAATTAATCCTCGGCGGTCGGCGTCAATCTCCTGAGCCCGATCAATGACGGGCCCGAGCGCGTCGAGCTTCCCGCGGCGGCGCATGCCTTCGCGAAGCGTTTCAACCTGCTCCCGAACCATGCGCAGGTCGTGCATGAGCTACTTGTCGGGAAGGCCTTCGGCGAACGAACGGAAGCCGCAGTTTGGATCCATCACAACGCTGACGTTGACGGTGCGCGTCTGAACGTTGACAGAGTCGATATTTATTTTGCTGTAGACGTAGGGAGACAGAGAGAAAGAGCAAACGTCCCCTGAAGCTCCGCGATAATTTTCGACTACGATGACTTCGTCTTTGCCGGCAACCACCGCGGTATCAGTCTGATACGTTCCCGTCGGCGCAGAAATTATCGAGGCGAAGGTGCCCGGCACTTTTCGCAGTCCCACTGGACGATCACCGCCAATAGAGCTCACGACAAGCTTTACCGGATAGACGATAGCGTTTCCGTCCTTATCGATATCGAATGCGATATCGAACGAAGCGTTGCCGTCGACGCGAGTAGTCGCGCGACTGAACAGGTTGAGCCCGCTTGGATATGCGGGTGGAGTACCCGTCAGCGCGAAAAGCTGATAGGTGTCCAGCGACGTTGGAAATTGTGCTGCAAACGGGTTAGTGTCGTCACAGCCGACGAATATCAATGTCGCGACGGCAGCGCCGAGAGCGATTTTACGGACTTTCATAGGTGCAGAAAAAGGAATGGCGGCACATCAGCCGCTACTTTCGATAATACCCTGTAAATCGTGGCAGTTCAAGGAATTGCCCGCTTGACTTCAACATCTTCGCGGTCTAGCTTCGCAACACTTTCTACGGATTCACCGATGCCGAGCATTCGCGACTTGACGGTCGCCATCCGACAGCGGCCCGGCATCGAAGCAGTCGTTGTGCTCGGCCGCGATGGCTTGCTGATCGACGCCCAGTCAAAGATACCAGTGAACTCGGAGGATTTGGCAGCACGAATCCCCGGACTGGTTGCCTCTGCCGACGAAATTGGCCACACGACCCAACGCGGCGAGATGCTTTTATCGCTCGTCGAGCATGCTAACGGATACGCAATCGTCTCATCCGTCGGCGACGATGCCCTGCTTTGCGTTCTTACAGATGCGACTGCCGACCTCGGAATGTTGCTCTTCGATGTGCGCCGGCACCGCCAGGCAATTGCGGCAATTCTTTAATCGATGACAAGCAACGAGCCTGCTGAAGCGCGCCACGTTCTTGTCGCAGACGACGAAGCTCATATCGGCCGCATCATCAAGATCAAACTCGAGCAAGGCCCGTTCAGAGTTTCTCTGGCGTTCGATGGACAGGAAGCTTTGGAGATTCTCGAGCGTGAGAATGGAGCCGACGTTGTAGTTCTCGATCTCATGATGCCGAGACTCAGTGGTCTCGACGTGCTCGATCATATGCGGTCGCGAGAGGAATGGCGAAGCATTCCAGTGATTGTGCTCACGGCGGCCGGCGAATCGAAATACGAGCAGGATGCGCGCGAGGGCGGTGCTACAGAATTCCTTACCAAGCCCTTCAGTCCCAAAAAACTGTATGGACTGATTGCGCGAATCACCGGCGTGGGCGACGAAGGTCTCGATTTGAACGAGGGATCGGATTGAGTCGCTGGGGAGTCGTTCTCGCCGGAGGCGTCGGATCCCGCTTCTGGCCGCTCAGTACGCCAACACGTCCGAAGCAGCTGCTGCCGTTGATCGACGAGAAGCCGCTTCTTGTCAACACGCTGTCACGCTTCGAGCCGATCATCGAGCCGGACAAGATTCTTGTTCTCACGACGATGGGGCTGCGCGACGCCGTGAAGACCGCGGCACCACGAGTACCCGACGAGAACATCATCGCCGAGCCTCGGCCCATTGGAACTGCCGGCGCACTCGCCTGGGCGGCGCACGAAATACAAAAACGTGACGGCGACGACGCTGTGATGATTTGCGTTCATTCCGATTGGGCAATCGGTGATGAGAACGGATATCGGGAGACACTTCTCGCTGCGGAACGCGTCGCCGCGATCGAGGGAGCGCTTGTAACGGTCGGTGTTATTCCGACGAGGGCTGAGTCGGGGTTTGGCTACATCCATCCGGGCGACGCGACGGAAAGTGGCGCTCTCAGCGTGCGGCGGTTCGTTGAAAAGCCGACGCGAGAGCGCGCCGAATGGATGATGCATGAGGGATATCTCTGGAATTCGGGAATTTTCGTTTGGCGGGTAGGGGATTTTCTCAGTGAGATTCGAGCAGTGACTCCCGAAGTGTCAGCAGCGTTGGATAAGTCCGGCATCGAGGAGTATTTCGCCGCGGTTAAGCCGATATCAGTCGATGTTGGAGTTCTCGAGCGAAGCGACCGCGTGCGCGTGCTGCCCGGAGATTTTGGCTGGGATGATGTAGGTACCTGGGGAGCTTTGCGACGCGTGAAGAGGGAAGATGAAAGCGGCAACGTTTCATCGGGTACGGTTTACGCTGTCGAGTCCGTCGGAAACGTTGTGCATGCTGAACAAGGCGAAGTTGTGCTTTACGGAGTTAAGGATCTGGTAGTAGTAACGCGAGACGGTATTACGCTCGTGACAACAACCGACCGCTCGACAGACCTGAAGACACTCCTCGATCAACTGCCCCAGGAGACGCGCGAGCTCACGTGACGTCGCTCTTCCTCTATGATGACCAGACGGCCCGCGAGTTCGAGCCGTTCACGCTGACGCGCCCCGTTTCCGAGTTAATGGCAGGGGCGGTAATTACTCGTGAGCGCTGGGAAAAAGTTTCTGGACTCAAAGCTGAGGGCTTCATTGGCGCCGAGCATCTGCGTCATTTTGACGAGGCCGGTGCTCCGCGCTGCATCGGCGGTGACACTGTGATTCCTCCCGGCTCGCTGATCGCGAATTCTCGATTCGTTCCTTCGCTTGCGTCCAGTCTTCGAACCGCGCCGGGTGAATTAAATGAAAGTGGTGCTTTTAACTGCGGTGATGAGATCTGCGCAGTGAGAACAAAGGAAGCGATACGCGTCTCGGAGATAACAGCCAACGGTCGGCCCCTCAGCGCAGTTTCGCGCGATGGAGGAAGCTGTGTAATGAAAGGCCGCTGGCTGACTGCCGTGTGGGAGCTTATTGGAACGTTGACCGATCAGCTCACGGAGGACATCCCTGCGCTCGCAGCCGGCATCCAGATCATACCCGTCGATACAACGGTCCTCGGAACATTCGGTGTTTTCAGGGAAGCGGGATCGACCATCGAGCCGTACGTCGTACTCGACGCAACCGCAGGACCAATTCTTATCAGATCAGGCGCGACAATTTCGTCGTTCTCTCGTATAGTTGGGCCATGCTATATCGGGCCACACGCAACGATTGTTGGCGATGCTATACGAGCGTGCTCGATAGGCGACACCTGCAAAGTCAGAGGCGAAATCAGCAACTCGATAATGCTCGGCTTCTCGAACAAAGGGCACACCGGTTTCGTTGGTCACTCGTATCTTGGACGATGGGTGAATCTCGGAGCCGGAACCACGACGAGCAATCTCAAGAACACTTACGGGTCTGTTCAACTATCGATGCCGTCAGGAATGCGTGAGACAGGAGCTCAATTTCTGGGAACCCTGTTCGGCGATCACGTGAAGACTGGAATCGGCACGATGTTGACGACCGGTACGATTCTCGGAATGGGTGCAAATGTCTATGGCGGAAGTGTATCATCGAAGTACGTGCCGCCATTCACGTGGGGCGCCGATGACACCTACGAGATTCGAAAGTTCATCGACGTCGCGCAGCGAATGATGTCCCGGCGACATGTCGAGCTCAGTGCAGATGGGGCACGGCTGCTCGAAGATGCATACGCAGTTAGCAGAGGCAATCGTCAGTGATCGTTAGAGTGCTGGGAAGTGGAAGCAAGGGAAACTCGGTTCTCGTCGAGGCGGGCGATACGCGTGTCCTCATCGATGCGGGATTCTCGCCGCGCGGAATGCAGAAGCGGCTCGACGTTTTTGGAATCGAGCCGTGTTCCATAGAAGCCGTTGTTCTAACTCACGAGCACATCGATCATGTCGGCCGAGTTGCGGTCTGCGCCGGAAAGTGGGGTTGGAGAATTCTGGCGAGTGAAGGAACGCGTAACGGATGTGAAGCGCTTGGTCAGACGACTGTCGAAACGCTCTCCACATCCGGGACCGTCGCTGTCGGTCGGCTCGAGCTGACGACGATCGGCGTATCGCACGATGCAAACGAGCCGATGGCAGTCGTTGCCACTTCGATAACAACCGGCGCCCGCGCAGGGATCGTGTATGACCTTGGCGTATTCACGCAGAAGCTCGCGAAAGCGCTGACGTACCTCGACATACTCATGATCGAGGCAAATCACGATGACGAAATGCTTCGCTTTGGACCTTATCCGCTTTCATTGCAGCGGCGGATTGCCAGTCGTCATGGGCACCTGAGCAATTTTGAATCGGCCGCGGCCGCGAGCGAGTGTGCTCACAAGGGAATGAATCATCTCATCCTCGCGCATCTGAGCCAGAAGAACAACACGCCCTGGATTGCGACCGAAACCGTTCGAGCATCTGTAGCGAGAACGGCGTTTCGCGGCACGATCACGCCTGCTTCACAAGGTCGAACGACGGGGCCGTTTGTTCCGAAGGGAACGTCATATCGGCCGGCCCGTCAGCTCGAGCTGGGACTTTAGCGAGCTACGCGCTCCGCCGCGAGCGCGGATTCAACGGACGCGAAGAATTGACGTATGTCATCCATCCTCGTTCGAAATCCCAGCGTACACATTCGCAGAGAAAACATCCCGTCGAGACGCGTCGACGAAATTAGAAACCGTCCCTCGCCGCTGACGCGTGTGTTGATCCGTTCGTTCAGTGCGTCGACGTCGGACGGGTTGTCGCCGAGCTCACCGACGGCGCGAAAGCAGACGATCCCGAATTGAGCAGGTGACAGAATCTCAAAATCCGGTGACGACCTTACGAGCTCCTCGAGCAACCTTGCACGCATCATCGCCGCACGAATCTCGTCGGCGAGCGCGTTCGTTCCGAAGTAACTGACTGACATCCATATCTTCAGCGCCCGCGAATAGCGGGTCAGCTGTTCGCCTCGATCAGCGAAGTTGAATTCTTCCTCGCCTGGCTGAACGTCCTTCAGGTATTCGGGGAGAATGCGAAACGCCGATGTGAGCTTCGCAGGATCGCGAACCATGAGGCATCCGCACTCGAACGGAACGAAAAGCCATTTGTGCGGATCGAGTGTGAGGCTGTCAGCGCGTTCGATCCCGCGCAACATTGCCCTTCCTTCGTCGGTCAATGCCGCAAACCCGGCGTATGCCGCGTCGACGTGCAGCCAAAGTTTTTCCTGCGCGCAAACGTCCGCGATCAGTGGCAACGGATCAACCGCACCCGTGTTTGTAGTGCCTGCGCTCGCGATCACCATGAACGGCGACATTCCCTGATTGCGATCTTCCTCGATCGCTCTCGCCAGATCGGAGATTCGCATCCGATATCCGCGATCCATCGGTACTGTGCGAACGTTATCGCGCGGAATGCCGGCGATCCATGCTGCACGTGTAACCGAAGAATGCGCTTGTGCCGATGTGTACACGGTGAGACGCGAAATATCAGCGCCTGCTTCGATTGCCGCGTGTCGCGCAGCTACGACGGCTGTGAGATTCGCCGCCGACCCACCACTCGTGAGTAATCCGCTCGACTCGGCAGGCATTCCCATCCATTCGCGAAACCAGTCGAGTACCACGACTTCGATTTCATTTGGACCTGCAGCTACCGGCCAAACTCCCGCGAAGAAGTTGTAGCCGGTTGCAATCCAATCGCCTACGACAGCAGGAAATGTCGGGCAGCTCGGGATATACGCGAGAAATCCTGGATGAACTTCGCGCGCATGAAACGGAAAGACGTGTTCTTCGAGCGTCGCGATGAGATTTTCGAATGCGATTGGCTCAGCAGGCGCAGCAGATGAAAGCGCCGCATTCAGTTCTCGTCGCGGCGCGCTCGCAATGACGGGCTGATCTCGTAAGGTAGAGAGGTGCCGCGTGACCATGTCGGTCACGCGGTGCCCCAGTTTACGCATTGTCTCTTCGTCGAGATCGAGCGGTGACGGTCTCACCCAGCCGGCGCCTCGCGCCGGACGTTCAGCTTACTTGATCGTGAACGGAATCGAATACTCGGTTGTGTCCCACGAAAGTTTGAGCGCACCGCCGGTTCCCTGTGGAACGACCGCAATCGTGAATTGCTCGACGGGCGTAGGAAGCGTCTTGCTTGTCAGATCGAGACGAGCAAAATCTTTGGATTGATCGTAGTCAGTTCCCCACTGCCCTGTCTGGCTGTTGATGATCAGCTTCGTGCCTGTCGCTGTCGGCAACGTCCACAGCGTGTACTTTCCCGCCGGCAGCGTTGTCGATCCAAACACGAGATCGCTCG
>DATLDN010000317.1:0-6079 GCA_035525855.1 Gemmatimonadaceae bacterium
GGACTGAGCCCGAGCGCTACACGATAAAGTTTCCTGAAAATTCAGGACGCGCGCTGAGACAGATCTGGCAGCTTGTTCCTGGACGCGCAGATGAGCCGGACACACTGTATTGCGGCGTCGAGCCTGCAGCCTTGTTCGAATCGCGCGACGGCGGCGAGACGTGGCAACCAAATGCGGGCTTACTAAATCATGAGCATCAGCCGAGGTGGCAGCCGGGTGCCGGTGGGCTGTGCCTGCATACTATAGTAGTAGACCCTACGAACCCGCAGCGCATGCTGATTGCCATTTCCGCCGCCGGAGTTTACCGAACTGACGACGGCGGGAAAACATGGAACGCCCGCAACGTCGGCGTCCGCGCGGAGTTCTTGCCGGACAAATATCCCGAGTTCGGGCAGTGCGTTCACAAGGTTGTGCATCATCCTTCGAAACCCGAGCGATTGTTTTTACAGAACCACTGGGGTCTTTATCGCAGCGACGACTGGGGTGACAGCTGGACCGATATCGCAAACGGAGTCCCGTCCGATTTCGGGTTTGCGATGGTGATGCATCCGCGCGATCCAGACACAGTGTATATCGTCCCGCTCGAGTCGGACATGTTCCGCTGCACACCTGAAGCGAAGCTGCGCGTGTATCGAACGACTGATGCAGGCGCGAGCTGGGAGCCGCTCACCGAAGGATTGCCTCAGGAGGACGCATACGAAACGGTCCTGCGGGATTGTCTCGCGGCGGATTCACTCGAGCAGCCTGGGATTTATTTTGGAACACGGAGTGGAAAGGTTTACAGCTCGCTCGACGATGGTGCGACGTGGGCTGAGATCGCTGATTCATTACCTCCCGTTGTTTGCGTCAAGACTGCAGTCATGAGCGTATGATAACGATCGAGCTTCCCAAAGCTCTGGGTTTATTAGTCGAAGGAAAATCGAAGGTCGAGATCGACGAACAATGCGCGACAGTCGGCGATGCTCTCGCTGCACTTGGCGAGCGCGCGCCGAACGTGTTTGATCGAATCGTCGATGAGCGCGGCAATATCCGTGAGCATGTGAATGTGTTCACCAACGGCGAGAACATTCGCTATCTGCAAGGTCCAACGACGGCCACACCTGATGGCACCAACATTTTGATTCTCGCCGCAATCAGCGGAGGCTAAGCTGGACAATTTCACGACGACGGTCGCGTTAATCGGCATCGTCATTGTTGTTGCATCGCTTCTCTCCGGCGCACTCGAGCGAAGCGGACTTCCCCTCGTCGCAGTATTCCTCGCACTTGGCGCGCTGCTTGGTCCCTACGGCCTCGGCCTCGTAGATATCGGCTTCGAGTCCCCTGCCCTGCACGCGCTCGCGATGCTTGGCCTCGCCCTCGTGTTGTTCAGCGATGCGGTAACGATCGATCTCAAGAAAGTTCGCGCGGAGAAACATCTTCTCTGGCGATTGCTGGGGCCGGGTACGCTGATTCCCGCCGCGCTCGTTGCCGTCGCCGCCAGATTACTGCTCGACACGTCGTGGCCGGCATCTGCAATACTCGGTGCCGCACTCGCATCGACTGATCCCGTTCTTCTTCGCAGCGCATTTCGGTCTGGCGCGCTGCCGGAGACTGCGCGAACTGCATTGAGAATCGAAACCGGAATGAACGACGTTGTTCTTCTCCCTATCGTCGTTCTTTCCATTCTCGCGATGAGCGACGCAGCATCGGGACATGCTGTCGAGAACAAAGACATTGCGCGGAGTCTCGTCGGACTCTTTTTGCTCGGACCCGCACTGGGTGGGATCGTCGGTTATTTCGGCATTATCGTGCTCGAGCAAATTCGCTCGAGGGTTGGGGTGCGCCGCGATTACGAATCGCTTTATGCGCTCGGTCTCGCATTCAGTGGATTCGCCCTCGCAGAGAGTGTCGGTGGCAGCGGATTTCTTGCAGCGTTTGCTGCCGGGCTGATGGTGAGCTCGCAGGACGTCGAGCTGTGTGACTGTTTCCTCGAATACGGAGAAGCAACAGCCGAGATGCTCTTGCTGCTCACCTTCGTTGCGCTCGGCACATCGCTGATCTGGAGGGGCTTTGAAGTATTCAACTGGCGTACGCTTGTGTTTACGATTGTCGCACTCGCTGCGCGGACGATCGTTCTCTATCCGGTGCTCAAGCACACTCATACGAACATGCATGAGCGAAGAATCATTGCCGCGTTCGGTCCGCGCGGATTGAGCTCACTGCTGCTGACGTTGCTTCCCGTTTTCGCAGGAATTCCATATGCGGGTCAGCTGTTCATGGTGACGTCGCTTGTAGTGTTGTGCTCGATTGTGATTCACGGTGGTGGAATCACGATCTTCCTGCGTCGACACATGAGTCAGTCACCGCTTCCTATTGAAGATTTGAATATCGATAAGGCGCCCGTCGGCGCTCAGCTCACTGCAGGCGCGCCGTCGCGCAAATCACTTCCGATTGCGGAGGAAGCGGCGGCGGAGGAAAAAGAGAAGATTACGATCGATGAGATGCTCGGCCTCAAGGAGCGCGGTGAGGAGGTAATTGTCGTCGATGCGCGAGCCGATCGCAGTTTCAGAAAAGATGAATTGAAAGCGTCAGGATCGGTGCGTCTCGATCCCGATCATGTCGTGCGTGACGCGAAGTCGCTCAAACTGTCGCAAAATGCGACGCTGGTTTTGTATTGTGCTTGAATTGATGAAGCGACGAGCGCCCGTGCGGCGCGCCAATTGAGAAAGGCCGGGTGGCGGAGAGCGACCGCGCTTGTGGGTGGCTGGCAGGCATGGCAGGAGGCAGGGCTCCCGACCGACAAGCGTTGAGTTCGTCTTCCGCCAGATTATTGGCGGCGGCATGTTTCCGGTCTACATGCCAGCGACCGAGCGTCTTCGTTCAGCGTTAGCCGATCGCTATTCCATCGAGCGCGAGCTCGGATCGGGTGGCATGGCCACCGTTTATCTCGCTCGCGATTTGAAGCACGATCGCGATGTGGCACTCAAGGTTCTGCGCGCAGATCTGAGCGCGGTAATCGGTACAGAGCGTTTTCTTACCGAAGTTCGAATTGCCGCGAAACTCGATCATCCACATATCCTCACACTGATCGACTCAGGCTCGGCCGATGGAATTCTTTACTACGTTCTTCCCTACGTCCGCGGAGAATCGCTGCGCGCGAAGATTACTCGCGAGAAGCAGATCGACATCTCCGAAGCCGTCTCGATAGTCACTCAGGTCGCAAGCGCCCTCGACTACGCGCACGGAGAGGGCGTTATTCACCGTGACATCAAGCCCGAGAACATTCTCATCCACCAGGGCGAAGCGGTACTCGCGGATTTTGGTATTGCGCTCGCGGTAAAGGAGGCGGGCGGCAACCGGCTCACCGAAACAGGACTGTCGCTTGGGACGCCGCAATACATGAGCCCCGAGCAGGCAACAGGAGAGCGCACCCTTGATCGTCGTAGCGACGTCTACTCGCTCGGTGCTGTGTTCTACGAAATGATTGCAGGCGAGCCGCCAGTCACCGGTGCGACTGCACAGGCCATCGTTGCCAAGCTGCTCACGGAGAAACCGGTAAGGCTCCGTGTAATTCGGGACACAGTTCCTCTCGCAATGGATCGCGCGACTGAGAAAGCTCTCGCGAAAGTTCCTGTCGATCGCTTCGCATCGGCGGGTGAGTTCGTGCGCGCTCTAAGAGTTCTGATTCCGGAAAAGCGGACGTCCTTCTCTCGCTCGAAATTACTTTGGCCGACCATCGCACTCGCGACGATCGCAATACTTGCCTCTGGGTTCTGGCTTTCACGAGGAAGGTCCGCCGCCACTACCTCTCACGCGCCAACACTGCGCGATCGAAGACAAATCACGAATACGGGTGCGGTGTCATCGCCGGCAATATCGGGAGACGGCAAGACGCTGGCATACGTTGTCACGAACTGCGGCGCGGAGGGCTGCAGCTATGGCATTGAATTGCAGGACGTTGACGGCGGGCCTGCACGCAGACTGTACGATGGTGCCACCGCGATTTACTGGATCGAGATCAGTCCGGACAGGCGGAACATAATCTTCAACGGCACAATTGATCGAGCTTTTGGCTCTTTCATACTTTCGACGCTCGGCGGCGCTCCTCGAAAGCTTGCAACAAACGCTGCCGCATTTTATTCCGGTGGCGATTCCCTCTTGCAGTGGCGCGTCGCCCGGCCTGCGAAGGTAATGTGGATTCTCGTCAGTGGGCTGGACGGCGTCCCGAGTGACAGCATCCGCGTCAACGGCCCTGCCGATTTCATTTTTGCCATTACGTCAGTACCTGGCTCGCGTCGAATCATTTACGGACTTGCTCGCGGGGCGATTGTCGAGTGGATTTCATCAGACCGGGGCGGAGAGAGACATTCGTCGCTGGTCGTCTCGCGTGCTTTTGTTTCGGGCGGGGTGGTTGCTTCGGCCGATGCACTATGGTTTCAAACAGGAAGTATTGGAGGCGTGCAGCGTGCCTCTATTGTCCGCCTACCGTTCGAGCCAGGCAACGGGAAGTTTGCGATCAGTGGCGATACGGTACACACCGGAACGCAAACGGCATTTGGCGTAACTGCTGATGGCTCAAACTTGGTTTTCGACGAACGATTGACCGAGTACGGATTGTGGGCGCTTTCAGTGGAACATTTGCTGAAGGGAAATTTTTCCGAGGACAAGCGCGTCAGCCGCAGCACTATTCCGCCTCTTCCAAGTTTGTCGCATGATGGCGGCGTAGTGGCCTTTGTCAAGGACGCCAGAATAGCAACGCCGGACGAGCGGCAATGGATCATCGTCCCCTTCGGAGGGGGCACCGGCGTGCCGATTCCAGGACGCCACGTCATGGCGACGTTGGTGGATTCGTCCACGATTGCGTTTATTGACGCCGCACCATCCGGTCTCCGGTTTTCGCTTCTTGACGTTCGAGCGGGTGTGTCGACTGCAGCTCTTTCGATTACCGATTCCGCGGTATGGAACCTCGCGCGCCTCAAGCGTGATCACGCCTGGGCGTGGATTGGGAGTGATGGACGAACTCTTAACATCAAGCGGGACGTATCGTCTTCAGTGCGGAAGATCGACATCCCTTCTTCATTGCTGTATGTGTTCAGCATGGTCGCCTCGGGGGACGGGCGCACGATTGCCTTCCTCGGATGGAACGCGGCCGGTGATTCCATGGTTGTCGCAAGGTTATCCGTTGCGGACGGACGAATCACGACGGTGATGAACATCTTTGCGGAACAGGGGCGGCTGCAAATCCTCGATGACGGGTCACTCGCAGTCGTAGTTTTCGATGCTGTAGAATCAGCCAGCCTTTATCGCGTGCGTCCAGAAGGCACTGTCGAGAAACTCGGTAAGATTCGACACTCGATCGGAAACGTGGCAATCTCGGCGGATATGCAACGCGCCATCGCAGTCACAAGAGATTTCCACGGTGATGCATGGATGAGCAAAGTGACAAGATGAGTCCGCTCGCTAAACGTGTCCGACCACAAAGCATTTGTCGACTCGACTCCGACCGGAAATTCAGTGATCGACAGGAACGCCCTCGACGAACCGCTCGCTGATCGTTACGTGATCGAGCCAGTGACCCAGATTTTCACCTAACGGGATTACCGATTTTCTTTAATTCTCCAGCCGCGAACATCGCCGCCTGATCGGAGTGCCACGGTGAATCGGGCATAGCGCTCTCGCCATATGCGAGCACAGAATACGCACGTGGAGTGTCACCGAATTCGATTGCGAGAATCCAACCATCGCCGCCATTCGCAACGAGCTTCCCATCAGCAGCACGAGTGAAATTCAAGATTCGGAAACACCCCAAATCATTCCCACAACCACCAACAGGAACATCAACGTTCCCAATCCGCACTCGATGCACATCACCCCACGGAACATCCACACTACCATATAATCTCTTCGTCTCACCCACCGCCCACGCAAACGCTTCCGCCGCACGAGCAGGATCAGCGAGACCACGAGGAGTCGTCGTCGGCTCAGTCGAAGTCCACACCTTCGCAAACACTGTCGAATCTGGTCGACGCTGATTTGGATTACGCGCACCTGGCCTCAGCGAATAACGCTGATACCAAACATCGAACAACACCGATCCCCT
>DATLDN010000143.1:0-13835 GCA_035525855.1 Gemmatimonadaceae bacterium
CGAGCAGCTCAAGCCTGCGTTACCAGCGGAACTCTTCGCGCAGACCGAGCGCGCACTCGCAGATCTTTCCGCCGGAACAATTCCCGATTCTGTTCCGCCCGGCATGCAAGCGCTCTTTCGACCAAGCGTGATGCCGTATCTCATTTCGTGGTTCAAGTACGATCCGGCCGCCGAGATTGGAAAGCTCACGGTTCCGACGCTCATAATTCAGGGAACTACAGACATCCAAACTTCGATGGATGATGCGAACGCACTCGCCGCGGGAAGTAAATCAGCGAAGCTGGTTACCATCGAAGGAATGAATCACATCCTCAAGGAAGTGAGCGGCGATCGCGTTGCGCAGATTCCTAAATACAGCGATCCGTCGCTTCCGGTGATGCCGAAGCTGATCGAGACAATTGTCGCGTTCATCAAGGCCGTTCCAGCGAAACCGTAGTGCGACGCCTTCTATTAATCGCGACCTTGACGTTGGCGCCCATCGTAGCTGGCGCTCAGAACCCGCGACCTCGCGATTCGTGGTTTGGCATCGACAAGCTCAAGCATTTCTTCATGTCTGCATTCGTCGAGAGCGTGACGTTCAGTGGGCTGCAAGCTGTCGGCGCCAACCGCAACACGGCGTTTGCAGGTGCAATCAGCGCAACGGCGGGATTTGCAGTCGCCAAGGAGTTTTACGATAGACGATCGTATGGATTGTTCAGCTATCGCGATCTCGTGTGGGACGCTGGCGGTGGTGGTGCGGCCTTCGTGATGCTGAAATCGACGCAGCGTTGACGTGACTGAAAATCCCGCGCTCGAAGTTCGCAATTTACGGAAGTCATTCGGTTCTGTCGTCGCGGTCGACGACGTGTCATTCAGCTTGCGCAAGGGCGAGCTGGTTGGTCTGCTCGGACCCAACGGTGCGGGCAAATCGACAACGGTGTCGATGATTGCGGGACTGCTAACACCAGAGCGTGGTGAGGTGATGATCGAGGGAAAGCCTCTTGGCGGTGACACTGATCCGGCCAAGCGGCGAGTGGGTCTTGTGCCTCAGGATCTCGCGTTGTACGAAGAGCTCAGCGCGCGCGAGAATCTGAAATTCTTCGGGTCACTGTACGATCTCGCTGGCCACGCGCTCGACGAAGCGATGAATTCTGCACTCACACTTGTCGGGCTGGCCGATCGTGCAGGCGATCCAGTAAAAAATTTCAGCGGGGGCATGAAGCGGCGTCTGAATCTCGCGGCAGGGCTTCTACACAATCCCGATATTCTCCTGCTCGACGAGCCAACCGTTGGTGTCGATCCGCAGAGCAGGAACGCAATCTTCGACAACCTCGAGCATCTAAAGGCGCAGGGCAAAGCATTGCTGTACACGACACACTATATGGAAGAGGTTGAGCGGCTCGCCGACCGCATTGTTGTTATCGATCGCGGGCACGCGATTGCAGACGATACGCTCGCCGGTCTTCAAGATCGCTTGCCAACGACTGACGGAAAGCCCGCCACGCTGGAGTCTGTCTTCCTTACACTCACCGGAAGGAGCCTGCGCGACTGATGCGGCTCAGACCCGTTCTCGCCATGGTAAGAAAGGATCTGCTGATCTTCTTCGGCGACCGGCGTTCTGTCATAGTGGCGTTTGTCGTGCCCATCGCAATTGCATCGTTTTTCGGAGCGATCTTCGGCGGCGGTTCAGGAAACAGTGAGCCAGCGAAGATCGATGTATCCATCATCGATCAGGACAACAGCGCAATCTCAAAAGGCATTGTCTCCGGCGCGCGAAGGGACAAAAATCTCAGAGTCTTAGTCGCGACTGAACAAACTGCGCGCGATGCAGTCAAGCGCGGCAAGACCAGTGTCGTGGTAATCATTCCTGCAGCCTTCGGGGACGCTGCCGGAAGGGCATTTCTCGGACTCGCTCCCCAGCCCGCGCTTCGTGTCCTCTACGATCCATCACATCGCACGGAGCTCGCGATGGTCAGTGGGATACTCACGCAGTACGTGATGCAGGCAGTAAGCAGGGAAATGTTTGGAGGGCAAAGTGGCCGCAGGCTCGTGAACCAGTCGCTGCCGCAAGTCGATTCTATGTCGATGGATCCTGTTCAGAGATCTGCATTGCGTCAGATGCTGCAGTCAGTGCAGAGCTACTACGATCGGGATTCAGCACGCGGCTCGTCCGGCGGTGGCGGCCTCGCGATGCCTTATACGGTGACCGAAGAAGCGGTGACGTCCGGAGCAAACGTCAATTACAACGGTTACGCTCATTCCTTCGGAGGAATGGGAGTGCAGTTCCTTTTGTTCGCGATGGCAAATCTTGGCATCGAGATGCTTCTCGAGCGACAGCGCGGGTTGTGGAAGCGACTGAGAAGTGCTCCCGTTTCGCGGTTCATGCTGCTCGGTGGCAAAGTGTTGAGCGGGGCGTTGATATCGTTGCTCACGCTCTGGGTTTCGTTTGCATTTGCGATGATCGTTTTTCGCGTTCGTATACAAGGCAGCATTGCTGGATTTATCGGAGTATCAGTTGCGTGCGCGCTGATGGCAGCGACATTCGGATTGCTCGTTGCGGCGTTGGGAAAAACTCCTGCAACCGCTCGCGGAGTGACTACTCTCGCAGTGCTCATGATGGTTATGCTCGGGGGCGCCTGGGTTCCCGCATTCATTTTTCCCGCCTGGCTTCAGCAGGCGACGAAAGTCGTTCCGGTCCGCTGGGCTATAGATGGTCTCGACGCGATGACGTGGCGTGGGCTTGGGTTTGACGGTGCAGTGGTGCCCATTCTCGTGCTGCTTGCATTCGCTGCGGTCTTTGCGGCGGTCGCCGCAGCCCGGTTCCAATGGGAAGAAGCTTAGCAGTGCGTAGCCGCGTATATTCAAGGCGATGAAAGCCCGTACAAAATTCCTGACTGGCGGCCTCGTGGTCCTCGGCACTGCGGGCTATTTGATGGCCAGCTCGATCCGCGACACGGCAGTCTATTATCTCACACCGGCCGAGTTGTCTGCGAAAACGGTGAGCGATCCGACGTTCTATGAGACTGGTGTAAAAGTTGGCGCACGGGTCGTTCCTGGTTCCATCGTGCGGCAGCCAGGCGGACGACAGGTCGCATTCTCGATGAGCGATGGCGCGAAATCGTACAACGTCATCTACCGCGGTATCACTCCCGACACATTTACTGATGGTGTCGATGTCGTCGTCGAAGGACGTTTGAGCCGCGACGGAACGTTTCACGCAACGACGCTCCTCGCCAAGTGCGCATCACGCTACGAGAATGCACCTCAGAAGGGCGATGACCATTACAAGTCCACGCCCGGATATCGCGCGACGGTAAACAAAGCGTGATCCTTGTTGGTGAGCTGTCCCTCTGGGTCGCACTGCTCATGGCGACCTGGGCGGCGACGGTGTCGTTCGCTGGCGGATACCAGGGACGACGTGATTTAGCCGCAAGCGGAGAACGCGGAATTTACGCGACACTCGCGATGGTCGTTCTCGCATCGCTCGGTTTGTGGACCGCGATCTTCACGCACGATTTTTCATTCAAGTATGTCGCGTCATTCACCAGCGCGAATCTTCCGACCGCCTACCTCTTCACATCATTCTGGGCAGGGCAGGCGGGTTCACTCCTTTTCTGGTGTTTGATTCTCGCGATTTATTCCGCTATCGCTGTCTACACGAATCGATCACGCAACCGTGCGTTGATGCCGTATGTGTCGGGCACTCTCGCGCTTGTTTTGATTTTCTTCCTCGCGACCATGTGCCTCGGCGCCAATCCATACGAGCGACTCGACTGGATTCCGCCCGATGGACGAGGAATGAATCCGCAGCTCCAGAATCCCGGAATGGCGATTCATCCTCCGAACTTGTATCTGGGCTACGTCGGAACAACGATTCCGTTCGCGTTTGCGATTGCTGCTTTGTTGACTCGCCGATTGGATGCGGCGTGGCTTGCTGCCGTAAGAAAGTGGACGCTGCTCTCGTGGTTCTTCAACACTACCGGAATTTTACTCGGAATGTGGTGGGCGTACGTCGAGCTTGGATGGGGCGGTTACTGGGCATGGGATCCGGTCGAGAACGCGTCACTGCTTCCATGGTTGGTGAACACCGCGTTCCTGCATTCGATAATGGTGCAGGAGAAGCGCGGCATGCTGCGCAAATGGAACGTCACGCTCGTCGTGTCAACGTTTCTGCTTTCCATTTTCGGCACGTTCATCACACGTAGCGGCATCATCTCCAGCGTTCACTCATTTGCGCAGTCGCCGGTTGGGAAATGGTTTGCGGGATTCCTGATTCTCGCAATCGTGGTCACCGCATATCTCGTGACCACGCGACTGAAGGATCTCGAGGCGAAAGCAGAGCTCGAGAGCATGGTGTCGCGAGAGGCGGCATTCCTCTACAACAATCTTATTCTCGTTGGAATTGCGTTTTCGGTTCTCTGGGGAACGCTCTTCCCGATTATCACCGAAGCTGTTCGTGGTGAAAAGATCACTGTCGGACCGCCGTTCTTTAACGCTGTCAACGTTCCGCTTGGACTATTGCTGCTGCTCCTGACCGGTATTGGTCCTCTCGTCGCGTGGCGGCGAGCGTCGATTGCAAATCTCCAGCGACAATTTCTCGGGCCTGTGATCGCGCTCATTACCACTCCGTTTGTTCTCCTGATATTCGGAATGCGTGATACTGCGGCAATCATTGCTTATGCATTCGCCGCGTTTGTCACGATGACTGTCGTGCAGGAGTTCTATAAGGGAATCGGGGCGCGCCGGCGGATGTACAGCGAAAGTGTATTGCCCGCGTTTGCTCATCTCATCGCGCGTAATCGCCGTAGATATGGTGGTTACATCGTCCATATGGGGATCGTGGTGATCTTCTGCGCATTCGCAGGCCTGGCGTTCAAGAGGGAAAACGATTTGACACTCAAGCCTGGTGACTCGCGTGAGCTTGTCGATCCGTTCGGTCGGAAGTGGAAGTTCGTGAGCCAGGGAATTTCGCGATACGATGCCTTGAACCGACAGGTAACGGCAATCGCTCTGGATGTCAGTCGCGATGGGCAACCCATGGGAGTGATGTCCAGCGAAAAGCGTCAGCATGTCGATAGTCGGGGTCAGCCGACGTTTGAGCCGTCTACGGAAGTTGGAATCCGGAGCTCGCTGAAGCAGGACGTGTATCTGGTTCTCGCGGGTGTTCGGGCCGATGAAAGCGCTGAGGTTCGGGTGACTTTCAATCCTTTGGTTGCGTGGGTTTGGATCGGCGGTGGGCTTATGGCGATTGGCGGGTTGATTGTAATGTGGCCGCAGGCGAAACGCAGAAGAGTGCAGGCCGGTTATGCAGCAACGATGCAGCCCGCTGCGACTCCCGAACCGTCGCGCGAATTAGTCGAAGCGTGATGCAGACTCGCAGACAGTTTCTTGCGAGTGCGACAATAGGTGCAGCGTCCCTTGGTTTCAGCACGCGGGCTCGCGCGCAGCAAATCACGCAGACGTTTTCCGGCCCAATGGAACAGGATGCGTATCGTCCCGTGAAGCTCGCTGCCAAAGCGAATGCGCGCGCTTCGATGGCGGATGCGGAGCGTGACGACCTGGAGCATCAGCTCAAATGTCAGTGTGGCTGCCCGCTCGATATATACACCTGTAGAACTACCGACTTCTCATGCAGCGTATCCCCGGCCATGCACGCAGACGTGCTGAGTCTTGTCGATGGTGGCTACGCGGCGAAGGAAATTCTTTCTGCGTTTCAAAGCGTGTACGGAGAGCGGGTTTTAATGTCGCCGTTAAAGAAGGGTTTTAACTGGCTCGGCTACGTAACGCCGTCGATTGCGATTTCCGCGGGCGCGGTCATAGTGTTCGTTCTGATTCGCAAATGGGGTGAGCGCGCCGCGGCGCGGCCCGTTCCCGGTCCGGTTAGCACAAACGCAACAGCCGCCGAGCTCGATGCGATCAGCGTCGCGCTCAAGGACGACAGTTGATTCCTCTCATCGCAGGGAGCGTTCTCGCGCTGTTGGCGCTCTCGTTCGTGTTGTATCCACTGCTTGTTACGAGCCCGACAGTTTATCGCCCCGAAGTCTCCGCTTCGCCCGACGAAGCGCAGTCGAATTCTGCGATCGATGCACTTCGCGAAATCGAATTCGATCGCGAAACCGGAAAACTTTCTGAAACCGATTACTCCGCTTTGAAAACGGAGTACACGCAGCGGGCGGTAGCGGTGATGCGTGCCGGCGGTGGGCCGGTTTGCGATGTGTGCGGTCCACGCCCCGAGCGAGACGCGCTCTTTTGCTCTAACTGCGGATTACCGGTCCCAGGCGAGCAGTCAGTGCGATAAGAATTTTTCCAGATCGCGCTTCGCCTTGGGCGCGAGTGGACTCTGTTCCTTTTCGTAGCACTGATATCGCGCCTGCAGAAGAACATTGTCCCACGGTACATTCGGCTCGAGGTCAACGAGCGCCTCGACGCAGTCCTTCTCGAAACCCGGACCAAGCCCAATAAACGAGCGCACCTGAAGGCGACTCACATCCAGCGCCCTGACAGCGAATGGCTCCTTCAATGCGGCGAACAATCGCCGTGAGCCTGACAAATCTCCGCGAACGCTGGAACCGATGACGTCGAATGCTCGCTCGATCAAAGCTCTGTTAGCCCACGGATTGGAGCGATAGAGGGTGAGCGCGTTGATCAAATGATCCACCGCACCATTATGGTTGTTCGTCCGATTCGAAAAAACTGCCATCAATGCCTCGGCCTCGACGGGCTCCAGAGGCCGTAGTTGTTCGATGAACTGAAGGGTGCTCGAGTCGCCCGCGGCTGCATAACTTTCGGCGACCATCCTCAAATCCCCGAGCGCGATTGGATCGGTCTTCTGCACGACCCAGTATGCGCGGGCGCGGCCAAGATCGCCTTCAGCGTAAGCGTAGCGTGCTGTCTGGCGTGCATCGGAAAACTTTTCGGTGGGCTTCACGTCTGGTAGCGATCCCGCTTCTGTAATTGCGCGCGTGAGTCTGCGCTCCTCGACGACATTCCAGTCAAGTGCTCCGTTTACGAAATGTGGAGCGCGATGATCACGATTGATCGCCGACTGTCTCATCTCGCCTGGCAAATCCTTGGCGGTATCTCCTACGCTTCGCGCAAACGCGAACTCCAGATACGTTCGGTCGTCGGTGTTAACTGCAGTGTGCGCTGATTTGGCGAAGTCGTTCGCAAATTCGCTGTTCCCCAACATTCCGGAATAAAGTCCCTCCGGTCCCCCCACTCCCCACACCAGCGACATCGCAGTGCGATACGGCTCGGTTTCCGCACGCGATCGCACGCGAGACAGGTCGTGAACCAACGCGTCTCTGCTTGCGACGAAGGCAAGATCCTTGTTGAGCATTAGCTCCCACGTTTCCACGAATGGAAATACTGCGTGCAGCGTCGCGACGATCGTGCGCATTGCATCAGACTTTACCTCATATGCCTGTACCCACTGCACAAAAATCCCCGAACGGTTCAGCCGCGCCGTAACTCCACTATAGAACTCGCGGGTAAATAGGCTGGATACCCCTGCCCGATATGGATTCGATGGTTCAGATGCGATCACGTCGTATTTGGTGTTGCCGGTGAGCAGCAGCTCGCGCGCGTCACCAAGAATGACGTGCACCTTCGGATTCGATAAAACGTTCTGATTCGCGAGCGCGCACGCATCTGCAATGCGAAGAAGTGCAGGCTCCAGCTCGTACACATCGACTCGTTCGATTGACGGAACCTGCGCAAGCCAACCTGCTGTCTCGCCTGTTCCGAGCCCGATCACAAGCGCGCGTTTCGGATCCGGATGAAGCATCGAGCCGAGAAGACCAAGCATTACTTGCGTCGCCGCATCACCAATCGCGCTGCCGTCAGATTTTCCATTCACGTAAAACGAGATTCCGTTTGCGCGGTCGAGACTCACCGCGCTCTCGATTCCATCAACATCCCACAATGTTTCCAGCCGCCGCATGTTGAGTGCACGCTGGACCGCATTTCCGTCCGTGAGCGCGAGGCGCACTCGTCCCGCGCCAATCGGCGAGTCTCGCCAGAACGGTGTCGGACCGAGTGCAAAGCAGCACGCAACGGCAATCACCGTGGGGACGCTCACCAAAACAGCTGAGCGAAGCATCGCTCCTTTGCGTGCGGAGTAAATCGCGACAACTACTGCGAGACCTACCAGAAGGAAGACGGCGCATTGCCAAACGCGGGGCGCACTGAGCAGCGGAATTAGTCCGAAGCCGCCCGCGAGAGATCCCGCAATCGCACCACCGCTGTTGGCAGCGTACGCTTTTCCGATATCTGCGCCAAGTTGTTTTCGGCCTTTGCCGAGCAAGCCAACCAGGAGTGGAAACTGGTAACCCGAAAGCGCGGCCGCCGGGAAAACGACGGCTGCCGTGACGAGCAGCCAGCCCCATACGATCGATCCAAAAGTCGCCGCTCCCTGGCGTTCGCCAAGCGCAAACAACGCGACACGATCCCCAAAAGCAAACGGCAGCGCGAGAAGCAAACCTTCGAGTGCACACGTAAATGCGAACGCTAAAGTCGTTGGACGACGTCCGAAAATCGCGTAACTCAACCCGCCGATTCCGATACCGAGCAGAGCCACGGCGAGAATAAGCCCGAACGTGTACGACGATCCACCAAGGAGCGGCGTGAGCATGCGATACCACACGAGCTCCATTAACAGGAAAACGAATCCAACGATCCCCGCGGCGGTCATGACGAGCCATGCCGGTGCGGAGTGAGCAACGTCAGACGGAACGTGCACGTCGTCCGAGCTCGCAGCGCGTTTGTGCGAAGCAACGCGTGACATCGAAAGCGCGACGACTGCAACTATCACATTGAGGACGGCCGCGGCCCATACCGTCGCACGTGTGCCAAGCATTTCAAGCACAACGAATGTTGCGGCGAGCGTGCCGATAACAGCGCCCAGTGTATTCATTCCATACAGTGCGCCAAGCGACCGACGATTCACGTCGGCAGTCGACCGTGCCCCTCGCGCCATAACGGGCAGCGTTCCTCCCATCAGAAACGTCGGCACGCCGAGTACGAGAGTAGATAGAAGTAGGCGCACCACGGTTCCACCAATCGTGCCCAGCGCGAGTGTACCCCCGAGTCCTACGTACGCCATCCGTGCTAATTCTGTGAGGACGGGCGTGAGCGCTGCACTTAACGCAATCCCGAATTCGATGATCGCGTAGAGTCTTAACGGGTTTTCAGCGCGATCGGCGCGTCGCCCGAGGAAAAACGCTCCAAACCCGAGCCCGCCGAGAAACACGGCCATAACCGCCGCGGATGCTGCTGTCGACGTGCCGAAAATGAGACGCAGCATTCGCAGCCACGCGACCTGATAAACGAGCGCAGAGCAACCAGAGCAAAATGCCAGTAATGCGAGCAGTCGCGTTTTTATCAGAACACTCGATTTTCGGGACGTGCAATACTGGCGGCTTGAGGGGGTGCCGCCAAGAGCCAAACTGCGGGTCTATGCTTCCAGCGCCTCGAGGCGCCTTAGCGCGATTCGGATCGGGAGTAATGTTGCCACGACGCAGAGCGCGGCTGCGAGCCCAAAACCAATGAACATCTCGAGCTGACTGCTTTCCGCACCGAACGCTCTCGATGCGAGATAGCCGAACACCGGTCGAGCCTCGAGCATGATCACCGCGCCGATCATCACGATCGACGCCATCATGAAAAGCAAACCGCCGAAGGATGTAGGAATCTGTGCAGCGTTTTCCGTCTCGAATCGCGGATACATCGTACCGAATCCGATGGCGAGACCTCCAATCGCGAAGGTCATCATGGTGATCGTTCCAATCGAAACGAGCATGATGAAACGAGTGACATGCATCAACATTCCAGTCGTGATCACGAGTCCAAGTGCCATCACGAGAAGCGGAATCACGCCAACCCAGAACTTTGACCAAAGCAATTCACGCATCGCGAGTGGACTCGATCGCAACAGCCACATCGTTCGTCCCTCGAGACTGATTCCCGGGAAGATGAAGCGCGCGGCAATTGAAGCGAGGACAAATCCAGCGAGAACGAGATTGAGAAACGGAATAAGGTTCGAGATGAAGAAGCTCACTCCTGGTCCACGCACAGGAAGCAGCTTCACATTCACCACGTACACGACAACCAGCACTGCAAGAAGAATCAGCTGAGACCACTGCGTCGTGTCACGGAAAAACAACCGCACTTCCTTGAGTACCAGCTCTCGGCGCACGATTCCAAACGGGCTCATCAACCTGTTCAGAGTGACGCCTGCCATTCCTTCTCTCGCCCAACGCTCCGAGCTCTCCTGCGCCTTGTTGAAGCCAACCAGATAGAATTGCCGGTGCAAAATGGCGCCGAGTACGAGAAATGCGGCCGCGGTGGATGAGAGCAGATAGAAGGGAAGAAAATCGGGTTCCTTCCGAAGCCAGCTCATCAGTCCTGTCTGCACCCACTCACTCGGCAAATACGGTGACGTGGGAGTTTTCAAAACGGAAATGAATTCAATTAGCGATCGAAAACCTTCCGGTCGGGCAAGCTGTTCGGGTCGCATCAGTCGGAACAGCAACGCCAGTCCGCCTGCTGCGAGCAAGCCGATAACTGTCAGAATGTCGCGCGTTCGCCGTGCCGGAAACGCGTTGACCAGAAGCAATGTTATTGCAGAGCCCACAACGGTGGGCAATAGCAGGAACGGAATAAATCCGGCAATTACGACGAGGATAAACATTGGCCCACCGTCGAACACGATTCCATACGCGAGAAACATCGGCACCGCGAGAAGAATCACCATCCAGCTCGAGTAAGCGCACGTCTCGGTGAGCTTGGCGAAATACAATCGCAACCAATCGACAGGACCAGCGACAAGAAGATCGAGATCTTTCGCGAGGAAGAATGTCGACAAGGCTGCGATGACATTCGACAGCAGGAGCATTCCAAAAAAACTCACAAGCAGCAAGCCGAGGAGCTTGCCGGAGAGCAGCGGTCCGATTTCGGGAACGCCCTTGAAGTAAATCAGTACCCGGTAGAGAACACCGAAGATGAATCCCCAGAATGCGAGTCCGAGGAGTCCGAGAACCGCTGCGCGCCCTGTCGATCCCTTTTCTTTTTTCCTCGCGCGTGCGCGAATGCTCTGCCACTTGGGCGAGAGGAGATGCAGAAAGCTCGGTGTGAGAATTTCCTCAGGCATCGAGGACGTCGACGAATTCGCGCGCGGCGTTTTCTCCTGTCAGCCGGAGGAAAATGTCTTCGAGTCCGGAATCGCCGTGCTCGGATGCAGCGCGCAGATCGTCCATTGTGCCGAGCGCGCGAATCTTCCCATTCTGAATGATGCCGATGCGATCACACATTCCTTCAGCAACTTCCAGCGTATGCGTGGACATCATCACTGTATGTCCGCGCCGCACGTACTCACGGAAAAGATCCTTGAGAATGCGAGCGGCCTTTGGATCGAGCCCAACCATTGGCTCGTCGACCACGATTACATCGGGTTTGTGAACGAAGGCACTGGAGATGATCAGCTTCTGCCGCATTCCGTGGCTGTAGCTCTCGACCAGCTCATCGCGCCAATTCTCGAGATCGAACAATGCAAGCAGCTCCCGGCTGCGGTGTTCGATGTCTTTCCCATTTTGACTGTAAAGCCCGCCGACGAATCTCAGGAACTCGATTCCGGTAAGCTTCTCGTAGATAAACGGTCGATCGGGAATGAATCCGAGAATTTTCTTCGCTGACATTGGATCGGCGGATATATCCACGCCGCCAATTCGAACTGTCCCTGAAGTCGCGCGAAGAATTCCGGCGATGATTCTCAGTGTCGTCGTTTTCCCCGCGCCGTTTGGCCCGAGGAATCCGAACAGCTCCCCTTTGGGGACGCGAAGGTCTATCGCGTCGACAGCCGTGAAGGAGCCGTAGCGTTTTGTGAGTGCGGAGATTTCAATCATGATCGTCAGTAAGACGACCGTCTGAGGCGTTAAGTAAACGCTATCGGCGCTTTGTTCTCGCCTTTGGAGCTGCAGCCTTTTTCGCCGAATCCGCTGAAGCCTGGTCCAACCGCCAATTCTCGAAGGCGATCTCGAAGCTTGTACGCGATATCGACAGACCACCGGCCTCACTCGCCTGTATGATCCGGCCACTCTCGTCCGCCCACGCAACCAGCGTTGGAACGTCGCCGGTGATAAACCATCCGCGAACGGTGTCCTGGTGCGCAGGCACCCATCGTCCGGTCGCGGAATCGAGCGCCGCGCTATCGGTAACTGTGAAAAGCGAGTCCTGGTGAATTCTGAGCCGCACCTTTTTAACAGAGCGGGAGAGGGGGTCAAACATCCCAACAGTGAGTGCGGTCCCGGGCTTGTGGGATTTGCCGAGCATCAGCGGAACCGGAGCTACCGTCGGCATGAATACGAGGTCGGCGACGTCGAACGTCTGCGTTGTCGGATGCTTGTTAGGCGTCTCCGTTGTCAGCTCCATCGTTCGCTTGCTGCCCTCGCCCTGCAGAACACCGCGCAAGAGAAACGCAGGAACGTCTCCTTCGACTTTCATTATGAAGTCGCGAAAACCCAGACCCCGCGAATAGCGCGATTCGGACCGAGCCTGGAAGCGAAACGTATCGCGTTGTGCCGTAACTGCGGCGCGAACGAAATCCGTCGCGACGATGAGAGCGGTACTCGTATCCAGTGCGGATGACCCGGCGCCGATCTGCTTCCCGCTCTGATCGACCCTGTAGTAATACGTGCCGGGTGCAACGCGCATTCCCGCCTCAGCGAGTGACTGCTCCGGCGATTGCTGGCCGTTCCTTCTATATAGAAGGGCCATGCCTGCGATCCAGAGTCCGATGACCAGAAATGCTATCGAGCGACGTGTCATGTTTTCATTGAGGCTGAGCGCAACGAGTGGACGACCACGCCCGGCCCAAGGTCGCTAAGCGATAGTGAGACTTGTCTCGCTGTTGATCCAGCCGAGGTAGCGCTCGAGGCCGCCGGTGACGGGCATTGCAAGGAGCTCAGGCACTTTGTACGGATGCAGCTCCGCGAACGCGCGGCGCAATCCTTCGACGCATCCCGAGCGCGTCTTCAATAGAAGAACCGCTTCCGTCTCGTCGGCGATCTTTCCTTCCCAACGGTAAAGCGAGCGGGAGCCGGGCATTACCGTTCCGCATGCGATCAAGCGCCGCTCGAGCAATGCCTTGATGAGCGTGACAGCTTCATCGTTCGTGGGAATTGTTGTAAGAACTACGACAGCATCCGTATGCGCCAACGCTTTACCCTCTGGAAGTTGGGTCAAGATAATATCGTCGGCGCCATCTCGCCCCTTAAAAAAAGGGTTCTTCAGCACATTCTGGGATGGTTTTGTCAGAGAACCTAAAAGCACAGTTTGCGGGTTAGGAGATTTCAGTTTTTCAGTCCGGCGTTTCGAGTAGCATTGCCGTGACGACGTATTTTGGGCGGAGGCCTGGTCGTCGAGATTCGACGAATCACTGTGGATTAGTCGAAGGATTTCTGGAAGCAATGATCAGGGTAAGGCCGTGATGCGTCGTCGCGGCAATGCGACTCGAAACGCCGAACTGAAAAACTGAAATCTCCTAACCCGCAAACTGAGTCGCCGGCCGGGAGTTTAGGTCGACTATTCCCGATATTTCCAGAAGAACCAAAAAACGTATCATTCCTGAATTCCCGCACTCGGAGCGATCTACCAATGAGCGAAGACGCTGGTCGTTGGGTTACATCCCGAATTGGCGCAACAGGATTCCGCGTGGATGTAACCGTAAGAACGCATTCGCTCATCGGTGATGAGCCGGTTGACGCTCGTGGGACTGATCTCGGCCCTACGCCGTACGAATATCTTCTGACCGCAATTGGCACGTGCACTGTGATGACGCTCCGTCTTTACGCGGATCGTAA
>DATLDN010000039.1:0-3336 GCA_035525855.1 Gemmatimonadaceae bacterium
CGGCTCGCGCTGGTTGACAGCGTGGAGCGCGCCATTACTCAACGAACGAAGCTGCTTCTCATCTCCCATGTGAGTGCATGGTCCGGCGAAGTGCTGCCAGTGAAGGAAGTCACGGCTGTCGCGAGGAGGCACGGCGTGGCGGTACTTGTGGATGCCGCGCAGAGCGTCGGAATCCTTGATGTAAACTTCAACGACATGGGTGTCGATTTCCTCGGCACATCGCTGCACAAGTGGCTCGCCGCTCCGATTGGAACCGGAGCGCTGATTATGCGTCCCGAGCACATCGGGAAGGTTTGGCCGCTTCATCCGCCATCATGGGATACGACTGAACATCCAATGGACCTCTACGAATGGATGGGTACGTTCGATGCAGCTGCATATAATTCCATTGGGTATGCTCTTGATTTTCAGTCGCGGCTGGGATTCGCACGAAAGCAGGCGCGGCTCAAGTATCTGGGGAGCTATTGGCGCGACAAGCTTGCGAGAATGGATCGCATTCAGATCCTGACGCCGGATGTTCCAGACCGAAGTTTCGGCGTAGCGGCGTTTGCAATCGAGGGGATGCCGTCGGAAAAAGTCGCGAAGCACCTGCGGGACAAGGGCGGTATCATCGTTCAGAATAAAGCGGGGCGTCACTCTCCTTTCCAGAACGCGATTCGAGTGTCACCTGGGGTTTATGCCACAACCCGCGAGCTCGATCGCTTTGTGACGGCAGTAAAGGGAGTAGTGAACTCGGGCTTGGGGGCCTGATCCGTGAACATCTTTCAAGTGTTGGAGTGAATTATCCCACAGCGACCTGTGTCGAGCGCGGATGTCGACCGATTCTATGCTGCGCTCACTACTCTTCTGCGGAACTATCAATTTCGCGATCGTGATCGCCAGACCATCTGCGGCATCAGTGTGACACAATGCTACGCTTTGGAGTTCATTGTTAACGAACGGCACCTGACGATTTCCCAGATTGCTGAGCGTCTGGTGTTGAACAAGAGCAACGCGAGCCGAGTGGTGGATGCACTCGAGGTGGCGGGGCTGGTGTCGCGTGAGCGCGATCCGTCAAATCACCGCGCGCGTTTGATAAGCGCTACTGCCTCGGGTCGTCGGCTGCACTCGACAATCACGCGTGACCTGAAGCGTGACTACAAGAAGATTCTGTCGGACTTTCCGGCATCGTTCGTACGAGACGCCGGGACGCTGCTGGAATCAATTGCAGAACGAGCTGCGCGACCGCGTGACAGCGCGCCAGTTGCGCCAACTACCCCAACGTCACCTGCCAATAGCCGACGTCGATCCAACGCTCGAACTTGAATCCAATTTGCTTGAATTCGGCGACCTTCGTCATACCCAACTTCTCGTGCAGGGCGACGCTCGCTTCATTCGGCAATGAGATTCCCGCGATGAGTGCATGCACTCCCAGCTCGCGCAGAAGTCGAAACAATTCATCATACAGCTTCGAGCCTATTCCCGTCCCGGAATGAGGCTTGTCGATGTATACGGAGAGCTCGACGCTGAAACGATACGCGCAGCGGCCTTTCCACTTCGATGCGTGGGCGTAACCAACAATGTTCCCATCTTGTTCTGCGACCAGAAAAGGCAGCTTCGCGTCGAGGACCTCGTCGATCCGCCGGGACATCTCCTCGATACTGACCACCTCTTCCTCGAACGAAATCGTAGTCTGTTCGACATAGACGTTATAGATCCGTGCGATCTCGCCCGCATCGCCTTGCTGCACGGGTCGAATCGTCAGAGTGGTCGGAGTATGCAAAACGTGTGAGGTCATCGTCTTCCTATACGAGCGAGGTTGCCAAGCGTGGAGCGGGGTGCCTGTCCCCAAGATACAGTTGCGTAGCGCAACTGACAACCATATAATCGGTCATGAACGAGGACTTTAATAAACAACAGGTTCGCCGCTTAATGGAGCGCGCCGACGCCGGCGATCTCGCCGCGGTGCTCGGTTTCTACGCAGACGATTATATAGATCACGACGCGAGCGAATCCCGCTCGGGCCAGAACCATCTAACGGCACTGCGCGAAGCCTTTCCGCAATTCTACGCGGCTTTCCCTGACACCAGGCACACTATCGATGATATGGTTGCCGAGGGGGATAGAGTGGCAGTGCGCATGACGGTGGACGCCACACACACCGGCCCGATATTCGGATTTCCGGCCACTGGCAAAGTCATTCGAAACGACTCGATTGTGATCTATCGGTTCAAAGACGGACAGATTCAGGAACGATGGTGCCGCGAACATCATAGCACTCGTTCGTTGCTCGAGCGATGATTGCGCGCATCTGGACGACGCGCGTAATCGCAGGCCGCGAAAGCGAGTACCAACAATTCGCGAACACTCGGTCAACCGAGATGTTCAAGCAACAGCCTGGCTGCCTTGGCGTTCTGATGTTGCGCGGCGCTGACGGGACTTTCAGCGCATTGTCACTCTGGCACTCATCGACAGATGCCGATGCGCTGGCAAATTCGGAGTCCTACCTCGCAACTGTCGCTGCCTTGAATCAGCTCAGTGTTCTCACTGGCGAGTCGACCGTCGTCAGATTCCAAGTGCATGGTGGCTCGCTGCCAGGCGTGACTGTCCCCGATTCGCCATGAGAGACAATGCATGAGCAATAAGATGCGAGTGGGTATCTTCATCTTCGATAGCGTCGAGGTATTGGATTTCGCGGGGCCATTTGAAGTATTCTCGCGAACGCGCACGGTGGGGGGTGTGGAGTCTCGTCGATCGGACGACACTGCCCCTTTCGAGGTCTTCACGGTTGCGCGCACCTTAGACGCAGTGACGGCTATAGGAGGCCTTGTTGTCTCACCCCATTTCTCCTGGTCCAGCGCACCGCTGATAGACTTGCTTGTGGTACCCGGAGGATTTGGCGTCCGGCAGCTACTCGATGATTTCGAGGTGATCAAGTGGATTGTCGGCACATCGGCCCGGTCGACCCACGTAACTTCGGTATGCACCGGGGCGCTCCTGCTTGCTCGCGCGGGATTGCTCAAGGGACGTCGAGCAACTACGCACTGGGGTGCGTACGATCTACTTGCCTCGATCGATCCGTCGATCGATGTCGTTCGTGACGAGCGCGTCGTGCGCGACGGAATTGTCTCGTCTGCAGGCGTGTCGGCTGGGATCGATATGTCGTTCGACGTCGTGGAGCGGATTTGCGGAAAGACCGTGGCGGATGAGACGGCCCACTATATCGAGTATATTCGGCGCGGCCCCAACTCAGCCTGAGTCTTGACCGCGGTGATTCTTATACTGGGATTATTTAGACGGCAGCGTAAACGTGAAAGTCGAGCCGACACCGATCGAGCTCTCGACTGTGAGATCACC
>DATLDN010000179.1:0-7059 GCA_035525855.1 Gemmatimonadaceae bacterium
CCATCGCGCACAACACGCGCTGTCTTCGCCTGGAGCTTTACGAGTCGTTGAATTGCTTCCGAGGTTCTGCCTTTTGCACGCGCTTCGAGCATTCGTCCCAGGAGAACCAGTGTGATAATCACACTCGCGGCCTCGAAATACACGGGCACCATCGCGCCGTGTATACGCTCCTGCACGAAGAGACTCGGCGAGATTGTCGCGGCGACGGAATACACGAACGCCGCGCCCGTTCCGAGCGCGATCAGCGTATTCATGTCGGCGGCACGATGGCGCAGTGAAGCCCACGCTCCCCGATAGAACTGCGCGCCGCAATAAAAGATTACAGGAATCGTAAGAATCAGCTGCACCCGATTCGCTCCGGCGAAATCGAGCAAGCTGATTTTTCCGTGCGACATCGCGATGATAAGAACCGGCAACGACAATGCTGCCGCGATAACGAATTTTCGCTTCAGCGTGTTGTATTCGTCTCGACGAGCGCGCACCTCCACAGCTTCAGCGGCGCGAGCTGCTTCGCTCGACAATCCGACTGAAGAAGTGTTGCGTGCAGAGTATCCGGCGTTCGATACCGCTTGAATCAGCGCATCGACGTCAGCCGCCTTTGGATCGAATTCAATCGTTGCACGGTTCGTCGCGAGATTGACTCCGGCGCTTTCAACTCCCGGAACGCGGCTCAGCGATTTCTCAACGCGACTCACGCACGCGGCGCAAGTCATTCCGCTTACAGCAAGCTCGGCTTTCATCGTGTGTTCTTGTACATGAGCTCGATGAGCTCGTCGTACATCTCGTTGGCTTCATGTTCGCCCGCGCGGATTGCCGATGACGCGCAATGTTTGAGATGATTCCGCATCAGCTCGCGCCCAACTCCGCGGAGCGCTTCCTGGACGGAGGAGATCTGCATCATGATGTCCGCGCAGTAGCGATCGTTGTCGACCATACCCTGGAGGCCGCGCACCTGTCCCTCGATGCGACGCAGCCTTTTCAGATTGCGATCCTTGATCGAGGCGTCGACGCCAAGTGCCTTTCGCGCGCCAATTCCATCATGGGCGATTCCGCAAGCGCAGGGGGCCAAGTCAATCTTCTGAGTCTTTTCCATGATTGAAGTTTATATACCCCCCTCCCCTATGTCAATTTTGCCTAATTAACCCGTTGGGTTCTGAGTCAATAGTTCTCGGCGATCGGCTAGCGGGTTTTCAGTGGTGGGTTCGACCGACGACTCATCACTCGAACGCCGACGGCCGAGAACTATTGACTCAAAACCCAACGGGTTAATTCCAGCTGTGAAACTGAGCAGTCGGCTCTTATTTCTTGACAGCACGGCCCGACTGTTCTAGCCATTCAGGGAAGCATCGACCTACTGGAGAGCTGATGACTACCAGCCGCGAAACTGAATCCCTCGATAAACCCGCGATACGCGACCTGGTGAATCACGCTAATTCGTTGTCGCTAGCGGATCGTCTGACTCTTCTGAAGGGGCTCGTCCCCGGAATCGCAGACGAAATGCGGCAGGAAGACTATGAGAAGCTGATGGCCGAGCTCAAGCTCAAGGGTGACCGATATTTCGAGGCTACCAATCACCCGAAGGAAGGTCGCGCCACGCGTCACGTAATGGGCGAGCGCGACGTAGAGGGCCGGTCGTAGATCTTACTTCACGGCCCGCTTTACAAAGCTCCGTATTCCAAGCCAGCCGATAATCGATAGCATCCCGATCAGCACGGCGACAACCACAGCCAGGTTCATGTGCGGCACCGAAGGCGTAAGCACTCCGCGCAATCCCTCGGCAACGTAGACAAGCGGATTGATTAACACAGCGTACTTCATCACCGGAATGACGTCGAGCCCGCGCCACGGATAGTACGCGCATCCGAACATGAGCATTGGCGCGATGATCAGGCTGAACATGAATCCGATCTGCTGCGGTCTGATCGCTGTTCCCATCAATAAGCCAATCGCCGAGAACGTGGCGGAGCCGAGCAGCGCCATGAATACCGTTTCGCCGGCGTGCGCGAGAGTAAACCCCGGGATCGGGCCCATGATGAGCCTCGCAACTGGAAGCACGAACAACCCTGCGATCAATCCCTGAATCGATCCGACAACAATCTTTTCGATCGCAATCAGTGGAATTTGAATTGGCGCGAGCAGTCGATCTTCGATCTCGTTCGTCCAGCCGAAATCCTGAACCATCGGAAGCGCGACACTCTGGATTGCCGACATAGTCAGGCTCACCCCAAGTATTCCGGGAAGCAGCGTGGTTTTGTACTGGTCGCCCATGAATCCCATCTTCGGCAGCAGAAATCCGAAGACGATTATGAACATGAACGGCTGCATCGTCGTTCTAATGAGAAAGAACGGCAGCTCACGTCGGGTCACACGCGCATCGCGCATGAGTAATGCGCCAAAAACTCGCGCGGGTGAAACGCTCGGGTATTCTGTGTTCATCAGTCGATTCCGTGACCAGCAAGCGACATGAAAAATGTCTCGAGCGATCCGTCGGGTGTTCTCGCCTTGAGCGCCTTCGGCGTATCGAGCGCGAGCAATTTTCCACGATCGATCAACGCAATCCGGTCGCTCAGCTGATCCGCTTCGTCCATGTAGTGCGTTGTCATGATGATCGTTCGGCCCTGCGAGTGAAGATCACGAAGGATTGCCCACAGACTTTGTCGCGCACCCGGATCGAGTCCGACTGTCGGCTCGTCGAGAAAAAGAACCTGCGGCTCGTGAATGAGAGCACGCGCGATCATCAGTCGTTGCTGCTGGCCACCGGACATCTCGTCGACCTTCGCACGCGCCTTTGATGATATCTCGAGTTTTTCGAGAAGCTCCGTCGCACGACTCGCTGCAACTTTGCGCGGAATTCCGAAGTACGCCGCGTGGAAGACGAGATTCTCCATCGCATCGAGACTGCGATCGGGATTCGGCCTTTGCGGAACAACGCCGATGCGTCTTCTGACGTCCACTTCATTCCTGGAGACGTCCATACCAGCGACGGTCGCCGTTCCGGCAGTGGGACGAATGCGTGTTGTGAGAATTCCGATTGTCGTAGTCTTGCCGGCACCGTTCGGCCCGATCATCCCGAAGAATTCGCCTTGATTGACGGCGAGATCCAGAGAGTCGAGCGCTACGACATCACCGCCCACTCCGCCCGCGGGTGGGCCACCTGTATTGGTCCCGGGAATAGGCGGAGGACCGCGCCGCTTCTTTTGAGACGGCGCAGAATAAACCTTTCGCAGACCACGCGTTTCGATGGCATGCATACAGTTTGAGTTGTAGAGAACGAACGGAGGAAACTATTCCGATTTCGTCGAGAACGGTGTCGATGCCGTGACTTTGCCGTCAGGACCTACTGCGCTCCGCTGTGCGTAGCGATACACGATCCGCGCATAGCGATGGCAATCCGGAGTGTTCGTTCCGCGAACACAGCCGTTGTACTTGAGCAGAGCGGTTGGGAGGTTGCGCGAATGCTTCAGGTTGTCGGCAAGAACTCGAACACCGTGACAAATGTTCGACTCGATGTCGAACAAGTCATTCGACTCGCAGCCCCATTTCCCCGCGTGAAACGGCATCACCTGCATCAACCCGCGCGCCCCGACCGAGCTCGTCGCCCTCGGCACGAGGTCCGGATTCTCAACCATGAGAATTCCAGCGAGCAAAGTTGCGCCAACGTTTGCCTTTTTGCCTTCGTTCACCAGGGCGCGGGCAATTCTCTCAGCGAGCGCCGCATCGTTCGTTTTCTTTCGCAGCATCGCAGCGATCCGCGCTTGTTCAGCGCTCGAGCCCTGCTCGCCAACTATCAGATCCACGATCTCTTTCAGAGTCGGCTTCGATGCGACGACGACTGCGCCCGGAAGGCGAGCTTCTGACGCGATCGCCGTGACTGACGCAGCGCGATGCTCAGGCGCGCGCGCAGCAACGATCGCCATGGTGGCGACTATTACTGCTATTCCGAGTGTGATCGATGGAGTGCGCATTCCCTACAACTACCCGCGTGCGTGGCTGGAAGTGCCGTGAAATATGGTCTCGGAAGCTAATTACTCCGCGGCAGTTGCCAAAGCTCCACGCGATTCATGATCCCAGAGGGAATTGCGATGCGATTTCGCCTGGTGTCCACACCAATATCCGCGGGTGCCCACACTTCGGATGTCAGGCGCTTGAATTTCTTGCCATCGACAGCGAGCACCGCGGAATCATTCCAGCTTGCGACGATCGTCCGGCCGTCCGGAAGAATCTCGAGTCCGTCGAACTTTCCATCGCCCTGCGCGATAACTGGCCGGCTCGGATTCCCAGGTTTGATCGAATAGATCTGACTGTGAAACGGATCGAACGACGCGACGAGCAGCTGCTGATTCTTCGAGTCCCATGTAATTCCATTGGGGCGGCCGAGCTCGTCACCATGCGCGAGAACTGACGGTCCGTTCGGTCCAATCGCGAAGATCTTGTCGCCCCCGGGATGCAGCACCCCTTTGTCCGACATGATGATGCCCGTATCGGTGATGTAGATCTTCCCATCTCCACCGACGACCACATCGTTCAATAGAACTGCGCCGGCTCCCTTGAGATCGATCGTCGCGAGCGTTGCTCCCGTTTTACGATCAAATCCGCGAAGAACGTCGATGTCCGTAACCCACAGAGTGTCGCCGTGCAGTGCGATTCCCTTTGGAGCGTCGAGAACAGCTCCGTTTTTTCCTCCTTCAACTAGAATCGACGCTTTGCTGAAATTGTCGGCAGGCGTGCGGATGATGTATCCGTTCCCATCCTTCGCGGATCCATATCCCGTCATGTTCGATATGTAATAAACGTCGAGCTCGGGATCGTATCGAACCGATTCCGGCATGTGCAATCCGTTCAGCTGTGCCACCCGCTGCGCTTCGGTTTTCTCGGGGGGCGGAGGTTCCTTGCGTATTCCGTTCGGATCTCGGGACTCGCGCGCGCACGCGGCGAGGACAGCAATTATGGCTACCGGAAGCAATAGCTTGGGCATGACTGACACTTATGCTACCTCTGTGCCGCGCCGGTGACGAATAGCCTTCCAGAAGCTCGCTCCGGCGGAAAATCCCGGAAAGTCTTGTCGGACAAACCAAGCGACAGTTTGCGGGTTCGGAGATTTCAGTTTTGCAGTTCGGTGATTTCAGTAGCATTGCTGTACCGACGCATCACGCGTCCCTTGGCCATCGTCTCCAAGAAACCTTCGGCGTAATCCACTCAAGCCTTGCGCCCCGATGCGTCCTCTCGGCAATGCTACTGGAATCTCCGAACTGACAAACTGAAATCTCCGAACCCGCAAACTGACTATTTCATTGCCTGCTTCAGTACAACTCCATCGAGCTTCTCTGTTGGGTTAACAAACGCAGCTGAAGCGAGCGTCGGCGCAATGTCGACTGTCCGAACGAAATCAGTAAATCTCCCTGCTTTGAACGGCGGTCCGTAAAACACTACCGGCACATTGGTATCGTAATCATAAGGCGTACCGTGCGACGCAACGAGCGGACTCCGCCACAAACTCCCCGGCGTGAGCGTTATCAAAAACTCGATCGGAGCATCCGGAGGAAACTGGTGTGACCAGCGACGAACTATGCGATCGTTGATCGTGTCGCCCTTCAGTAAATCAGCGAAACGATCTACACGGGCGACGCCTGGAGTCTTCAGGATATCCTCGCGAAACGGACGCAGCACCTCGTCAGGATTTACCTTCGCCTTTGCGAACGCATCACGATTGACATAAGTCACCTGCACATCCTGCTCGAGTGCCATGGTATCGACGTGCAGCTTCGCCAACCGCTGTCGCGCAGAAACGAGTGCAGGAAGAATCGAAACGCGTGTTGGCGGAGGATTCAGATTTTTCGCAAGCTCGGGTGCAGTACCAAATCCATGATCGCCTGAGAGCGCGATCACAATCTTCGAGGGATCCCGCAGCTTGAACAATGAGTCGAGAAACATTCCAATCGTCCGGTCTGCGCGCAGCAATTGATCGTGAGCCTCGCGCGAATCAGGACCGAAGCGATGACTCACCGCATCATTGGCTGAAAATGAAACTGCGAGAAGATCGGTCTGCGGCCCTTTTCCGAGATTCATCGCCTGAACACCCTCGAGCGCAAACGCAGCGAGCAGCTCATCGCCGAACGGGTATGTCCAGAAAAGTGTTTCCGTTGCTGCAGTGTCCGGTGGAAGGGAATGAGGAAAAACGAAATCAGTCCCATTCGATTCGACCGCAACACTATCGGGCTCTGTGTATTCGGTCGGCGCGAGAAGCAGCGACCACGTCTTACCCGTAGCCTTCGCTGGAATCCTGCGCGCATTGAACTGCGACACCCATGTCGGAACTGTGTCCGCGTAGTACTTGCTCGTCGTCATGTCGCCGTCGCCGGGATACCAGTACACCTGCTGCTTCGATCGTCCGATCGGCAAAATGGCCGCGCGATCCTTCGATGAAACCGACAGTGCTCGCGCGCGCGGATCCTTGGTGACAAGCCAATCTGTTACAGTCGTCCCTTGAAATCGCTTGGGTGATGCTCCGAGTCCACCTGAAAATCCGTCGAGCGGAGAATCGGGGTCGTACACGCCGGCACGATTCGCAGCAATTCCTGTCGATCGCGGAAATCGCCCAGCGAGCAGCGTTGCATGACCCGGTGCCGTTTCGGTGATTCCATGATCATGATGGGCGTTGGTGAACCACGCCCCTCCATTAGCGAGACGCGCGAGACCACCACGCATCTGCGGCAAAAATTTCTCGAGATTCCTCTCGGCAAAGCCGTCAATGGTGATCATGACAACCAGTGTTGGCGGCGTGCCTTGCGCACGGAGCGGTGCCGCAGCAAGCGCAAGAACGGGAAGAATCCTGGAAAATTTCAGCATGAACCGAATCTGGTCGCGGGTATAGCGTGTTGCAACTGGCGTGAAAAGCCCGGCGACACGAAATTTCAGCGCCCCCTTAGAGGATCGGTTGAAACATGGCGAGTAACAACTCCCGTCCGGGCCTGTCGCCCGCGACAAGAGTCGTCGTCAAGGTCGCCATTTACTACGTAGTTCTCCTCGCGCTCGGCTTCCTGATATGGCGCGTGCTTCCGC
>DATLDN010000184.1:0-4999 GCA_035525855.1 Gemmatimonadaceae bacterium
GTTTCGCTGGTGTATTTCAATCAGCGATTCCGGGATCTCATCCAGTACGTCCCTGGTGGCCCGCCGAACTACCTCGGCAGCTTCGCAAATCTCACCGAGGCGGAGTCGAATGGATACGAAGCGGAATTCGAATTCACTCCGCCCGGCATCGTCTCGGCGTCTGGGAATTACACGCAGGCGTCTCCACTAGTGAAGCGCGTGTCGTCGTCATACACGGGTGACCTTCTTCCGGGACAACCGCTCCTTCGACGACCCACTCACTCTGGATCGGGGACTCTAAGAGTTACACCACGGCGAGGATCATTCGCAGTCACCGCCACGTACATCGGAAAGCGTCCGGACCTCGATTTCAATGAGTTCCCATCTCCAACTGTTACACTCCCCGCGTATACAAAAATCGATGTTGCAGGATCGGTCGATATCTGGCGAGCGGCCTCGAATCGTTCGTCATTTTCTCTAACGGCTCGCGCTGAAAATGTCCTGAATAAAGAATACGAAACGGTGCTTCATTTCCCGGCGCCAGGACGTGTCCTTATAATCGGCGCACGCTTCAGTGGGAGTTTGTAGATTGCGCGCATGGCACCGCTGCTCACCGAAGCAATCGTTCTCCATGCGTTCGACTACCTAGAGACGTCCAGAATTCTGCGTCTCCTCACGCGCGAAGCGGGCGTTCAGTCCGTCCTCGCGCGTGGCGCTCGACATTCACGAAAGCGTTTCGGCAGCGCGATGGATTTATTCGCGCAGGGAAACGCCGAGATTCACGTTCGCCCCAATCGCGAGCTGCAGACGCTTGGCACCCTCGACGTCACTCGAGCGCGATCGCAAATCGGTGAGGACGTCGGCCGCTTCACCGGCGCTTCGATGATATCGGAAATCGTTCTGCGTTTCCCATACGAGGAAGCCGCAGGAATTTTCGATACGGTCGAGGGGTGTCTCGATCGAATCGCTGCTGCTCCTTCCGAGACAACGCTCGAAGCCGCACTTGGCGGCGCGTGGAAAATAATCGCCGAGCTAGGGTTCACTCCTGCGCTCGATGTTTGCGCAAACTGCCACGCACCGCTCGGTCCCAATGCCAGCGTTGCATTTTCCCACGCTATTGGCGGCGCGCTCTGCGCTCGCTGCGCAGCAGGTGCGTCGGCGACACGAACTCTTCCGCCAGCAGCGCGTGACGCGCTGCGCGCATGGATAATGGGCGAAAGAATTCCGACGCTGGAAATCGCTGATGCACGAGCGCATCAACGTCTTCTCCGCGAATTCTTCCAACATCACCTGGGCACCGATCGGGAGCTGCGCGCATTCAGAGTTTGGGAACAGGGAGCCTGGAGCGCGGCGTGATCCTCGGCACCGCAGGCCACATCGATCATGGCAAGACCGCGCTAGTGAAAAGGCTCACCGGCGTTGATACCGATCGTCTTCCGGAAGAGAAACGTCGTGGAATAACAATCGATCTGGGATTTGCCCCTCTCGTGCTCGACGGTGTTGGAACGATTGGTATCGTCGACGTTCCCGGACACGAAGCGTTCGTGAGAACAATGTTGGCGGGTGCAAGTGGAATCGACGTCGCGCTGCTGGTTGTCGCGGCGGACGAAGGCGTCATGCCGCAAACGCGCGAGCATCTACAGATTCTGTCGTTACTGGAAATCCCGGCGCTTGTTGTCGCGCTGACCAAGTCCGATCTCGTCGATGCCGAGTGGCTGGCTCTCGCAATCGATGACGTTCGATCGCTGCTTGCTGAAACGTCATTCGCAGAAAGTTCGATAGTTGCTGTTTCGTCAGTGACAGGCGATCGAATCGGAAATCTGCTCGAAGCAATTCGCAGTGCATTCAAAGCGCGGGAAAATCATCGTGCGGCAGATGATGTTTTTCGAATGCCTGTTGATCGCGCATTCACGATCAAAGGAACAGGCACTGTCATCACAGGGACCGTGTGGAGCGGGTGCATCGAGCGCGACACAACCGTGACTGTTTTTCCTCCGGGGAGACAATCGCGCGTGAGAGCGATTCAGCATCATGGTGTGCACGAAAAAATTGCTGCACCCGGTGAGCGCATCGCCCTGGCTCTATCAAATCTCGAAACGACAGATGTGAGTCGTGGCGCGGTTATCGTTGCTGATCGATCATGGACGCCTACATCCCGCGCCGAAATCGACGTGACGCTGGCGCCGGATTTCAAAGACATAGGGCCGCGATCTCGCATTCGATTTCATCTTGGAACTTCCGACATTGGCGCTCGAATCACTCGCCCGCTCGAATACACCGACGGAAGCGACGACAGGTTCTTTGCTACCATCGTGCTCGATGAGGAGATGTTGCTCCGCGCAGGCGACCGATTTGTTCTTCGCCTTCCGTCACCGGAGCAGACAATCGGTGGCGGCCGGATTGTCGATCCATTTGCTGCACGCCGCAGAAAGGCTGCCCCGCCGAGGAACGAATCAATCGTAGAACGATTCGAACGAATCGTCAGCGAAGCTGGAGCCGATGGTATCGCAATCGACCAACTTCCAATTCGGCTTGGCGTTTCTGTCGCGGAAGCAAAGCGTCTTGTTGCGCAAAGCTCTACAACACGGATTAAAGCGTGCGTCTACGACCCGGCAGTGCTCACCAGTCTCGACACCGACATCGAGCTAGCCGTAAAAACGCACGTCGAAAACTATCCGCTCGAACCCGGTGTCAAACTCGAGACATTGAGATCGCTCTCGCGCGCGGGCGGGGAGGTTATCGACTTCGTTGTCGATCGTCTTGAAAGAGCAGGACGAATCGAGGTGCGTCAGTCAGTCGTGATACCTGCCGGATGGGCACCAGCACTCCGCGCGCGTGAACAACGGTTGGCAGACAGCGTGACGCATGAGATTTGCGTTAATGAGAGTGAGCCGCCGTCCGTTTCAGAGCTCGAAGCAAAGTTTGGAAAGGAAGTTCCGAATCTTCTGCGATTTCTGGCACGTACAGGTGACTTGGTGAGAGTGTCAGATGATAGATATTACTCGCCGAAGGCAGTAGAGCTGATGGTGGCGAAGTTGCGGGACTCGATGCAGCCTGGACGGATTTACGGTCCAGCAGAGCTTCGGGAGGTTCTCGGGGTATCAAGAAAGTACCTGATTCCGTTCCTCGAGTTTTGTGATGTTTCGGGCGTTACAGATCGAAAGGCAGAGGGCAGGTCGTTGGGAGCGGGTTAGTCGCCGAATGTGTCTATAGTACTGCGTGACAACGTATTGCTTGACACTATGTGATGCCGGGACTAGCTTCGCCGAAGGAGACAAACCGTACACCCGTAATGAGGAGTTCCTTCTAACACTTTCTTTGTCAGCAGTGGAGATGTAAAAAAATGAAACACCTGTGGGGGGCACTATTGGTGCTGGCCCTCAGCGCGTTCATGCCAAACCACCTGTCGGCTCAGGGAATTTCAACCCAAACCGGCAAAGGCCAGGCAGCCGGATTGGAGTTGGGACAGAACTATCCAAATCCGTTTAATCCGGAAACCAGGATTCCATTCACCATTGGCGATGGGCCAGGGTGCACAGATCCAGGACGGCTGTACCGCGTAAGCTTGCGGATCTACAATGTGCTGGCTCAGCCGATTGCTGTGCCGGTGCTGCAAGGCGGAACCGGGAATGTCGCTGGAGGGGAACCGCTGGACCACCTTCTCCTCACCTGTAATCAGTACACAGCGTACTGGGACGGGAAGGATTTGAAGACGCAGCAGGAAGTCGCCTCGGGCGTCTACCTCTATCGTCTGGAAGTTGATGGTAAAGCGGTGGTGAAGAAGATGCTTGTATCGAAATAAGAATCGCGCTCCCTAGTGGAACGCGATTTTTATTTTATCCATCAGCCAGTTGTTAGTCAGCAGTCAGCAGTTGGGCAACTAATACTGACTGCTGACTACTACTCACTTCTGACTAACAACTGGCTGATGGCTGACGGCTGATAGCTGACGGCTGCCGTATAGGCCATTGTGGCAGATTCGCGGGGCATCCACATTGCACCCCCGAAAGGCCATGAACCCAGAGAAGCTTACAGTCAAGTCCGGCGAGGCCGTTAACGAAGCGCTAGGAATGGCGCGGCGCGCCGGCAATCCAGTCGTATATGATCTTCACCTCCTCCTCGCGCTCCTCGGCCAGGACGAGGGAATTGTAGTACCGGTCCTGCAAAAGCTCGGCGTCAGCGTTACCACGTTGCGCACTCGTGCGCAGCAGGAAGTCGCACGCTACGCGAAACAAAGCGATGCACAACCCAACCTTTCGCGCGAGCTCAATCAGGTATTCGATCGTGCCGAGCAGGAAGCGAAAGATTTAGGCGACGAGTATGTGTCGACCGAGCATTTGTTGCTCGCGCTCGCCCAGGTCAAAGGCGCCGAAAGCAAAGCGCTGCTCAACGAGCTCGGCGTCACGCGCGAATCGTTACTCGAGGCACTGCAGGCAGTTCGCGGGACACACCGTGTTTCGGATCAAACGCCCGAGAACCAGTACCAGGCGTTGCAGCGATACACGCGTGATCTCACCGACGCTGCGCGAAAAGGAAAACTCGATCCAGTCATCGGGCGCGACGAAGAAATTCGTCGCGTGGTGCAGGTTCTTTCACGTCGCACAAAAAACAATCCTGTGCTCATTGGGGAGCCGGGAGTTGGAAAGACTGCGATCGCCGAAGGCCTCGCGCAGCGCATGGCGAACGGCGACGTACCAGAGGGCCTAAAGAACAAACGCCTGATGTCGCTGGATCTTGGAGCATTGATTGCCGGCGCAAAATTCCGCGGCGAATTCGAAGAGCGATTGAAAGCTGTTTTAAAAGAGCTCACTGAAGGCGAAGAACAATTCGTCGTGTTCATCGACGAGCTCCACAACCTTGTAGGCGCTGGCAAGGCAGAAGGTTCGATGGACGCCGGGAACATGCTCAAGCCAATGCTCGCGCGCGGTGAGCTTCATGTAGTTGGCGCCACGACTCTCGACGAGTACAGAAAACACGTCGAGAAAGACGCAGCGCTCGAGCGCCGATTCCAACCCGTGTA
>DATLDN010000223.1:0-13080 GCA_035525855.1 Gemmatimonadaceae bacterium
CTGTTCGAACGTGCCAGATTCCGCCGGTTCCCTTTACAACGACTCCACGCTCGCTATCACGAGCGATAGAGTCTTTTTTGCTCACGCGTCGCCTTCCCTTTCTTCGCGCATTGCATCCCACCAGCGCTTCTCGGTCGCGGCTGTCTGACGGTCGCTCTCAACACTTCGCGCGATCAACCCGTCGAGTAGCGAACGCACCTCGCTCAACTTGAGCGCACCAACTTTCGCGATCGCATCTTTTTCGGAATCCGCATGAGCGAGGTAATCCGTCTCGAGATGTCCGGACGCAACCGGATCACCTGCACGCCATCGAACGAATAACAAATACGCCGTGAAGGGACGGTTGCGTTCGCCGGTTTCATCCGAAACGATTTCGACACTGTACGATGCGCCGTCCCTTCCCTCGAACGCTGCGGGACGCGCGTGCACGGCCATGTATCCACCAATAGTGTTCGCGTCCCCTTTCGAATGGTCGGCAGGAAGGAATTGTCCCACACTAACGACCGTTTCGCCGACCGACCATTTCCTTCAGGACATTACCCGTCAGAAACGCAACGTTAGCCGGACGCTCGGCGAGCCGGCGCATCAGGTACGGATACCACTGCGTTCCGAACGGAACGTACACACGCATTCGATATCCCTCGCGCACCAGACGCTGCTGCAGATCACGACGCACACCATACAGCATCTGGAACTCGAATCGGTCGGACGGAATGTCATTGTCGTTCGCGAATCGCTTTGTCTCGCGAACCATTCTCTCGTCGTGCGTCGCAATCCCGGGATAGTGGCCGTCGAGAAGCAGGGACCGCATGCATCGCAGATACGAATCGTCTACGTCTTTCTTTTCGGGATATGCAACCGTTGCGGGCTCCTTGTACGCCCCTTTGCACAATCGGACGCGAGCAGAGGCGGCATTCGCCTGCTGCACATCCGAAAAACTTCTATAGAGGTAACTCTGAAGCACGATACCGACATTGCCGCGATACGACGGAAACAATCTGTTGTAAAAGAGGTCGAGCGTTTTCTGCGTGTAGTCGCTGCCTTCCATGTCGATGCGAACGAAAGTCTCGTACTCGCGCGCGCGCTCGAGAATGTTTTGCATGTTCGCAATGCATAGATCCTCACCGATGTCGATCCCCATCGCCGTGAGCTTGACCGACACGTTGGCGTCGAGACCGGTCTCCTTGATTCGATCGAGAATCTTTAAGTACTGCTGCGCAGACTCACGCGCTTCCTTCTCGTTCCGGACGCTTTCACCAAGCAGGTCGAGTGATGCCGTGATGCCGTCGCTGTTGAGCTGGCGCACGGCCTCGAGCGCCGTGTCCAAAGTTTCGCCGGGAACGAACCGCGCAGCGAAGCTTTTTGCCATTCGATTGTGGCGGACGAACTTGAATACGTTCGGCTGGCTGGAGAGATAAAGAAGTGCGCTGCGAAGCATTGAGTTCTACTGCGCCACCGGATGCGGCTCGCTCATCACTCGGAGAACCGGATACGAGCTGCCGAACACCATTGCTTCATCGAAGAGATTCCAGGTAACAATTCCGTCGTCCGTCTGGGGTTCAAGAAGATAAACAGCAAGCAGTCCCAATGGCTGAGTTGTGCGAACGATGTAGGTGCCCGCCCTCAGCTCGCGCTGCTCGGTCACCCATCGTCCCGTGAGCTGAACCTCATGATGTTTTTGAAAGAGCCTCGGTGCGACGATGGCGGAATCGACAACGAAGCGATCCGCCCGGGCGGTGCTCGTCACCGCGAGTGGCGTCACAATTATTCCGTGAGTGCGAAGCACTGCAACTGCCTCATGTTCTGAGGCTGCGATAGCATACGCCGGCGGTCGCGCTGCAAACAACGTCGGTTCGAATCGATCGAACACAGGCATTCTTATCGTTTCGAATTTTCCCGACCGGCGCACTCCTTTTGGCACGCCCGGTTGAGTTCGCGACGAATCGCCTGTGCGGTCCATTCGTTCCACGATTACGTCGACTGGAGTCGGAGCTGCGATGACGCGAGATCGGATTGGAACTGAAGCAATGCTCAACGACGTCGTCGAGCGAATCGACGTTCCGCGCTCGCTTACAAGCTTTAAAATCTCGTCGACGAATGCGTAGGTCGACTCAACGCGGCGCTTGAACGGGTCATGCGAGTACGCCTCGCTTAGAATCGAGATGCCCCCACGCAATCCGTAATAGTTCGTCCCAAAACGCGGCCGGGCGTCGAACGTCTCCCAACCTTTCGATACTGTGTCTTCCGAAACGAAGTTGCCGTAATCGAATGTCTCGAAGCCACGCGATCGCATTCTCGATCGGAGCGTCGGAAGAATAACATCCCGGGTAAACACTCCAAGGGGTGCAGCCGGATTGAGTGATCCCGAATAAGTGAGTGCGTATCCGTGAAAGCTTCCATCGGTTGTGTGAAGATCGACGAACACATCCGGATCCCATGCCTGGAACATCGCGAGAGATGCGCGAGTCTCGGGAGCTTCAGCCTTTATGTAATCACGATTTAAATCGAGCCCCTGCGCATTCGGTCGCTCGCCCACCATCTCAGGACCATTCTGTTCCGTGCGATTTACTTCCTGCGGAGCAAACTTCTCGTTGCCATCGGCATTGTAGATCGGAACCGCAATGAGGATCAGCTTGTCGAGATATTCCGTGCGTCCGGGTGACGTGAGATCTCGAAGCATCGCAAGCAGCGCTTCCTTTCCTTCGACTTCGCCGGCGTGGATGTTCCCCTGCACGTACACGATTGGCCGGCCGAGGGCTCGCGCTTCCGCGGGAGTGGACACACGCGGGCGAGATGCAATGACATATGGAATCTCTCGGCCCTGCGTCGTTTTCCCGATGGTGCCGAACGCAAGCTCCGACCTTCCGCGCAGCGAGTCTATGAATAGGAGGACATCAGCGTACGTAGATGTCTCGCGATAATCCGTGCGCTCCGCGCGCGTACGCGGCGAAATTGAATTTTGCGGCTGATTGCGCACTTCACTGGGAGCTCTACTCATACACGCCGCTGCAAAAATCGCTAAGCATCCCAAGTATGAAGTTTTGAACAAATACAAAAACCAAGATGACACGGAAGCATCTTGGTTTTTCATCGCTCGGGGTGAAACCGATAATCCTTCCGACGAGCCATGGCGAGCAGCGTCTCGGCCGGCGCGTAACGTCCCGGAAAACGGTCGTTGAGCTCCTCCAGCTGGCGAACCACTTCGTCCGCTCCCAAAGTGTCGATGTAGCGGAACGGCCCGCCGCGAAATGGTGGAAACCCGAATCCGTAAACTGCGCCGACATCGCCGTCGCGCGGCGATCGAATTACTCCTTCCTCGAGACAACGGACAGCTTCGTTCAACATTGGCAGCACCGTGCGCTGCACAATCTCGTCAGCCGGAAATTCCGGGCGAGCTTTCGGCTCCGTCGCTGCGGATGGAGGCGTCTCGCGCGCGGACTGCGTTACAAGCTGGTACACCGACTCATCTACATCACCCTTCTTCCCTTCATCATCGTAGAGATAGAAGCCTTTTTTCGATTTGCGTCCGAAACGGCCCGACGCGACAACTGCCTGTACTGACTGGGCGGGCGAGAACCGTTCTCCGAAAGCATCGTGCATGATCTTGCCGGCCTTGGATGCAACGTCGAGGCCGACTTCATCCACCAACGTCACCGGCCCGACCGGAAATCCAAAATTGACGAGTGCTTTGTCGATCGCATCGATCGATGCACCCTGATCTAGCAGGCGACCCGCCTCATTTATGTAAGGCGTAAGAATCCGGTTGACGTAAAAACCGGGACCATCGCTTACTACGATGACAGTCTTTCCAATCGTCTTGCCGAACGCCACCGCCGTCGCAATAACATCACGATTCGTTTGAGGTGTAACGATTACCTCGAGCAGCGGCATCTTGTGCACCGGCGAGAAGAAATGCATGCCGAGCACGCGACCGGGAGCGGATGATGCCGTTGCGATTTGCGCAATTGGAATGGTGCTCGTGTTCGACGCGAAGATTGCGCCGGATTTCATCACGGCTTCGATTTCGCGCAACACCTCGTGCTTCACGTCGAGGTCTTCGAACACCGCCTCGATAATAAGATCCGCGCTTCCAAATCCTGTGTAATCGATCGTTCCGCCCAGCAACGACATCATATCGGTGAACTGCATGCGAGTTATCTGCTTTCGCGTCAGCCGTTCTTTCAGAATATCCCGCACAGCCGCGTAGCCTTTAGCAACACGACCGTGATCGGCGTCACGCATGCGAACCGGTATTGCCTGCTGAACCGCAACTGAAGCAATCCCGGAACCCATGAAGCCTGCGCCGAGTATTCCGAGTTTGTTGATCGGGGTTACCACCGGCGGTGGCTCGCCTTCATCCGTGGAAACACCGGAATCTTTCTTTAGCGCAGTGGTTGCGTAGAACAGATAAATGAGCTGCTTCGAGACGGGAGTTGCCGCCATCTCTCCGAACAGTCGCGATTCCTCGCGATAACCATGACTCGCACCGCCGCTGTAACCCGCAGCGACGGCATCGATCGCAGCGAGAGGCGCAGGATAATGTCCGTGAGTTTTCTTTAATGTTTCTTCGCGCGCCTTTTTCAGAACGACACGCCGCCCCGCCGGATTCTCTTCCAGCAGAAAACCTGTAACACCAGTCCGGTGGCGCTCGTGCTTTCGTGTACCGTCGGCGATGTCTCGTGCGCGACGAATTGCAATGTCTCGCAGAATGGACGGATGAACGAGCTCATCCACGAGCCCTGTCTGATACGCTTTCTTCGCGCGAATGTTTTTTCCTGTAAGAATCATGTCCAGCGCCGCACGCATTCCAATCAGCCTTGGCAAACGCTGCGTTCCACCGGCACCCGGAATCAATCCGAGCTGAACTTCAGGAAGTGCCAGAATTGTTTTTGGATGGTCAGTCGCGATACGGTAGGCTGATGCGAGTGCAAGCTCGACCGCGCCGCCGAGACATGCACCGTGTATCGCGCACACAAGAGGAGTTCGCATTCGCTCGACGGAATCGAGCAGCAGCTGACCGTCGTGGCTCATTCTCTCTGCATCAGCGGCCGTTTGCAGCTCGAGAAATTCATCGATGTCCGCGCCGGCAATGAAGCTGTCTTTCTTTCCGCTTAGTAAAACTGCCGCGCGCACGTTCAGATCACGCTCGAGACGGTCGAACAGCGCGACGAATTCGTCTTTTACCGCACGATTCAATTTGTTGACGGGCTCGTTCTGCAGATCGAAGGTGATTACCGCGACGCTGTCCTGAATCTCGGTATTGAGCGCGTACGGTGAGCTCACGTTGCGGCTCGCTCGACAACCATTGCGAATCCCATCCCGCCCGCGGCGCAAACCGTCATGAGACCAAACTGTCCATTTCGGCGAACGAGCTCATTCAGCAGAGTGACAGTAATGCGTGATCCGGTCGCACCAAACGGATGCCCTATCGAGATCGACCCACCCATCACGTTGAGCCGTGCGAGATCGACTTCTCCAACTGGCTCTGAAAAACCTGCGCGCTCAGCCCAGTACTTCGATTCGAATCCACGCAGATTCGAGAGCACCTGCGCCGCAAACGCTTCGTGCATCTCTACAAGATCGATGTCTTTGAGCGTGAGTCCCGCGCGCCGCAAAGCAACCGGTGCGGCGAGCACTGGCGCCTGAAGAAGCTGTTCGCCCGGATCGAGCGCAGCGTAAGCGTACGAGCGAATGAATCCCAGCGGCTCGTAACCGAGCGCGGAAGCCTTTTCTTCGCTCATGAGAAGAACGCACGCGCCGCCATCAGTCAGCGGCGAAGAATTTCCGGCAGTGACGCTTCCGTATCGTTTATCGAAAACGGGTTTCAGCGCAGAGAGCTGCTCGTAGCTCGTGTCCGTGCGAATTCCATTGTCCTGCGACACGACACTCTCGTAACGCGGCGGCACGTACACCGTCATTTGCTCGGCGATCAGTCTTCCATCGGCAGTCCCCGCCGCTGCGAGGCGATGCGAGCGGAGCGCGAAATGATCCTGCTCTTCGCGTGTGATCTCATTGATCTTCGCCATCTTTTCGGCCGACTGCCCCATGGACTCGCCGGTCGTGGGCTCCGCGATCGCTGGCGTTATCGGAACGAGATCCTTTGGGCGAATCGCCGACAATGCTTTAATCCGGCCACCGATACTTTTCGCTTTCGATGCGCGAACAAGTGCCTCGGCGAAACCTGCAGAGTGAAGAATTGGCACGTTCGATAACGATTCGGCTCCGCCCGCGATCGCGACATTCACGTGGCCGAGGGCGATCTGATCAGCGGCGTCCGTTATGGCCTGGTTCGCTGACGCGCATGCTCTGCTCACGCTGAACGCCTGCACGCCTTTGGGAAGCAGCGGCATGAGCGCGATCTCGCGCGCAATGTTCGGCGCAACGACGGATGGAACTACGGTTCCGAAGACGAGCGCTTCCACCTCCTTGCCGCTCAGATTCGTCCGCTGGATGAGCTCTGCGACGCAGAGCTTCCCGAGGTCGATCGCTGAAATCGACTTGAAGGCAGTCCCCGCCCGCGTGAACGGAGTTCTCACTCCGGCCACGATGGCGACCCGTCGCGTGGCTGGCATTGAGCGGAAGTTAGACGGGGGTGGGATATCTTTCTAGGATGCGGACCAGCCTCGAGGGCACCCGTTTCGATTTGTTGATCATTGGAGGAGGAATTACCGGGGCTGGGGTCGCACGAGATGCGGCGCTGCGCGGGCTCTCTGTCGCGCTCGTAGAAAAGGACGATTTCGGAAGCGGCACATCGAGCCGCTCATCGCGCCTCGTGCACGGCGGCATTCGTTACCTCGAGTATGCACAGATCGGAATGGTTCGCGAGTCGGTGCGCGAGCGCGAGATTCTTTTGAAGATCGCGCCTCATCTCGTGCACCCGCTGGAATTCACGTGGCCGGTTTACCGCAAAGCTCGCGTGTCGCGAACGAAGCTGCGGCTGGGCATCGGTCTTTACAACATTTTGGCGGGGCACCCATCGGTGCCTCGTATTCATTCAATGTCGGGTGTGCTCGAACGCGAGCCGAAGCTCAGACAAACTGGTCTTAGAGGTGGCGCGACATACACTGATGCAGCGACGGATGACGCCAGGCTAACGCTCGCAAATATTTTGAGTGCGAGGGCCGCGGGCGCGGTGGTGGTCAATCATGCCGAAGCGCTTCGCCCGGTGTCACGTGCTAAAGGGTACTGGGTGGTTAGAGTTGCCGACGCTGCTCTCGGTGCAGAATTCGAGGTCAAGGCAAACACTGTTGTCAACGCGACGGGCCCATGGCGACTGAATCTCGAGCGACGGTGGCCACAACATCGGCTTCAACGTAGGGGAAGCAAGGGCGCGCACATCGCTCTGCGTCAGGAGAAGGTTGGAAACAAGGGAGCGTTGACTATCATCTCGCCTGATGATGGCCGGGTGATGTTCATTCTTCCCGCCGGCAAATTCACGATTGTCGGAACCACCGATACATGGATTGACGATCCGCCTGATGAAGCGAGGGCGAACGAGGCTGATGTTGCGTATCTCCTCCGCGCGGTTGAAGCGTATTTCCCCGAAACTGAGTTGACTGAAGAGGACGTCGTGAGTGCGTGGGCCGGGATCAGGCCTCTCGCGGAATCTGACACTACAAAAAATCCATCCCACCTTTCGCGGGAACATAAAATCGCGAAGACCGGTGCAGGGATGATCGTCGTTACGGGAGGAAAGCTGACGACTTACCGCTCGATGGCCGCGGAGATTGTCGATTGTGTTGAAAAGGAATTGGGCAAGAAGCCATCGAAGTGCGTGACGGACGATCGGGAGTTACCGGGTGCGGAGCGCGAGGGGCATCTACAGAAGTTGATAGCGTCCGATGCGACGCTCGGCGCACGTCTTCATGAGGCGCTGCCGTATACGCTGGCGGAGCTGAGGTATGGGGTCTCGAACGAGATGGCGCTGACGCTCAGTGATCTTCTCATGCGACGAACGCGATTCGCGTTCGATACGCCGGATCACGGACTCAGCTCCGTTTCACGTATTAGCGAATCTGTGGCGACGTTTGCAGGGTGGGACAACTACCAGAAGAAAGCGCAGCTCGAAGCGTATAGCGACGAGGTGGCGAGAGTCTTCGCCGTTGATCCTTAGCCCTCGTGAATCGTCTTGAGCGCCACGATTTTCAACCGGCGGGTCCGCGCGGGAAGCTTGAGAATTGTCGTGTCACCAACGGCCTTTCCGACAAGCGACAATCCAATCGGCGACGACATGCTCACGTGTCCGTCCTCGTATTCGACTGAGTCGCCGAACACGAGACTGTAGCTCTCCTTCTCTCCGGTGGCCTCGTCCTTCACGACCACCTGCGATCCCAGTCCTACCTTGTCGGCTGGGATTTGCGTGATGTCGATGCTCGAGAGCTTGCTCAGTCGTTGACGCAGCTGTCCGAGGCGTGCCTGAACGAACTGCTGTCGCTCGAGCGCGGCCTTGTACTCACTGTTCTCCCGCAGATCGCCTAGCTCTACGGCTTTGCGGATCTCGTTTGGGAGAACGACGTTGAGCTCGTGCTGGAGCTTTTCAACTTCTTCGCCAAGCTTGGCTTTCAGCTCATCTAACATCGGAACTTCCTACTTCACGGGGACAAAAAAATCGGCGCCGTTCCCACAGAGGGAACGACGCTCTTCCACTCTGAAACTAGAGGGACATTCCCGGCATCGCAACCTGTGAAAAAACCAAGACGACACCGAAGCACAGAAACAGGATTAACCCGTCGGGTATTGGGTGAATAGTTCTCGGCGTTCGGTTTTTGAGTGATCAGTCGTCGGTAGAACCGAACACTGAAAAACCCACTAGCGCGACTGCCGAAAACCATGGACAGAAAACACAACGGGTTGATCTGTTTCCGTGCTTCCGTGTCGTCTTGGTTCGTGGTTAAGTGGCTCGACGATCCGGAACTCTTCTCCTCTCCAATTTGGTCTGCGATTCGTACGCCTTGATCACTGCAGCGGCAGCTTCGCCGGGATCATCAGTGAGCACCATAAGATCGATGTCACCCGCAGAAATCTTTCGCTCGGCGAGCACGCGCGCCTGGAGCCAGCGTAAAAGCCCAGCCCAATACCGACGGCCGAAAAGAATAACCGGGAATTGATAAATCTTTCCGGTTTGAATGAGCGTCACTGCCTCGAAGAGCTCATCGAGAGTCCCGAATCCACCAGGAAAAATGATGAACGCCATCGAGTACTTGATGAACATCGTTTTCCGGACAAAGAAATAACGGAACTGAACGAGTGTATCGACATAGGGATTCGCACCCTGCTCGAATGGAAGCTCGATGTTGCATCCAATCGAGCGGCCACCACCTTCCCTCGCGCCCTTATTGGCAGCCTCCATGATTCCGGGACCGGCACCCGTAATGATTGCGAAACCTGCTTCGGCGAGCAGCCGCGAGACTTGCTCTGCCGCTGCGTAGTGCGGATCGGTTGGCGAAGTACGCGCTGATCCGAAGATCGTTACGCCTTTGTCGACGGTTGCAAGAGTGTCGAATCCCTCGACGAACTCCGACGTGATTCGCATCACTCGCCATGGATCGGATTTCGTAAAACTTTCGCCGGCAACAGGAGTCTGAAGAAGCTTTTCGTCCTCCGTCATCGGGTCTTCGTAATCGCGTATTGCGTCGTCGATGACGCGTGTCGCGCCTGCCTGTCGTGACTGAGAGGTTTGCGATGGCGGAGTTCTCCCCGCCATCTTGTGTCCTTCTTCAGTTCGCTCCTTCAGTCCCGCGCGGGCCGTTTTTTCCGCGTGTGCATGAACTTCCGGATTGAACCGCTTTCCAGTTGGCGTCCGTGGATGTTTAGCCCGAACGCGCTTAGGTGCGCCGTTTCCCGAATCAGCCGATGACTCTTTCTTTTTCTTCATGAGTTCTAATAGAGGCGAGATCGCAAGCGTGAGCAAATATCACACTCGCGAGGCGCAGCCATGTCGGTAGTTGTGATCGTTGCGGACGGTTTACGTCCCGACACCATGGAAGCGGCAATGGACGACGGATCCGTTCCGACACTCACGCGTCTTCGTGATGAAGGCGGGTTTCACACGATCACGTCGGCATTTCCCTCAGTCACCGGACCGGCTTACACGCCGTTTCTGATGGGACGCTTTCCTGGCCCTGTCGGTCTGCCCGGGCTCCGGTGGTACGACAGAAGCCGAAGTGTCGCGCGTCTTCCAGGAAATTCGCGGAGTTACGTAGGCGCGGAGATGCGTAGGGTCGATAGGGATCTCGATCCGGAGGCGCCAACGCTGTTCGAGCTGGTCCCGAACTGCGTTGGCGCTCTCAATGTCATTAATCGTGGCCTGCCAGTGAACAATCGCATCGGGCGCGGCGTGAAGTTCGTTGCACGCGCTGCAACTACTCACTTTCGCGGGAACGTCCGAGGTTGGCTTTCTATCGATCGTGACATCGGCGTTGAGATCGCTGATCAGATCGCGCGAAAGAAACCTGATTTTGTTTTTGCGGCGCTCACGGGTATCGACAAGACGTCGCATTCCCAGGGACACAACGCGCCCGTTGTCCGGGAGGCGCTTCAGATTGTCGACGAAACAGTTTCGCGGATTCGAAATGACGCGGAGATCGAGCGACGCTGGAATGGAATGCAGCTCTGGGTGGTGAGCGATCACGGTCATTCACCTGTCACAAAGCATGAGGACTTGATTGGAGTCGTTCGTTCATTCGGATTGAATGCGATCGCGCATCCGTGGGTTTATCGCTCGGGTGCACAGGCTGCGGTGATGGTGAGTGGCAACGCGATGGCGCACATCTACCTCGACATCCAGAAGCGACAACGTCCTTTCTGGACAACGAAGAGCTCGAAGTGGGAGGAGATTGCCTCCGAGCTGCTGGCACGTCCGAGTGTCGATCTGATGATTCTGCCGTTATCAATGAGCGAATGTGAAGTTCATGCGCGCAGTCGCGGCCACGCGCAAATGTCCTGGAACGACTTCACTGTATCGTACGAACCGATGTCAGGAGATCCCATAGGGATAGGAAAGCAGACTGACCTCGACGCTGGCGAAGCGTACGAGGCAACGATTGCGACAGATTATCCGGACTCTCTCGTACAGATCGCCCGACTTGTATCCGCGCCGCGCTCAGGGGAAATAATTCTTTCCGCGTCTCGAAACTGGGATTATCGATCGGTTTACGAACCAATTCCGCACGTGTCTTCTCACGGAGCGCTGCATCGCGATCACATGCTCGTACCGTTACTGACTAATCATCCCGTTCGTGGTCTGCCGAGGAGGACAGTAGACGTGATGCCCAGCGCGTTGGAGGCGCTGGGCATCGGAATTCCGGGCAGGTTGGACGGCGAATCGTTTTACTGAACGACTACTTTGCCAACCATTGTCGATGGGTGAATCGTGCAGTGGAAGTTGTAGGTGCCGACGGTAGCAAAGGTTCGTGTCGCCGAGGACCCGTAGGAAACCAGTCCAATATTTGCTGTCGTCGCAGGAAGTGGCGCATCGAATACGATTTCGTGGTCGACTGTCGAAGTATTCGAGAAGGTCACTGTCGTGTTTGAAGGCACCGTGATGTTGGCCGGCACGAACGTGGCGGGCCCCATGCAGACCGCTCCCGCGGGACAAGTAGTGGTCCCGGTTCCCGGACCTGTGGGACTATTGTTGCTACCATATCCGCCGCTACCGCAGCCCGATACGACAACAAAAAAACCTGCAACGAACATCGTCGAACAAAATTTGCGCATTCACATCCTCCTATTGAGCGCGGCGTGACACCAATCCTGAAGCATACGGAGGTGCCGACACGTTTGGTATGGCGTTCGCCGCTCGCAAGGTGCTGCTAACCGTTGAAACAACGCTCAAGGCTTCTTTGCAGTCGGCGGCAGCTTCCCGTTGAGTCGAAGGTATATCGCCTGCTGACTGTAGTGATCCGCCCAATCTGCGGTCGTGGCGGTCATCACCCACGCGCGCGTCTTTTTCGATCCATCGAACCACGGTAACGGCTCAGCGAGTTTCGCATCCGTTAGCCCGCCCAGTGCCTGATCGCAGAACGCGAACGTCTCTTTGAGGCGCGCCATCATTACAGCTTTGGTAGCAGTCGCAGGGATCTTCGATCGAGCGGGCGCCTTCATACCGCCAATATTTCCGCAGAGATAATCATTTCCCTGTGACAGATGCCCCACGATGTCGCCGAAGCTCATCTGCGCGGGCGTAGGCTTGAATCCATACTTATCCCCAGGAAGCTCCTCGGACGCGGCGATCAGATTCTTCGCAGCTTCCTTAGCGTTCTCGCGGAACGCGGCGGCGACGGGATTCGATTGTGCAGGAGCGATGGCGGGCAGCAGCATAATTGCCGCCGCAGAGTAGAAAGCGCGAAAATGCATTTGGACTAACCCGGGTGGAGGTTGAAATTCTATTCTGTTGTCCGGGCGACTCGGTGTCCAGATGGCCAACTTCCAAAACAATACGTAGAGGCGAGCTTTCCGAATGGCCGATCCCGTTGTTCACATAGAATATCCACCGTGGGTCGATGAGCTCATCGACTTCCACCGAACTTACCCGCGCGATCACGACCGCATGCGTGTCGCAATTGCGGTTGCACGTGCTAACGTCGAGCGCTCGAGCGGTGGCCCGTTCGGCGCGGCAATCTTTGAATCACGGTCGGGTCGGTTGGTCGCAGTTGGAATGAATTCGGTCGTCCGTTTGAATAACTGCGTTCTTCACGGCGAGATGATGGCGTTCATGATGGCGCAGCAGAGTGTTGGCTCGTTCACGTTGAACGCAGCAAATCTTCCGGAGCACGAGCTTCACACGTCGTGCGAGCCATGCGCGATGTGCCTGGGCGCAACGCTTTGGAGTGGTGTGAAGCGCGTAGTGTACGGAGCCGCGCGAGAGGACGCCGCGCGTCTCAACTTCGAGGAGGGACCCGTTTTTCCGGAGTCGTATCAGTACCTCGAGGATCGTGGGATATCGATCGCACGGAACGTTCTGCGTGACGAGGCGCGTGAGGTTCTCGAGCTGTACCGGAAGAAGAGCGGGAAGATCTACAACGGCTAGCGCGGTTCAATGAAACAACAACCGCTCACCGCTACCCGCTCCCCGCGCGGTGA
>DATLDN010000239.1:0-6614 GCA_035525855.1 Gemmatimonadaceae bacterium
GCTCGACAGATATAGTCGCTGGTGGGCGGAGGATCGATTCGATCGTGGTCGTCGCGCGGGCGCGGGTGCGGTGGTGTTTCGTCCGCCTGCTCGCTTTGTCAGCATGTACTTCTTGCGCGGTGGTTGGATGGATGGTGCGCCGGGCGCTGTACTCTCGGCGCTTGCTGCAGCGAGTGTGATGGCCAAGTATGCGCGGTTGTGGGCGATGGGGTCCAGGAAGTGATGATTCCGTTGGGGACGTGATCTCCAGGATGAATAACGCTATGCGAGTCCTGATAATCGGAAGCAGCCATCCGTGGAGAATGGAATTCGCGTGCGAGCTCGCGCTTCGTCGCGCGGGACATGAAACGCTGCTGATCGACGATCGGAGGAAAAAACGACTTGTCGGGTGGCGACTTACCCAATGGTGGGCACTTCGCAGCGCAAAAAACTTCCGGCCCGATTTTGTTTTTCTGTCGAAATGTCACGCACTCGAGCCTGATACAGTTGCGAGTATCATCGCGGGCGTTCCGAACGCCATGTGGTATCATGACGCACTTTGGTTTCGCGATGTTGATCGCCCGGCGATTGCGCACATAGTAAAGATTGGACAGCTCGCGAATACTTTTTTCGTTACGGGATTCGAGAATGAGTGGGCCAGGCACGGCCTTCGAGCAAAGTGGCTTCCGTCAGCAGCAGCTGCTGAGATTCATCCAGCTCCGAAGGATCCAGCTTTTGCATCCGACATTGCTTTTATCGGAGCGGGCTATGATCCCGATCGTGCGCGCTTGCTGGTCGAAGTCAGTCGGCACCACGATGTCCGCGTGTGGGGACCAGCGTGGGAGGACTGGAAGGATCAGCTAAACTGGACGGGCCGCTCAGTAGAAGGACGGGATTTTGCCGCCGTGTGCTCGAGCACGAAAATCATGTTAGGCATCAATCCTACTAAAGGATCGAACGGCAATTTCATCTCTGACAGGCTCTGGATGGTCATACTTGCTGGAGCCTTTCACCTTGGGCAACGAAGCCCCGGAATCGATTCAATGCTGCGGGAAGGCGAACACGCAGCCTGGTACGACGATGCGGCATCGTGTATCGAGCAATGTGATTACTATCTTGCGAACCCCGACAAGAGGGAGGCCGTCCGTGCTGAAGGTGAACGCTATGTCAGGGCAAATCACACTTACGATCAGCGCATCGAAAATCTTCTCTATGACCGGGAATACAAATAGATGCCGCGCGTTCTAATAACTGGCGGAGCCGGATTCATCGGGTCTCATCTTGCGGACCGGTTACTTCACGCAGGCTACGAAGTGCGCGCACTCGACATACTCGACGAGCAAGTGCACGGCCCGAATCAGGAGCGTCCTGAATATCTCGATTCAAATGTCGAGCTGATTGTCGGCGACGTCCGCGACCCATCAATTGTTCGTCGCGCACTGAACGGGGTCAACGGTGTCTTTCATCTTGCCGCCGCAGTCGGTGTTGGACAAAGCATGTACGAGATTGCCCGCTATACAGACGTCAACTCGGTTGGTACCGCAGTGCTCCTCGAGGCGATGATCGAACGAAAGGTGAAGCGATTGCTGGTCGCATCGAGCATGAGCATTTACGGTGAGGGATTGTACAAAGCTTCGGATGGTTCAATCGTCAGCGACGCCTCACGCACGCGGAGCGATCTCGAGAGTGGTGAATGGGAGCTGCACGATAATGCAGGCAATCCGCTGATTCCAATTCCTACGTCCGAGAAGAAGACGCCGTCACTCGCGTCAGTTTACGCTTTGTCCAAGTACGATCAGGAAAGAATGACGCTCATAGTTGGCGAGGCATACGGAATTCGTGCGACCGCGCTCCGCCTGTTCAATGTCTTCGGCACGCGCCAGGCTTTATCCAATCCATACACCGGAGTGCTCGCGATCTTTGCATCGAATCTTCTCAATGGAAATGCGCCGAAGATTTTCGAGGATGGCTTGCAGCAACGTGACTTCGTAAGTGTTTCCGATGTTGCAAAGGCGTTTCATCTTGCATACGAAACCGATGCTGCTGCCGGGCTAGCCCTCAACGTTGGAAGCGGACGCGCTTACACCATTTTAGAAATTGCGCAAATGATCGCGTCATTCATGGAGAAAGACATCGAGCCCGAGGTGACCGGAACGTACCGCGTCGGGGACATTAGACACTGTTTCGCCGATATCTCGGCAGCGCGCTCAATTCTCGGGTTCACTCCCGATGTTCAGCTGAAAGATGGACTCCCGGATCTCGTAGATTGGTTGAACGGGCAAACCGCTGACGACAATGTGGAGTACGCTCGCGCACAGCTCGCAGCACGGAAGTTGGAAATCTGATTCGCGCGTGGCTTTGTAAGGTTCCCGCGCGTAGCTCGTGAAACACATCTTCGTAACTCAGGATTATCCGCCCGTCGGCGGAGGAATGTCTCGTCGCTACGGCGAGCTGTGCCGTCGTTTCAGTGACGGACATGCGACAGCAATGGAAGTGTCGACCGTTTCGGCCGACGATGGTGGAGCTTTCGATCGATCCGAGTCGTGTCTCATTCACCGGCAGAAGTTCTCATTCGACGAAGCGAATCGTTTTGCCAACCAGATACGGTGGGGCTCCTGGCTCACGCGTTACTGCAGGAAAAAGATTGACGTCATCCATTGCGGAAACATTCGACCGGTTGGATACGCAGTAACGTGGCCGCATCGCCGCCTTCAACTACCTTACCTCGTGTATGTGAACGGCGGTGACCTGTTGAGGGAAAAAGTGAAGAGCAAGGGGACCATCAAGCGCGTCGGGGCACGCCAGATTCTTGGGAACGCAGCGGGAATCGTCGCGACATCGTCGTGGGTTGCCGAACTTGCCGGCGAAGTCATGGACCTCGTCGGAATTCGCTCGATGCCTCCCGTAGGCGCATTTGATCTTGGGACCGATCCCATTCGGTTCAATCCCGCTCATGATACCGGATCATTGCGCGCGCGATGGGGCGTTGGTAACGCGCCACTGCTGCTGACGGTAGCGCGGCTCGTTCCACACAAGGGACAAGACTCAGTGATCCGCGCGCTCACTGCACTATGCGCTGAATTTCCGGAGCTGCGTTACGTCATGGTCGGTGAAGGTCACTATGAGCAATCGTTGCGTGATCTTGCACGAGAAGCAGGGGTCGCGGATCGGGTAATATTTGCTGGACTTCTTCCGGAATCGGAGCTTCCCGAGGCATATGCGACATCGACGCTTTATGTCGGTTTGTCACGCGTTGATCGACAAATAAACGTCGAGGGATTTGGAATTTCATTTCTCGAGGCCGCGGCGTCGGGCGTTCCTTCAGTCGCCGGCGATTCAGGCGGAGTTCGCTCAGCCGTCCGCGATGGCCAAACCGGAATTGTCGTTCCACCATCGGATGTCCCTGGAATCACAGCTGCAATCGGGTCACTGCTTCGCAACGAAGCTCGACGTCGAACAATGGGGCGCGCCGCACGCACGGCAGTCGAGACTCACTACAACTGGGATCGCGTAGCGCGCGATACTCGAGACTTTACCTATTCGGTCGTTGGCAAAAAATCCTGATCTGAAAAAGCCAACGCTCATGCAGCGCATCGAGTTCTATTCCCTTCGCGGAATGCTAGCCGCTGCAGGAAAGCTCGATTGGGAAATCGCGTGCCGCATGGGCGCGCGGCTCGGAGCAATCGGATACAGCCCATTTCGAATCCGCAAAGATGTTGTCGAGCGACAAATAGCGGCTGCGTTTCCAGACAAATCGCCCGAAGAAGTTCGACGGATCGCACGTGCATCGTTCGAGCATCTCGGGCGGACTGCAATCGAGACGGCGCTTCTTCCGAACCAGGGCGACGGCGCCGCGTTGCGGATTGTCGACCGGGTTGATGGCTGGGAACACGTTGAACGGGCGCGCGAGCAAGGAAAGGGGATGATTTTCGTTGCGGGCCACCATGGAAACTGGGAAATACTCGGAGCCTACATCGCGCAGCGAGGAATTCCATTCGAGGTGATTGCCCGCGGAATGGGAAATCCGCTCTTTGGCGAATACGTAAATAGCATCCGCACAGCGCTAGGGATGGATGTAATGCACGACTCCGACGCAGTGAAACGCACGCCACGAGCGTTGCGCGCCGGTCGAGCTGTTGGATTTCTTTCGGATCAGGGCGTAAAGGGACTCGCGTCCACCTATGTGACCTTCTTAGGACGTCCTGCAAAGACCCCTCGCGGCGCCGCGGTATTCGCCTTGCGATTCAATGCCCCTGTATTCTTTGTCGACGGCATTCGACAGCCGAACGGGAAATACCGGGTAATCATCGAGCCGGTAGAGGTTGCCCCGACAGGAGACCGCGAAAAGGATGTCGATGCGATTGTCATTCGCTTTACCGAGATTCTCGAGAAATGGGTAAGACAATTTCCGGAGCAATACTTTTGGCAGCACCGACGCTGGCGACGGCAGCCGGAGAATACGCCGCGCGAATTGCGGGATCCAACACTCGATGACTGAGGCGAACGTTGCTCGATAAAGCCCAACGCCTTCGATTGTTGAATGACAACCGCGCGCGCTTCGGCCTCGCGGTGGTGTTGATCATGCTGCTCGCCGCGATCGCGGCTCCGCTGATTGCGCGACAGGACCCTTTGCGCATCGATCTCTCTCATCTTCTGCAACGGCCGTCCCCTGATCACTGGCTGGGCACTGACATTCAGGGCAGAGACATCTGGGCCCGTCTCGTTTACGGATCGCGCGTATCGCTTACCGTCGGACTGATCTCACAGGGAATCGCACTGGTGCTTGGTGTGACGTTCGGGCTGATCGCCGGATATTACGGCGGCTGGGTTGAAGAGGTGGTAATGCGCCTCGCTGACGTGACGCTCGCCTTTCCAACGCTGCTTCTCCTGATCGCGATGGTCGCGGCCTTTCAACCATCGATGGGAGTTGTTTTCGCAACAATTGGAATCGTTGGATGGGCAGGCATAGCTCGACTCGTTCGCGGGCAGGTGCTCGTAGTGCGTCAGCTGGAATACGTGCAGGCGATCCGCGCGCTTGGAGCCCGCGATTGGCGCATCATGCTTCAACACGTTTTGCCAAACGTGATTGCGCCCGTTGTTATTGCGGCAACGCTTGGTGTGGCCGGTGCGATCATGGCGGAAGCAGCACTTTCATTCCTTGGACTGGGCGTGCCGCCACCGGCGCCTAGCTGGGGCTCGATGATAGCCGATGGTCGAGATCTCGATCAGCTTCGTCGTGCGCCATGGACATCCGTATTTCCGGGAATGGCAATTGGCGCCGCGGTGCTCGGCTTCAATCTCCTGGGCGATGCGCTGCGCGATGCACTCGATCCAAAACAGCATCGAAAGGCACCGAGAGAACCTGTGTGATCCTGCGGCTGCTGATTTCGGTTTTGGTAATGCTCGCCTGCGGTGGATCCGATGAGTCTGTCGCAAATGCGGCGAATGCTCCAGCGATTCCAGAGACGACACTGCGACTCGAAAAAGTCGCCGAGGGACTCCACAGTCCAGTTTACCTGACATCTCCGCCCGGTGATGATCGACTGTTTGTCGTCGAGCAGGCTGGGCGAATTCGAATCATCAAGAATGGCCGTCTGCTGCCGACTGCATTTCTCGATATCGCGTCGAGCGTACGAAGCGGCGGCGAACAGGGGATGCTGAGTGTTGCGTTCCATCCGGATTACAAATCGAACGGATGGTTTTTCGTCAACTACACGGATCGCAATGGCGACACGCACGTCGAGCGCTTTCATGTGACATCAAATCCTGACGTCGCCGATCCCGGTTCAGCGAAACTGATTTTGAAAATCGATCAGCCGTATGCAAATCACAACGGCGGTCTGGTGATATTTGGTCCCGACCGGATGCTTTACATCGGAATGGGCGACGGTGGAAGCGGTGGCGATCCGCGGGGAAATGGTCAGAATAAGAACGCGCTGCTCGGAAAACTGCTGCGAATCAATGTGAGTCGGGCGGAGCCGTACACAATTCCCGTTGGGAATCCATTCGCGGATGGATCGTCGGGCGCGCGGGAAGCATGGGCGATCGGAATGCGGAATCCGTGGCGGTTTTCGTTCGATCGCGTCAGCGGAATGATTTACATCGGTGACGTTGGTCAGGATCGCAGCGAAGAAATCCATGTGGCTCCGTCGAATAAACCCGGTTTGAATTACGGCTGGAACATCATGGAAGGCTCTCGGTGTTATCGCACGCCTGGGTGCAATCGCGATGGTTTGGAGATGCCTGTCCTGACGTACGATCACGGTGGGGGCGTTTGCTCGGTCATTGGTGGGTATGTGTATCGAGGCCACCGCATTCCAAAGATTGTCGGACACTACTTCTATTCCGATTACTGCGCCGGGTGGATCCGAAGCTTTCGGCACGATCACGGTCAGGCGGTCGATCGAAAGCAATGGAACGTCGAACACCTCGGGAGTGTGACATCCTTTGGCGAGGATTCTTCGGGGGAGCTCTACATCGTTTCAGATAATGGGACGATATGGAGGTTCGCCGGAGTAAGCTGAGTTAGCGTTCGTCTCCGCCCCTAGGCATGGGCTCGACACTTATGGAACAGCGGGGTACGCGGATCACACGGATTTCGCGGATTCACGCGGATAAAAACAAAAACCAACGAC
>DATLDN010000246.1:0-7256 GCA_035525855.1 Gemmatimonadaceae bacterium
AGAATTCGATGTTCTCGACGCGCGACAAATCTGACCCGCTCGGACCCAGCGGAGTCCTAATCGAGCGCCAGCGTTTTCCACCCGGCGTGTTTCCAACGGTCCACTTGAAGCCGCCCTCGCCACGTAATCCGCCAACCGAGAGAGGATAAAGTGTCATCCACAAAACGGGTTCCGGGCCAGAGGCACCCGTCCCGATAAAGCTTGTCAGCGTGTCGATCTGCTCGATTGTATAACGAACGGCACGACCACTCGCATCGAGTCCATTACTCTGCCATACGAGAGTAGAAGCACGCGTTAAATCGAGTGACTGCGCTCCATACCGAATTGGAAATTGGCGGCCGAGTGCGGGCTGGCTGCTGAAGTACCATTGGTTGTCGAGAAGGGAAACTTGAATGCCACCCTCGCCCTCGAATGATTCGAGGTACGCCTGGCTCGCGGCGTTCGGCTGAGGCCGGCTCGCGGCGAACTCTCCCGAAACACTGATTCGCGACGGCGCACTCGTCGCACCGTAGGGCAAACGCGAAACGAGCGATGTGAGCGGTGACGCGTCGAAATTGAACAGCGCAGTCACACCCGCCATGAGTGAGCCAGCCGGCTCGAATCCAAGCTGTGGACGGTTGAACGTTGTCTTCTGTGTCTGCGAGATCGCAGTGAAGTTGATCAACCCGCGCGCAAGCGGAATCTCGGCGGTAGCGCCGAAAATCGAAGTCGGCGTTTCCGCAAAAACTGGATTCTCCTCGAATTGCACGCTTACCTGTCGTGGCCGGCGAAAGAGAGTGTCTGGTCGCGCGAAGGAAACACGTCCGAGATCGTAGTCTACCGTATAGTCAGTGCCGCGCTGCAGCGGAATTCCATCGACAAACAACCGCTCGGAATTTGCGCGAACCTGAACTGCGCCGAGCATCAGGCTTCCGGCTTCTCCGTTTCCTTGCGCCTGGTACCGCGTGCGAATGTGGTAAACGGCAATCGGACGTTGTGCGGATTTCACGTACTCTGATGGAGTCGTGTAAATCGTGTCATTCGCCGGATTACGCGCGCCAACGAGCCCATTTCTCGCGAAAGGCCGTAACGATGGGAAGACAAGGAATTGATCCCGAATCACTTTCGATGCGGATGCGCCGAGGCTCAGCTCGAAGTTCGGGTCTGATGGGCGCGGCCAGAGCCGGTTCTCGATATCGAATGTCGAGCTGTTCGTTTTCTGCGCGAGGCCAAAGAGCTGGAGGAGCGTCGCTTCATTGGTACCAGGAACATCAGCCGTCTTTTCCTGATCCTCACCCGTGCCGGTGACAACCTTCACGACAACGCTTTGTCGCCGCACTTCAGGCCCGCCAATTCGATAAATACTTCTGATCTCGCGATCGAACGAAGGATCTCCGGGTGTCACCTGCGGATCCCACAACAGATTCGCGAATTGGTCGCGCTCCTGATGGAATTCGAGATCGGGAGTCCCGCCCGTTGAGACGTGAACAGTATCGCGACCACCGACGTTCACACGGTAGGCAACGACCAGACGTTCGTTGTTTAGTGACAGTGGGCGAACGAGGGCAACCCATAACATCGAAGGATCGACGTAATAGTCGATTCCCTCACGAAGCCGCTCGTAAACGGGGCCACGACGCGATCGCGGATCGCCGATGATTCTGAATTGTGGTCCGCTGGGATTTGCAGGTTGGCCGCCTATCAACAGCCGATAAAGAAAAATCTTTGTTGGACGCAGCGTATCCGGGAGAGACATTGCGAGCGTCGCCATGCGGCGGCTGTCGAGTATGTCGATATTGGGATAAGCTGCGCCGAAAAGTTTTGGCGAGACTGTAAAGAAAAATCTTCGCGGCTCGAATTGATGGTCTTCGATTCGGCGATCGACGGCTTGCAGCGTTTGATCGCCAACCGTGAAGACGCGATCGTTGACGATGTTTCCTTTCTGCTGTGCGAGGATCGCACGCACGCGCGCCGGACCGATTTGAGTTATCGCCTGAACGCCGTAATTGCCGCTCGGTATTCCAGCGGTAATGAAACGCGATGCAGGAGGCTGGAACGTTACGTTTCCGATCTCGAGACGCTGAAGGAATTCTTTTCCCCTCCCTTCGTAGTTGATCGAGATGTTGTTCGACCCATCGAACTCGCGCTGCGTGTCGTAATCCACGTCTACGTGTACACGCTCCGCGACAACGCCGCCTGATTTCGCGTTGAACTGGAAATCGAGCAGCGGCTCGAATGCGCTGCGACAGTTGAAGACGGGATCGACGAATCCGCCGACCGCGCATTGCTCGCTCTGATTTTTTTCTCCGCGGAACTCCATTCGCCCGTTAAGCTGAAGCGCGAGATCACTGTGTTGCGCAATGATATCGCCCGCTCGCGCGGCAACGGTTTGCGGAGGCTTCGGTATTTCGCCGGCAAAATCAGGTGGTTTCTCTGCGGTGGCGAAGCTCGAGACCGCGACCTGACCCCATACCGACTGGATAATCGTCCGCATGTTCTGCTGAAACGCGGTTGCTCGCGCGGCTTCGATTTGGGCGATTGCCTGTCGGTATGTATCCCTCTCTGCGCGTGAAACGACTGGTGGAAGCCGAAGGCCGAGTGAGTCCCGTCCGAGGCGTATGCGCGGTCGCGGGGGCATGCCAATGGCTGGAATCGGAAACTTGAGGGTTGTATCGGTTTCCGGCTTGAGGGAATCCTTTTTGACGCCACCGGTGTCCTTACGGATGCTATCACTGAGGGCCGTCAGCCGTCGGCCATTACCAGCCGTCAGCCGTCGGCCATCAGCCGTCAGCAAACTGAAGACGGAGCTGATGGCTGATGGCTGATGGCTGACGGCTGCCTGTGCGCGTCCCGCAACCAGAAGCCCAAAGAGCAATATCCAGCGAGAAACCGCTACCCCGCCCCGTCTATATTTCACCCCGTGAAGATACTCTCCAGATACGTCCTCAAGGAGCACGTGGGGCCGCTGGTATTCGCCCTCACTGCGCTCACTTCCCTGCTGCTGCTGCAATACATCGCAAAGCGGTTTGGGGACCTTGTGGGCAAGGGGCTTCCGTGGGGTGTGATCGCAGAGTTTCTGGGACTCTCGGTTCCCCTTACCGTCGCGCTCTCCATGCCGATGGCCGTGCTCGTTTCCACACTCTACGCATTCAGCCGCCTCGCCGCAGAAAACGAGATCACCGCGATGAAGGCCGGTGGCGTGAGCATGCGAAGCGTGCTCACTCCAGTTCTCTGGGCAGCATTCATTCTTACGCTTTGCATGGTCGGCTTCAACGACCAGGTTTTGCCGCGCGCGAATCACAAGCTGCGGACCCTCCAAGGCGACATCGCGCAGAAAAAGCCTTCGTTCGGTTTGCGCGAGCAGGTCATCAACGAGGTGAGTCCGGGTAAACTCTACCTTCGCGCAGGACGTCTCAGCAAAAGCTCGAACTTGATGAGAGATGTAACGATTTACGACGTGGGCGATGCAACGCGCCGGCGCACCATCTACGCCGACAGTGGCAACATGGTGATGCTGGCGAATCGGTCCGATCTCCAGCTAACGCTATACAGCGGAACGGTGGACGATGTTCCCGTTGCAACCCCCGATCAGCTCCAGCGCGTTTACTTCGACGCGGAGCTCGTTCGAATCAAGGGCGTTGGCAATGAATTCAAGCAGACTACGTCCGATACGTTCAAAGGCGAGCGCGAGATGTCCGTTTGCGAGATGGAGAAGCAAGCAAGAATGTCGCGGCACGAGCTATCAACCGCTCGCCGCGAATTCAAAGCGGCGCTCGCCGAAGCGAAGAAGCGAAAGCTGAAGCTCCTCCCCGAGGTCTATAAGACCAAATTCGACAATCCGATAACTATTGGACTTGGCACAGCTTATTGTTCGCTGCTCGATTGGCTGCCAGTCCAGAAGGCGGGCGCACAAATGCTCGCACCGCGCCGGCCGAAAGCGAAAGACACCACGGCAACGGCGGGACCGAGACCCGATCTCTATCGCAAATACGGAACACCGGCGCCGAATATCGCAACAAACGCGCAGCTTCCTTCGGAGATCGATGGCCTGAAGATTCGCGTAGACGATGCAAAACGAACGTTGAACGGGTACGAGGTCGAGATTCAAAAGAAATTTGCTCTCGCCGCGGCATGTTTCGTGTTTATCCTTTTGGGCGCGCCCATAGCTCTGCGCTTTCCACGTGGTGGTGTTGGTCTCACAATCGGAGTGAGCCTGATCGTATTCGCTCTTTATTACGTGGGTCTCATTGCAGGTGAGTCGCTCGCGCGGCGCGGGATCGTTCCGCCATTTCTTTCCATGTGGGGCGCGAATCTCATCTTTTTCGTGGTCGCGCTTCTTCTGCTTTCGCGGATGGGACGTGAGAACACATCGGGACGGGGTGGTGACATGCGGGAGCTTCTGAAGTCGATCCGCTGGAAGCTCAAGCACCCCAGGTCGTCGGCGACGGCTCCTCGCCCAAGGTTATCGTGAGCCTTGTAAGACCGCTCGATCGGTACGTCTTTACCGAATTCTGGAAGATTTTCGCCGCGACGTCGTTCGGTTTTCCGTTGCTGCTCATCATCTTCGACGTCACTGACAATCTCGATAAGTACCTCGCACAAAGGCTTCCGTTAAAAAATGTCGCACTGAGCTACGTGTATTCACTGCCGGATTACATGTTCATGATTCTGCCGGCGGCAGTACTATTCGCGACAGTGTTTTCAATCGGATCGCTGACACGTCACTCGGAGATTACGGCGGCGAAGGCGTCCGGTGTCAGCTTTTACAGGATCATCGCGCCAATTTTCTTCGGAGCGGTGATCGCGACAGTTGCGGGCCTGGTGCTTGGAGAGATAAATCCGCGCGCGAATCGAAAAAAGCTCGAGCTTCTTCAGACAAAGAAATACTCGGCCACCAATGAACGTTACAATTTTGCGTATGCGGCGGACGCCGGGCGCGTTTACAAGATTCAGGTGCTCAATGTCACCTCAAACTCGATGACGGGAATAGTCGTCGAAAGAAAAGGTAAAGGGCCGGAGTATCCGTCGTATATCATGAATGCCGAGCAGGCACAGTACGCAGGGCCGAAGGGTTGGAGAATCGGTAAGGGCACCATGCACATTCTCACCGACAGTCTTCACAACATGACATTCAAGTTCGACTCGCTTGTGGATCATCGAATGACAGAGCGGCCGAAGGAGCTGACCATCGCGTCACGTGCGCCCACAGACATGGAGTACCGCGAGCTCGGCAGATTCATCAGCGCGATGGAGAGATCCGGAAGCGATGTGAGTGAGCTCAAGGTGGAGCGGATGCTCAAAATCGTGATTCCGGTAACGAGCATCGTGATCCTTCTTTTTGGAGCGCCGCTCGCTACAAGCAATCAGCGCGGCGGCGCCGCGTACGGTGTTGGAATCTCACTCGGCACAACCGTGATCTTCGTCATGCTCGTGCAGATGATGAAAGCGTTTGGCGGCGTGATTCCACCGTATCTGGCAGCGTGGCTGCCGTGCATAATCTTCGGAGTACTCGGGATAATTCTTTTCGCCCGAGTGCGCACTTGATCGATAAAGTATCCGGACTTTTTTATCGGATCGGCGAGCGCGGCTACTTCATGCGCGATATCGCCCGAGGGTTTGCTGAGCCCGGTACGTACGCGCGTGAGACGATTCGGCAGATGCGAAACATCGGCGTTGATTCTCTGCCCCTCGCAGCAATCGTTGCTGCATTCATCGGCGCAGTCACAGCATTCCAAACTCGCTATCAGCTTTTTGGTGGAGTGCAGCTTTCAGTCGTAGGACTGATTTCGCGACAGTCGATCATCCTCGAGCTCGGCCCGTTGCTTACAGGTCTCGTTCTCACCGGACGAGTTGGCGCGCGAATTACTGCGGAGCTGGGTACGATGCGGGTGACTGAACAGATCGATGCGCTCGAGACGCTGGCCTACGATCCCGTTGCTTACCTGGTTGTTCCACGATTGATCGCTGCAATTGTGATGCTGCCCGTGCTGACGATTCTTGCAAATGCGATCGGCGTGCTGACTGCGTATGGGACTGCAGTTCTCGCGACCGACGTGACGAGCGCAGCATTTTCCGAGGGGCTTCGTCTGGCTTTCGCGCCGTTCCAGATAGTCTATAGTATCATTAAGGCGACCATTTTCGGCGCGGCGATTGCCTTCTTCTGTTCGTATGAAGGGTATACCACTACCGCCGGCGCTGAAGGTGTTGGTCGAAGCACAGCCCAGGCAGTTGTCATAACGTCGGTGGCTATTCTCGTTCTCGACGCTCTCACCGCACTACTGCTCGCACCCTATCTCCAGGCATGAAAAAACGCGACGACGTACTCGTTGGAATTGTTATGGCAGTGGCGATCGTGGTTGTCATAATGGGATCGCTCTGGCTTGCTCGTGGCGGATTGTCGAAGGGCTATCCGTTGTATGCGAAGTTTCCGTGGTCTGCAGGCCTCAAGCAGGGGCAACCGGTTCTGCTCGGCGGCGTGAATGTTGGATACGTCGATGAAGTAGATCTTCGTCCCGATGGAACTGTGTTGACCACGTTTCGTGTTGGAAAGGAGTACAAGGTTCCGATTGGAACAACGGCTACAGTTGTAGCCAATGGAATCTTCGGCGACATGGCGGTTTCGCTAACGCCAAAAGCGCCGAATGCGCGATCGATTCCTGCTGGTGATACAGTTCCTGTTGGACCTTCCGGTCCGGGTATCGCGCAGCTGACAAGTAAGGCGGATTCAGTTGCAACGTCGGTTAATGCAATTACGACTGCGCTCAATCGTGAGTTAGTTGCATCGGGTGGCGTTGCGGATTTGAGAAAGAGTCTCGCTAACTCGAATGCTTTGATCCTGAACATGAATCGGCTTGTGTCGCAGTTTGCTGTGATTGCAGCCGAACAGAATCGCCAACTTTCTTTGACTCAGGCGTCGTTGAGACGTGCAACATCCGGAATCGATTCTGCGAAGATCGATTCGACTCTCGTGAACTTCCGTTCAGCGAGTGCGAACATGAACGCGTTGACGGCGGATTTTCAGAAGACGTCTGCCAGGCTTGATTCGGTCATAGCCAAGGCGAACAACGGGCCTGGCTCGGTTGGTCTGGCGTTGAATGATCCGGGTGCCTACAACGACGTGCGACAGCTCATTCAGCACATGGATTCGATCATGGTCGATCTCAAGCGGAATCCGAAGAAGTACATCAACCTTCGTATCTTCTAGTACTGCTTTCGGTTCGCTACGGTCGGGTGTGGGCGTCCCTGATCGTGAGCAAAATGACAGTTTGGCATTCACT
>DATLDN010000254.1:0-4679 GCA_035525855.1 Gemmatimonadaceae bacterium
ATTTCCGGGTCGGGTTTGTTCTCAACGCGGACGCGATATGGTCCACGGTACGTCATTGCTCGCATGCAAATTCACTCTGCTTCGGTGGTGAATCAGCAGAGGGGGCAAAACCGGGACCCGCAGGAAATTGTTTGCACGACCATTCGTGCGGGTTATCAGCTGCCTCCGATAGTTCCGCCCTGGACGGTTATGCTGGCGGGAATGAGATGGTTTCCCGAAGTGAGTCTGCTCGAGCGATAAACGGTGGTCATGGGTGGCTATCTTGCAACCACAGACTTCCAATGGCAATCACTGCAGTATTCGGAAAGCACGAAGAGAAGACGCTCGAGCAGCTCAACGATGTAGCGAGTCGAGCTGCGTACGCTGCGCTCATGGCCGATGGTCACATGGGTTACATCATGCCCATCGGCGGAGTTGCAGCGTATCGCAACCAGGTTTCGGTGCCTGGTGTCGGCTACGACATCGCATGTGGAAACGCCGCAATTAGAACCGACCGCAACATCTCCGAATTCTCACGCAAAGATCTCTCGAAGCTGGCGGATGAAATTGCATCGACCGTTTCATTTGGCATTGGCCGCTCGAACAGGGACGTGGATGCTCCGACCGATCATCCGTTGTTCGAGTCCGATGCGTGGTCGCTGCTTCCACCTGAAGCGAATGCAAGAGAGCTGAAGAAGAAAGCGCGATCGCAGCTTGGAACTGTTGGCAGCGGGAATCATTACGTCGACGTATTCGCCGATCGAAAGGATGGAACCATCTGGGTCGGCGTTCACTTCGGCTCACGCGGACTCGGACACACCATTGCGTCCGGCTTCCTGTCGTTATCGGCAAATCAGAAATGGGGTCAGCGCGCGAAAGAGCATGAGGCGATTCTCGATCTCGATGCGCCGATGGGTCAGGACTATTGGGCGCTGATGAATCTCGCGGGGCAATACGCCTATGCCGGTCGTGAATGGGTCGCTCGACGCGTCGTCGATATTATCGGCGGGCGTGAGCTGGACCTCGTGCACAATCATCACAACTTCAGCTGGAAGGAAACTCATTTCGGCGAGCCACTTGTTGTAGTGCGCAAAGGTGCGACGCCGGCGTTCCCGGGACAGAAGGGATTCATTGGCGGCTCGATGGGCGACGATGCGGTGATCGTGCAGGGCGCGACGCGCAGTGAGAAGCAGGCTGGTGGGATGTACTCGACTGTGCACGGTGCGGGTCGTGTGATGTCGCGCACGCAAGCGCGTGGAAAGACCAAAGGTTGGGGGCCGAGGGCGAGGATTATTTCGCCGGGTCTGGTGTCGCAGGAGATGCTGGATTCGTGGATCAACGAACGTGGTGTGATTCTGCGCGGTGGTGGATTGGATGAAGCGCCGCAGGCGTATCGTCGTCTACCCGATGTGCTGGCAGAGCAGGGTGATACTATCGATGTGCTTCATACACTGGCGCCGATCGTTGTCGTGATGGCCGGTGCGAATGAGTTCGATCCGTACAAGGATTGAATTCGCGAATGCATGAGAGCGGGATGCATCGCTTGCTGATCGCGACGCCGATCCTGTTTGCCTTCCACGAGTTGGAGGAATATTGGACTGCGCTTCCGTGGCTGAGACAGCATCAGAGTGCATTGCCCAAATTCTTACGCGGCGTAATTCCGGCAAGTGCGGACTTCATCCTGATCGCAGGCGTTCTATTTTTTGTTGTCTTTGCGGGTGTTGCGGCGTGCATCATTCGTAATCCGCAGAGTCGAGTGTTCTATGCGGTATTCAGTGTGTTGGTATTCGCGCGTCTGGAAAATGCTCTTGGTCACGTTGCACAGAGCGTTGTATTTCGTGGGTATACGCCGGGAGTATTGACGGCTTTACTGATAGTGCTTCCCCTCTCGGTGGTGGTCTTACGCGACTTTGTGAAGAGCGGCGCGATCAGCACACGATTATTCGCTTGGATGATTCCGATGGGACTGATCGCGCAAGTGCTAGCGGTTGCGCTACTCGCATGGCCTGAGTTCACGTAGTTGACCTCCCCACGAACAACGAAGAGTCACGCTGTTGCCGGGCGTTGGCGTATTATACCGTTATACGGTATAATACACTAGAGTAGGAAACAGGCGGGACCCGTGAGGGTAATGCATGATCGTCGGATTCAGGAATAGAGGAACCGAGGATGTATTTCATAATGAGGATACGAAGGCAGCTCGAAAAACTTGCCCAAAATCGATTTGGCGAGTGGCGCAGAGAAAGCTCGACTACCTGCAAGCCGCCGCGGTGTTGAGCGATCTTCGAATTCCACCGCAGAACAAGCTCGAGAAGCTGAAACGGGATCGAGCGGGCCAGCACGCAATTCGTATCAACGACCAGTACCGGATCTGCTTTATATGGACGGACAAGGGCCCAGACGAAGTAGAAATAACCGATTACCACTAGAGACCGACAAATGATCCGCCTACCAACTAACCGCGTACCAATCCATCCAGGCGAGATGCTCCTGGAAGAGTTCCTCAGGCCAATGAGCGTTTCGCAGGTCGAGCTCGCTGAAAAGCTGAGAATTCCCTTTCAGCGCGTTAACCAGATCATCAAAGGCAAGCGATCGATCACACCAGATACAGCATTGCGATTGGCGAAAGTGCTCGGCACCTCCGTGGACGTATGGCTTAACCTCCAGCTCGCCTGGGATTTGTACGAAGCTCAGCATTCACCGAAGGCTAAGGAAATCGCCCAGCTCGAAAAGATCGCCTGAGGTTTTGCCGAAGGCCCAAATCGCTCGCCGACATAACCCGAACAGAAACGATCTCGATCCGAACGATTTCGTCGATCGCCCCCTCATATCGGTATGACAACGACACCCGCTATGCGACGCTTCCTGATAATCTTCGCGATTGTCGAAGCCGCAATGATTGCGTGGGCCTTCGTCGCCCCGCACGTTCGTTAACCGGAGACCGATATGTCCGCCAAGGATCTCGACAACATCAGACAAAGTGTGCTCGACCGCATGGAGCGCGGTGACAAGCTCGTGCGCGGATCCATCATCGCCGCCGCAGTAGTTGAAGGTCTGCTGCTCGCCGCTGCGATGTTCATAGCTGACTGGAGTAATCCGCTGCACCGCCTCGTCTTCATTCTCGCGGTTCTCACGTATTCCGTGATTGCATGTGGGTTGATTGCACTCGCCGGTCACATCTCGCGATCAACGGGCCGAGTGCTGGTGGCCCTGGAGTCGCTCAACGCGCGCTGATGAAGTTCTTCTTGTCGCCCGCGCACAATCGGGCGACAGGAATGCGCTCGATCAATTGCTGCGCTCGCTTCAGGAGCCGTTGTTCGAGCACATTCGCGCGATCGTCGGAGATGCAGATCAAGCGAAGGACGTTCTTCAGGAAACGCTATGGAGAATTGCGCGGAAACTTTCTTCGCTGCGTGATCCTCGTTGGGTGAGAGCGTGGTCGTATCGCATTGCGACGCGTGAGGCAGTGCATCGCAGTCATTCAGAGAAGCGATGGACTGAAGCGCTTCGTGGCGAAGCGCTGAATGCGTTGCCGGTCGAGAGCGAAGACCCGGATTCCGATCCCGAATTGATTGCACAAATAGTGTCCGGAATCAGCGGGCTTTCGCCGGCGAGTCAGGTCGTGTTACGAATGCACTATCTCGACGGCATGACGCATGTCGAGATCGCTGAGGCGCTCGAGATTGCCGACGGTACGGTGAAGTCTCGGCTTGCGTATGGGCTGGCGGCGCTTCGACGATCGATGGCCGTGTCGCGCTAGGGACTTAGCGTAAAGGACCGGACCAGATTGACAAGAGAAACGGAGTTGGGCATGACAACTCGACATAAAGCGGGCTCCGAAGGAAGCCCGAAGGAGCCCCGAAAACACGAGTTGGTCAAACCCGGCTTGCCGGTCACTTTCCTGTCCAACGTAAGTTCCTAGTCTATAAGCACTTAGGGCGCTGTTTTTCTATTGAGTCACACTGGAGTTAGCGCTATATTTGAGGGTACTACTCCGGGCCGTAAGAATTCCCTTCTGCCTGGCCAATTAGCACCCAAAACGCTCCATGACCGCTCCCAACAACCGAGAGCGAATCCTTCCCCGACTGATTCACGAAGAAGTCAGGGAATCGTTCCTCAATTATTCCATGAGTGTCATCGTCTCACGCGCCCTCCCGGACGTGCGAGACGGACTCAAGCCAGTCCACCGCCGAGTGCTCTACTCGATGAACGAGCTCGGACTCGTTCCCGGCCGGCCATACAAAAAGTCCGCAACGGTCGTCGGAGACGTACTCGGCAAATACCACCCGCATGGCGACTCGTCGGTCTACGACGCCCTCGTGCGCATGGTGCAGGAATTCTCGCTCCGCTATCCGCTCATCGATGGCCAGGGCAACTTCGGCTCGATCGACGGCGACTCGGCGGCGGCGTATCGCTACACCGAAGCGCGGCTCATGCCCGCGGCGATGGAGATGCTCGCCGACATCGACAAGAACACCGTCGACTTCGCGCCGAACTACGACGACCGCCTCGAGGAGCCGACGGTCCTGCCGTCCGGAATTCCGAACCTCATCGTCAACGGCTCCACGGGCATCGCGGTCGGCATGGCCACGAACATCCCGCCGCACAACCTGCGCGAGGTGATCTCCGCCGTTCTGCATCTCATCGACAATCCGGATGCCCCGGGCGACCTGCGCAAGTTCATCAAGGGTCCGGATTTC
>DATLDN010000263.1:0-14314 GCA_035525855.1 Gemmatimonadaceae bacterium
TCTTCCTGGACCTGCGACTTGATGTCTTCCTGCGCTTCGAGCAATCCAACCTGGCGTTGCACGTGCACGAGAATGCGGCGCAGCCGCTCCTCGACATTCAATGTTTCGAGAAGTCCCTGTTTCTCAGGGACAGGAAGCTCGATGTATCCCGCAACGAGATCGGCAAATTTCCCGGGCTCCGTTACGGCGTCGAGAACCTGATGCACGACCTCTTCAGGCAATCCGCGACGCTCGCCTAGCTCTGCCGCGCGCTCGCGCGTTTCTTTTTGAAGCGCGGTAAAAGCCGGGTCATTCTCATCGACGGGGGTCATCTCCTCAGCAGGAACGATGACCGCGCTCAGAAAACCGTCAGTCATCGAGTACTGCAGCGCGGTTGCACGCTGCTCGCCCTGGAGAAGAAGCTGAACTCCACCGAGTCCGCGCTGGATTTGTCCGATGCGCGCAATCACGCCCATCGAATAGAGGATATCCGGGCTCGGCTCATCCGTGTTGTCGCGCTGCGCGACGGCAAAAACGAGTCTGTCCGCTTTCAGGGCAGACTCGATGGCGCGCAACGTTCCAGGGCGCCCCGCCGCGATCGGCGCGGTAAGCCCCGGAAAGATTACTGTTCCACGAAGTGGCAGAACCGGTATAGTTTGACGCTGTCCCATGAATTCTTCCGTAGTGATTAAATCGTGTGCTTCCAGTACTACTATAGGGACGGGGTATACTGCATCTTTCGAGCAACGGATTTACGCCACGCGGGCATAATTCGCAAATTGAGTCTGCCGGGATGACCATCGCATCATGCCATTAAGACCCGACGACGACCTTGGCAACCACGTCGCCTCGGTTCTCGCGCCCAACTACGAGTTGGATGACGAGATCGGCCGGGGCGGGATGGGCATCGTCTATTGCGCGATGGACAAGCGGCTCAAGCGAAAGGTCGCGGTAAAGCTCCTCCCGCCCGAGCTGGCATTCAGAGGCGACATTCGCTCGCGATTCCTGCGGGAAGCTGAAACAGCAGCGCAGCTGAGTCATCCGAACATCGTTCCGATCTACAACGTCGAAGAGCGGGATAATCTCGTCTACTTCATTATGGCGTACATCGCCGGCGACAATCTCGCCGTGCGATTGCAGAAAGAAGGCGCGATGGATCCCGAGGAGCTGCGCCGGATTTTGCGCGAAGTCGCGGATGCGCTTGCATACGCCCACAAGCGCAACGTCGTTCACCGCGACATCAAGCCCGACAACATCCTGCTCGATGAAGACACCGGTCGCGCAATGGTGACCGACTTCGGAATCGCGCGCGCTCTCACCGACAAGAACGATTCGCGTCTGACGGCAACCGGCATGGCGATTGGTACGCCAGCGTACATGTCTCCGGAGCAGTCTGCCGGCGAAGCCGACATCGACGGCCGGAGCGATCTCTATTCGCTCGGCGTCGTTGGTTATCAGATGGCGTGCGGTGATCTGCCGTTCAACGCACCGAATACTCCGTCGATGCTGGTGAAGCACTTGTCGGAGCGTCCTGTCCCGGTCGATCAGCGACGTATGGATCTACCGGCTGATCTCGCGCGCATCATCATGATGCTGCTCGAGAAAGATCCCGCACACAGATTCCCCGACGCACAATCTCTCGTTGTCGCGCTGAGCGGCGGGGAGATTCCCGCGCGCGCGCCGGTAAGTCACATGCCGACGCTTGCGGACGATCGCCAGTCGCGACAATTGAACATGCCTACTGCTCCGCGTCCGTCATGGATGCCTGCAACGACTGGGAGATTCATCTCCGGATCACGCTCGGCTGCAGTCGCCGGAGTTCCGTCGCCAGATGATCTTGCGCGCTGGGAAGCGCCGATTGTAAAACGATTCCGAAGGAAGCTCGCGCCTTACATCGCGGTGAACGCGATTCTCGTCCCGCTGTCGATATTTGGGGAAGGCGGATTCCTGTTTGTAACGATGTTCTGGTCGATCGCGATGGCCGTCCAGTATTCGAAGCTGTGGCAGGAAGGTTACAACTGGCGTGATGTGTTCCGTCAGCCGCGCGACAGAATGTTGTTCGACGTTGCTGCCGAGACAATCGATGACGCACGCGCGCTATTCGATGAAACAAAGCGCGAGAAGGTGCGCGAGCGTGCGCGACAGAGGGAGCGCATGGTGGGCGGCGGTGGTTTGTTCGTTCCGCCTATGGCTCCAATGGCTCCGATGATGCCGATGCCCGGCGGCGGACGAATGGCGCGTTCACCCTTGCCTGGTGAAACCGCATCCGTTCCGTTGGCCGCGCTTCCTGCGGACAATTCTCCATATGGGTCTGCGCTGAATCAGATTCGCTCGGACCGCGATGAGATTCAACGTCAGATCATGGGGATGACGAAGAGCGAGCGAGAAATGATTCCGGATGTCTCGGAATCCGCGGACGCTGTTTACCGCAAGGCGATGCAGGTTGCAACCACGCTCGCCGAGCTCGATCTGCGCGATTCACGTGACACGCCCGACGCGATCGAGAGAGAGATCAACGATCTGGAAGCGCAGGCAAATCCGCTCGATTACCGCGCGAGCGAGGAGCGTGTGCGTCGTCTGGCGCATCTTAAGCGCCAGCGCCGCGTCGTTGCTGATCTGAACAAGACGCGCGCAGATGCGGAGACGAAGCTCAAGCATTGCCAAACGCTCTTACGGAGTATGCGTTTGGAGTTGTTGCGCTACCGGAACGCCGGACTCTCGCGCACACCCGCCGGTCTCACCATGGTGACCCAACAAGCTCAGGTGGTGGTGAAGGAGATGGGCTATCTCTCCGATGCCGCTGCAGAGGTAAACGCACTCTAAGCCTCCGCACCCCAAAGAGTGCGGATTGCGGACAGATGCGGAATCAGGATCGATTGCGGAACCAGGACCGAGGACCAACTGCATTGCTGATCGACGACTTATTGAGGATTGCGAACTATTGCGAACTCCGCAGTTGTCCGCTGTCCGCAATAAGTCGTCGATCGTCAATGCAGTTGGTCCTCGGTCCTGGTTCCGCAATCGATGTCAGTCCGCATTCGATGATGTCTAGTTTGCGAGTCGCAACGCTCGTTGCGCTTACGTTTGGTTGCAGCGATGCGAGCGTCAAAGGCCGTGAAGTAGTCGCTGAGCCTGTCGTTACAGCACAACAGAAGCAGGCCGATTCTTTAAGCGCGGATTCAACGCGCCGGGCACAGGTGCATCGCGTTTCGCGCCCGGAAAATGTGAAGGGCCTCTACGTCAACCGCTGGGCTGCGCTCGGGAAAAAGATGGGCGAGCTCATCGAAGTAGCAAAAACCACTGAAGTAAACGCACTCGTCATCGACGTCAAAGACGATCGCGGCTTCGTCCTCTACAAATCGAAAGTCCCGCTCGCAAATCAAATTGGCGCTGACACAACGCGTCCGATGTCGAAGGACCGAGTGCGCTGGATTCTCGATTCAATGGTAGCGCACAACATCTATCCGATTGGACGAATCGTTGTCGCGAAAGATCCGTTGCTCGCGCGCGCCAGACTCGAATGGGCGATCAAACGGAAAGACAATCTCGAGCCATGGCTCGACAAGAACGGAAACCCGTGGCTCGATCCGCATCAGAAAGGCGTCTGGCAATACGCTGCCGATCTCGCAAAAGAAGCATACGACCTCGGATTCAGTGAAGTGCAATTCGACTACGTGCGATTTCCCGACGAAAAAAGACTGGTGAGCGAGACGACATATCCACTCGCCAACGGAAGACTTCGCGCGCAAGTAATTCGCGATCAGCTCGGGTTTCTGTCGAGCGAGCTGCACCCGCACAATATTCCAGTGACGATCGATGTGTTTGGTCTTACCGCGACTGACACGACGGATATGGGCATCGGACAAAAGTGGGAGCTCTTTGTCGATCGCGCCGATGTCGTTCTACCGATGGTGTATCCGTCGCACTTCGCGCCCGGCACTTACAAGCTGGGAAATCCGAACGCGCGTCCATACGCGACAATTGATCACGCGATCAAAGACATGAAGCGAAGAAGCGCGGGAATTCCGAACGCAGCGAAGATTGTCCCATGGTATCAGGATTTCACACTTGGGCCGCCGCACTATTATGCGGAGCAGGTGAAGGCGCAAATGAAGGCCGGATACGACAACGGGGTCCAAAGCTGGATACTTTGGAACCCCGGAAGCCGATATACGCTCGGCGCTTTAGAGCCTGAGCGTTAGGCTACTTCTCTCCCTTCTTTCCCTGCCACTGCTCCATTCTCGCCTTCATATCAGCAATGTTCTTATCGAAGATTGTCTGCTGAGCCGGCGTCAACACCGCGCGGAACTCCGCGTTTGATTTCGTTCTGATCGCATCCATCTTCTGGCGCGTTGCATCGTCGATCTGCGGACGACCACCGTCGGGACGCGCACCTGCATCACCCTTTGGACGAAGTGCCTCACGCTCTGCGCGATACTTGTCTTTGATCTTCTGAATCTGATCTTTCTGGGCGTCGGTCAGGTCAATCCCCTGAAAGAGCATCTGATCACCGCGGCCACCCATTCTTCCGCGCTGCTCTCCACCCTGCGGCGGTCCGCCCTGCGGGCCCTGCGCGCCTGCTACCGATGCTGCACCAATGAGTGCGGCGCCGGCAATTGCCATGCGAATCCAGCTCATGAATTGTCTCCGAAACTAAAAACGTTGTTTGTGTGGAATGGACGGTAGTAATACGCCCGAGACCGAAAAAAGGTTGGATGCGCCGGGCGCGCCGGGGCTTTGTGCACATGTTGTTGCCCTCTAACGACTTGGCTCGCTTCCCTAGCGCCCGGTGTAAAAACTGCTATTCTTACGCGCCACAATCTCCGGTCGCCGCCGCCGGTGGAAAGGGATCCCCGGCGGAATACTTTAGATAAGCTGTTGAGGCGCCCGGGCAGTCCGGCGTTTCTTACCCAAAACAGACGTCGAGCACCGCCAGTGACAGCACCTACTATCGCCGCCGATTCGATCTTCAATCCGCTGCCGACAGGCGGCGAGCCCTTGCTGTTCCCAATGCAATGGATCCTCGATAACGCCTCGGGTCCAATTCAGTACCGTTCGGCGACCGAAATTGGGCGACTACCGGAATCTGTCGTCTCTCAGCTCGGAGCCGTGGCGTACACCTTCGCGCCGGCACTCCGAATCGCGCTATCGCAGTCGCCTGACGGAACCTGGAATCATTCGATGCTCGGCGTTCCGGCGAAAAGCAGCGCGGATTTTTCCGGCGTGGGGACTGTGCCCGCCGTTCGCCGCCTTCTCGAGTACGGATGGGATCGCGAATCACCACCGCTTGCGCTCGCGCGAAGAATTCTTTTCAGACTTCTCGCTGAGGATAACGATCCCGCTTATCTGTATGAGCTTGGGGCGAAGGCAAAGGACGATGATTCTGTCCGCCGAGGACGATTGCAGCTGCGCGAGGCGGCAGCAGCTGCCCTTGCACAAGCAGGTTATGAAGCCGATCCGCGTCTCCGCGGCGCAGCCCGCCGAATTCTCGAGCGAATCGACTCGTACCTGAATTCGCCGCTCGCGGAAAAGCCGTGGATGCGGGTTGGAAACGTTCACGTTCTCGCGCCGGAAGCGACACCACCTTCATTCCACGCGCTGACAATGCTTGCTCACATGCCCATCTTCAGGAACGAAAACTATTCTGAGATCGAGCGTATTTTCGCGTACGTATCGCAGCCGCATCCACGACAGGATCAGCAGCAGCTCGTCGGCAAGAAGATCGTTGACGTCCCGCATCTGATACTTGGCGACCGGCTTCCGCACCGGAACGCTGTCGAGTCCGATGTTCCATTTGCATTGATGTGGCTCGAGACAATGGCGCGGCTCGGATTCCTTCGCCGCAACGAGAACTGGCTCAAGATGTTCGAGCGGTTCGAGGACGATCGCGACCGATCAGGTGTATGGCATCCACACAAGGGAACGGACATACCGACCAGCACCAATCCGCGCGTCTGGCCGATGTTCCCGCTCGAAGATTTCACTCACGGCTCGGTGAGAGGAACAGCTGCTGCGTTCGCTGATGTTACGTTCCGTATCGGTCTCATCGCAAAACTCATCGGACGCGAGATCGAGCTCATCTAGTAACCGGTTTACACGCATTACAACGGAAAAGCATTCGCATCTCTCGCCCTCTGAGATGTTTCCCGCGGGACGATCAGAGTTCCGCACACGTTATCTCACTCTGCGCTCGGGACTAAAAACCCGCGCAGTCGAATGCGGTAGTGAGACTGACCCGACCGTTCTGCTAATTCACGGGTGGGCATGTTCCGCGTACGTGTTCAGAGAGAACTTCGTCGCGCTCGCGAAAGCGGGTTATCACGCAATAGCAGTCGAGTTGAAAGGTCACGGACTTTCGGACAAGCCGACGTCACCGTCGGAGTATCGTCTCGAGCCGATGCGTACTCACGTTGAGGAGATCGTAGACGCGCTTGGTGGAAGCGTCATCATGTGTGGCTTGTCGATGGGTGCAGCCCTCGGCGCACACGTTGCCGCACGATCACCGGAGCGCGTGCGCGCTCTCGTTATGGTATCGCCCGTCGGTTTCTTTGGAGTGCCCGGGTTGAGCGTTATCCGGCTTGCAACGCCACTTTTTGTTACGCGTTACCTGCGGCACATTGTCAGACGATCGACGATTCAGCTGATGCTTGGATTTATGAACGGTCGCCTTCGTGAGATCACGCCGCAGGATGTCGATGAGTACTGGGCTCCGTCACAGTTCCCCGAGTTCATAGCTGCGACGCGCCATCTGCTTCATGAATTCGATTTGCATGCGCCGATCGTCCCGCTGCACGTGCCGTTGTTGATCATCACCGGAAGCCGGGATTACTTCATGTCAGGACAATCGGTCAGGACATATTGTGAGGCAATGCCATCCGCGCGTCACATCGAAATCAGGAATGCCGGGCACGTAGTGCTTGATGAAGCTGCACCGATCGTAAATGACGCGATGATCGAATTCTTCGCATCCGCAACAAAAGCCGCGTGAAAAAACCCTTCGAGAGCTTCGAGGACGTCGGGCTGATTCCGGAGTTGCTCGATGCGGTTCGCGATGCCGGCTACACAACGCCCACACCAATTCAGGCGCAGGCTATTCCAATTGCGCTTGCAGGGCGAGACATCATGGGTCTCGCTCAAACGGGAACAGGAAAAACTGCGGGATTCACTCTTCCGATTATTCAACGTCTGCTCGATGGGAAGCACGCAATTCCGGCAAACGCCCATCGTGCGCGCGCGCTCGTGCTCACACCCACGCGCGAGCTGTGTGTGCAGGTCGAAGAGAGTTTCAAGAAGTACGGAAGGCACTCGAAGATTCGCGCCGTCGCGATTTACGGTGGCGTTGGCCTCGAGCCGCAGCAGGAGAGACTTCGAAAGGGAGTCGATGTCATTGTTGCGACTCCGGGGCGTCTGCTCGATCACATGGAACGACAGAACATCGCATTCGACGATCTCGAGATTCTCGTGCTCGACGAGGCGGATCGAATGCTCGACATGGGATTCGCTCCGCAGCTCAATCGCATTGTCGCGGAGATCCCGACCTATCGGCAGACGATGTTGTTCAGCGCGACGATGGCGCCGGAAGTGGAGGCGCTTGCGCGCAAGTATCTGCGAAAGCCAGTTGTTGTGCAGGTTGGAAGAAGATCTGAATCAGCGAGCACGGTGACGCACGCGGTGTACCCTGTGCCCACTTCAAAGAAGGTAGAGCTTCTCGCGCATCTGCTGCTTGACGAGGGTCTCGATTCTGTTCTTGTCTTCACGCGAACCAAGCACGGAGCGGATCGCGTTGTTCGTCATCTCTCGGAGCGCGGAATCGAGGCGACGGCAATGCACGCCGACAAATCTCAAGGTGAGCGCACGAAGGCACTCGAGGATTTCAAGAGTGGAAAAATTCGTGTGCTGGTGGCGACTGACATCGCGCAGCGTGGTCTCGACGTGAGCGGGATTTCACACGTGATCAACTACGACGTACCACAGCAGCCAGAGGATTATGTGCACCGGATTGGTCGCACCGGTCGCGCGGCGGCAACTGGCGATGCGTTCACGTTTATGTCGCCGGGTGAGATTGCGATGGTCCGCACCATCGAGCGTGTGATTGGGAAGAAGATTCCGAGGATTTCGGTGCCGGGGTACGACTTCGGCTCTTCGGATTAAGACAGCTCGGAAACGCATTAACCCACTCGGTTTTGAGTCAATAGTTCTCGGCAGTGAGTTAGCGCGTTTTCGGTTTTGGGGGAGTTACCGACCACTCATTACTCGAAAGCCGAACGCCGACAACTATTGACTCAATACCCAATGGGTTACGCCGTTTCCAAAACTGATCTCCGGTTAGTGCCTAACCCGCCCCAGTCTTGAAACGAAAATCGTATCCGCCGCGCGCTTCCGCGTCACGATCAGGCTCAAATTCCCGGCACCGTATCCCATACCGGTCGGAGCGTACGTGATCGATGCTCGCGTTGATTGCAGAACGACACCGTGCGCCAATGCTACCTCGCGCGTTCTTATGGAATCACTTCCTGCAAGCACGGAGATTGTCCCGCGCGATGGATCGATATCCAGGGAGGACTGAACACCGCGCGCTATCGCCACGTGGCGCGCCGTCGAGAAAAGCGATTCGATCTCCGTCACGGCGCCACGAACTTCCATTCCGTCGATAAACGAAGACGCACGCGGAAGAACAATCACGGCCAGCACGGCCGCGATAACGAGAGCGATAATAATCTCGATGACATTGAATCCACGTCGCATCACGCCTAGTATCTACGGGCGCGAAAACAACCGAGCGACATCGTCTCCTTCCGGGCCACACCGATTCCCCGCAAGGTTCGATGATTGCAACGGACATCTACATCTATATGAAGATCTCGATCGAATACTGCACGCTTTGAAACTACGAGCCCCGAGCCGCCAGTCTGGCGGCTGAGCTCAGAGAGAAATATCCCGGCACTGACATCGAATTGATTTCGTCACGCGGCGGGCGATTCGAGGTCGTTGTGGACGACGCTCCCGTGTTCCAGAAATCGAAGCTCGGTCGACACGCAAAGCCTGGCGAGATCGCGGGTATAATTGAAAAGCGACTTGCCGCGAGCCGAGCCTGAGAACCCGTATCAAAAAAGTGGACCTTTTTCAATCGTCCCTATAGGGCTGCTCCGGGTGTCCAATAACAGTGACACTTCATCTAGTGCTTGGAACTTTTGAAGGGCCTTAAGGTATTCTATTTCAATGATTTACACGTCCCCTCCGACCTTGGCACCCCTCCTGCCTCTACCCCTGTCCATGACTCACCTTACTTACCCGCGTTTGGCGGGTGTGATGGATAGATGGCGGTTGCTATTGCTTGCTCTTGCCATGGCAGCAGTGAGCACCTCGGCCGGGGCCCAGGGACTTCCTCGCGGTATTCCAATTCCGCAAATCCCGAAGGCCTCGCCGAAGCAACAGCCGGGAATTCCGCCGGCGTATCGGCCTCCGCAGGGAATGTGCAGGATCTGGATCGATGGTGTTCCTCCTGACCAGCAACCCGCGCCTACCGACTGCAGCTCGGCGGTGCGTAATCGCCCCGTGAACGGGACTGTCATTTACGGCGATGACTCTCCAAAGAAGGGCGATTCGAAGCCGAAAAAGAAAACACGCGGGCTCGATCTGGGCTCGCTCCTGGGTCGCTAGAGGAGAGACCAACATGAGACGGATCAATGTAATTCTCAGCATTGCCGCGCTTGCGGCGATTGCATCACCTGCTGCAGCGCAGGACGGTGGAAAGTACGGACGCAATGACAGTCGTGTTTACGACAGGAATGGTGACGGCCGCATCGACAATCGCGATCGGCAGCAGTCCAACTGTGCGTGGTACGATACCAATTGCAACGGCATCAACACGACGCGAAATGGATCGAACTCGACCGGGTGGCAGCTGATCGGCCGCGATCTGGATGGAAACTCGATTTACGAGCGTCGCATCCACGAGCGAAACGGCAAGACGACCGTCGAGACAGCGCGTCGACTTCCGGACGGCCGCATGCGCGTCATCGACAAGCGGAAGCTGGACACCCGATACGACCGAAACGGCCGGATCAACAACAACCGTAACGATCGTGACAGGGATGGCATCGACGATCGATACGAACGAGATCGAGGTCGACGACGTTAAGCCTCGTCAATCAGACTTAAACGGGCCGCCCGAAGAAATTCGGGCGGTTCGTTTTTTACGACGGCACGGCGCTGTTCATGCATTAGTAAGAGTTGATCTCCAAGGGAGGATTTCAAATGAAACGCTTGACACTTTTACTGGGAGCCGCGGCAATCACGGCGGTGGCCGCACCAGTTACAGCGCGTGCGCAATCGTGCGCCTGGTGGAACCTGACGTGTAACGGCCTCGCTGACCGCGTAGTCGACAACGGTTGGCACATCGCCGGGCGCGATGCCAACGGAAACGTCATCTACATGCGTCGCCGAGTGGATGCGAACGGGAACGTGGTTTTCGAGCAGTCGCGACGAAATGATTTCGGGAACTACTTCGTCACCAACAACCACATTCTTACACGTGGCAACGTCTACGACGCTAACGGTGAGCGTTGCTCGTACACCGAGAACAACAGAGGCTACAAGGAACAGTGCAAATACGCGAAGGGCACTTACGCCTCAGGCATTCGTACGCCGAGCAGTCGCTTTGGCGCCGCAGGCACCGACTGTAAGTATCAGTCGAACAGTCGTGGCTATAAGGAGCAGTGCAAATACGATAAGGTGAACAACGGCGCGTACAACGGGACGAACAGGACGCCGAAAGTAAAAACTGTGAAGTATGAGACGCCCAAGGTGCACACGAAGGTCGTCAAGTATGACAAGGCCGCTAAAGGTCCGAAGCCCCACGCCGTTACCTATCACGCGCCGAAGGTTCACAACGAGAAGCCGCACGTCGCGAAAGTGAAAGAATCACATGTAAAGGGACCGAAGCATTAACTCTCGAAGTCTGAAGCCCCGGGCGGACACGTTCCACCCGGGGCTTTTTTTGTGCATGTTGGCGCAGTAATGCGCACAGTTCAGGACAAATACCTACCTCCTGACCACGAAGCTTTCGTGGCAGCGGAGCCGCCAACCGGCCGCATCATCGTGATCGCGCCGACTCGGGCAGCCTGCGAAACGATCGAGCTCGCACTCGGACTTCACATCGAGACTGTACTCGAGAAGCAGCATGGTGAAGAAATTCGCGCCCTCGCGGCAGCGGGGAAAGGATTCGGAATTGTCGCGGGAACGGGAACCGGAAAGACTCTCGCAATTCGCCCAATTGCCGAAACAATTCTGCGCACGGAGCTACGTGTCGGAGTAGTCAACCGCGAGCGGGAAGCAACGCCCGAAACGCCGACATGGAATGTCATTGTCGTGACAACTGGAATTGCCCGGCGATGGTTTCAGGACGGAGACATTCTCGCGAACGACACTCTGGTTGTCGACGAGATTCATCAAACATCGGCTGAGCTCGAGCTCTGCCTTGCTCTGGGAAAACGCGTTGGCTGCCGGTTTATCTGGCTGTCGGCAACCGTGGATCCGTCGTTTTATGCGCGATATCTCGAAGCCGCAGAAGTTCTGGAGAGCTACGCGTTCGATCCAACACGTGCAGCTGACGTGAAGGTGATTCGAAAAGATCCACTCGAATTTCTCGACGATCGATTTCTTCTGCGCGTGATCAAGCAGCGCCGTGGAGTGGGAATGTTTCTACCGACGCGCGCCGGAGTTGAGGAGGCTGCTGAAATTGTGTCGTCGAGTTTTCCGAAGATCAACACTGCGTACTATCACGGCGGCGAGCCGATTCGCGTCATCCGGCCATTTTTGGAAAGCGAAGAGCGCAAGCCATATTTCCTCGCGATGACCGCAGCGGGACAAAGCGCGCTCAACGTTCGCGGCCTGGACACGGTTGTCATCGATGACACGCGGTTCGGTAACATCATCGATCGTGGCAAAAATGTGCTGACGCGAATGCACCTCGGCGCAAACGAAATTCTGCAGATGGCCGGCCGCGTGCATGGAAGAGTTGCCGGCGGACGTGTCTTCATTCTGTCCGACCGCGACATTCAGTTCGACACGTTGCGTCCGACTGCTCCGGAATTTCAGCTCGCGGGAGATTCGGAAAGAGTTGCAATGACGTGCGCGGATCTCGGTGTGGATGCGCGCGATCTCGATCTCCCCGTTCCTCTCGATCGCATCTCATATCGACAAGCTGTTGAGCTGCTCGAGAAACGCGGCATAATCGAGAACGGGCGACTGTCGAATTACGGCAAGCTCGTCGAAGCGTTGCCCGTCGATCGCCCGTGGGCAGAGCTGCTTGTAAATGCGGACGATGTGCTCGTTCCGTATCTCGCCGTGATGAGCTCCATCGAATCACTGCACCGAATGACTCGTGAGGAGCGTGATCTCACGGGACTGATCGTTCCCGGAAGCGACCATCTAACCGCTTACAACCTGTACGCTGAAGCGTACGCACGATGCGGGTACGTCGGGGAAGTCTATGGGCTGCCGCGCCACCTGTTCGACGACAGCATCGAGCAATGGGCGGAACGACGCGGTGTATTGGTGAAAGCGATCGAAGACGCAGCGCTCGGGATGGCAAGCATATATCGCGCACTCGATATGGTTCTGCCGGACAAAATGCATCTTGCGCGTGATCTCGTTGAGACGCGATTCACGGAGCTTCTCGCGCGCTTCATGCCGTTCGACCTCGTGATTGACGAAGAGACCGCGGATGGAACGAACGCTCGGGTCTCGAAGACCAGCGTTGCGGGAAGCTGGGGTTCGATTGCGGGAGAGCTGCGTTACTTCGCTGACAAATCAGGGAATCCTCGTGCTGCAATCGAGGGAACTCAAATTCCGATGCGTCTCATTCGCGATTATGCAACGCGTGGCACTACCGACATTGCTTACGATCCAAAACGAAAGGGCGGTCAGCTCATTCTTACGAGGACCCTCGAGTACTTTGGTTTCGAGCTGGAGCGTGAGAGTGAGGTGCTGGAAGAATTCCCTGAAGAGATGGCCTCGCGCGCTCGACGCGTGCTGGCTGAATCTCTTGCGAGCGGCGAAGCACGGCACGCATCGGCAAAACGAAACCGATCCGCGATCGACACTGTGCGTGACGTGTATCGAAGATCGGGTGGCGTTACTCCCCGTCTTGGCTTTCCGGAGCTCTCGAGCTGGTATGAGCGACAGCTTGGCGACATCCGCTCGATGGACGAATTCAGAAATGCGCGAATCAAGTTCAATCAAAATGATTTCATCACGCAGGAAGAGCGCGATCGTTATCTCGCGCTTCCGTCGACGGTCGAGATTCGGGATCGCGAAGTCGACATCGACTATGACATAGACAAACGCGGCACGGAGTTGATTCCGGTTGCGCGACTCAGACTTCCCGAGAAGCTCGCTCGCAGTATTGTGACGTCAGAGCTCCCGGTGCTCGATCGTCCGCTGCGTTTCGTCGTCATTCGCGGACAGCGCGGTTCAATTCGCGCCGATACCCTCGAGGAGCTTCAGGAAATTCTGGATCGTCCGTGGTCGCCTGACGAAATCGAGGAGGAAATCGGAAAACCAGAGCCCGTTTCTGCCGCCGAGCGTCACGCGAAAAAGCTGGTGAGAGCTCGGCGTGATCGTCCACCGGGTCGAGCGGATGGGCGCGGGCGAAAGCCTCGCCGTAGATTTCGCGGCCGATGAAACCCGACACGGTTACGCAACATTTCCTCGCGAATCAGCAACTTGTAACGAAGAGCGCTGATGCGCTTGCTGCTCCTGTTGCTGATGCTGGCGGGGCAATAATCGAGTGCCTCGAGAGTGGAGGGAAGATCATTTGCTTCGGGAATGGAGGGAGTGCGACGCAGGCAAATCATCTTGCTGAAGAGCTCGTCGGGCGATTTCACGAGAATCGTCGCTCGCTGCCCGCAATTTCATTGTCGAGCGATGGGGCGACAATCACGTGCGTTGCAAACGATTACGGTTTCGGTGCGCTGTTCGAGCGACAGGTCGAGGCATTTGCTCAGCGTGGAGATGTTGTGGTAGGGCTGACGACGAGCGGTAAATCAGAGAATGTCCTCCGTGGTCTCGCGGCGGCGCGGTTGCGCGGCGCAAAGACTATCGCACTAACTGGGTCCCGCGGTCTGGCCAGCGGCCAAGTCGATCATCTCGTGTGCGTTCCGAGTGAAGATTCTGCGCATATCCAAGAAATCCATCTTTTGATTCTTCATGCCTGGTGTCGCGCGATTGATGAGGCGTTCGCGGAATAGAAGAAAAAGCGTTGGCAGTTTGCGGGTTCGGAGATTTCAGTTTTTCAGTTTGGAGATTTCAGTAGCATTGCCGCGACGACGCA
>DATLDN010000267.1:0-7769 GCA_035525855.1 Gemmatimonadaceae bacterium
TTTTCCCGCGTAATGGATTATTGCTGTAAGGTGCGCAGTCTGGCCGTCCAGCGAAACACGAAAGGGATCCCGTGTTGCCTCGAACGCGACGTGCATTCGCGGTTGTCCTTTCACCTCGTGCCGTTCTGCAATGTTGCCGAAACTGGTCGGTACCGCTTCGTTCAGCGCTTTAACTACAGGCGACAGATCGTAGGTGAGCGGAATGTCGAGCGTGGATGTCGGTAACGACGGCAAAGTATCGATATCCGCCGATACCCTTGGCGCGGGCGCGTCGATATCCAGCTTCCGCTCGCAAGCTGAGAGTACGAGAGGGACGAGGAGGAATCCGCGGCGCATTGTGCGCCGAAGCTCGCTTCGTATCGCGCGTTTATCAATAGGAACTGTAACTAACCCTCTTCGTACTCCGTATCTTTATACGCACTCTTTGACCGGAGCATAAATGATTGGTGTGCTGCTTCTTATCGTCTTCGTCGTTTTGGTGTTGTTCGCAATCAGTGCGTACAACCGGCTCGTATCGCTTCGCAATCAGGTCAAGAACGCCTGGAAGCAAATCGACGTGCAGCTCAGGCGGCGTCACGATCTGATTCCGAACCTCATCAACACTGTCAAAGGCGCGATGAATTTCGAGCGGGGAACGCTCGAAGCGGTCGTTGCGGCGCGAAACACAGCGATCTCGGCAACCGCATCGGGGAATGTTCCCGCTACAGCCGCTGCAGAGGCGCAGCTGACGGGAGCGTTGAGCCGATTCCTCGCGGTCGTCGAGGCTTATCCTGATCTGAAAGCAACCGGCAACGTAGCGCAGTTGCAGGAAGAGCTCACCGCAACCGAGAACAAGATTGGATTCGCGCGGCAGCTCTACAACGACACCGCGACGCAATACAACACCGCGCAACAGACTTTCCCGACGATGTTGTTCGCCGGCATGGCCGGCGCGGAGCAGGTTCCGCTCTGGGAGATCACCGACGACGCTGAGCGCGCGGTGCCGCAGGTTGATCTTTCGTTGGGTCCGCCTCGGGCGTGACGATGCGAGTCGACGCCCCTATGCGGCGTTGGCTCGCAGTACCAGTCGCACTCTCGGCAATCATTCTTGCCGGGGCGGTCGTCAGCACATCATCGGTGCGTGACGTGCTGACGGGCGTCGCACCGCAATCAATGTCCCTCGAATTTCCACCTGCGTATGTGCTGACTTCGCCGCTCAGCCGTTTCCTCGACATCATTGGATTGATGTCTGTTCAACAACACATTGCATTCGTCATTACGATTGTTGGCTTCGCAGCATTGTTGGCGGCTCTGCGCAAGAAACGCACACTGCTGTGGGCGGGGATTACGCTCGTCGCCCTTGTCATTGCGTACGGACTTTCAGCAGCATTTCCACGACCAATGGCGATGCTCGCCGTTCTCGATCGGGAGTTCGTGCGCGTTGATTTTCACAGCCACACCAACGCGTCGGGTGACGCACGAAAGAGTTTCGACGCTGAAGACAATCGTGCGTGGCATAGAGCGGGCGGGTTCGATGTGGCCTACGTCTCCGATCACCGATCGTTCGCGGGCGCAGAAGCGGCCGTGCGAAATAATCCCCGAATCGCGCGAGACGGCACGGTATTGCTCAGCGCCTACGAGGGTCGTTATCGCGGGTTGTTCATGATCGACCTTGGTCTGACACGCGCAGACTCCATGACGCTTCTCGATTCACACCGCTGGCTTCGCGCCGGCAATCTCACGTCCGGGCTGAGGCCCGCAAATGTAGCTGCACTGCCCGGTCCATTATCTGATGTGCAGCGTGAAGCACGGGATGGTGCTGCAGGAATCGCCGCAATCGAGATCATCGACGGATCGCCTAAGGCATTCTCGCAGCGCGACGCCGATCGGAAAGAGATCATCGCACGCGCGGATTCGCTCAACATCGCGTTGGTTGCGAGCTCCAACAATCATGGTTGGGGCCGCGTGGTACCGGGATGGACGTTGGTAAATATTCCGGGCTGGCAGAGCATGTCGCCGGATTCACTCGGCGCTCAGATCGAGCGAGAACTTCGTATCAATCCGCGCGCAGTTCGCGTGATCGAGCGAGCGAGACCGAGCCCTAAAACCTTCATCGGTGCAGCACTCACGGTTCCGGCATTTGCCGCGCAAACCTTCACTGGCCTGAGCCTGGCAGAGCGCTTCGTCTGGATACTATGGATGTGGGTGGTCGCTTTTACAATTCGATTCCGTCGCGGGCGAATCCCGAGCGCCCCGCAACACGTTTTGTCATCATGAGCAAGAACGAATCAAAAGGCAATCTGTTCGCGCAGCAGGAAGCAAACAGGAAAGCAAGCCGCCGGCTCGTCGCCGGATTCATAATCTTCATCGCGTGGCTTGGATTTGGCGGAGATCTAATCTGGTATCTATGGTCGTCCGCCGATGCGACGCGACGAGCGAGCGAGGGTCTCGCTTACTCCCATGTGCATATGATTCCCGGTCTCGGGATTCTGATGTTGCTCGTCGCAGGCGCGATGTCGTGGTGGGGTTACCGCTTCGGTGCAACGTCGCTCATCAAGGCCACAGGCGGGCGAGAGATCATCGATCCACAGAATGACCTTGAGCAGCGACTCGTTAACGTCGTGGACGAGATGAAGATTGCGTCCGGAACGCCGAGGCCGCGCATCTGGATCATTCCAGACGATGCGCCTAATGCGTTCGCCACGGGCGTTGATCAAACCGAGTCACATCTGGCAGTCACCGAGGGACTTCTCGAGACACTCTCACGGGACGAGCTGCAGGCGGTTGTCGGACACGAGATGGGTCACATCGCAAACCTCGATGTGCGATTGATGACGCTCCTCACTGCGCTTGTGGGAGTTGTCGCGTTAGTTCACAACTCCGCATTTCGAATGATGCGGTTCGGCGACCTTGGTGGCGGCGGACGATCACGGTCGAGATCACGCAGCAGCGGTGACAGTAAAGGAGCCGGGGCGCTTGTCATCGTCCTGCTGGTCGTCTGGATTATCAGCTGGATAATTGCGCCGCTGGTTACTCGCTATATGGCAATGAAGGTCGGACGCTCGCGCGAGTATCTCGCGGATGCAATGAGCGCGCAGTTCACACGAAATCCTTCCGCGTTGGCTGACGCACTCCAGAAAATCAGCGCGTCGACTGCAAAGCCGGATGCAATTCCAAAAAGCTCAGCGCAGCTCTGCATCATCGATCCGTTCAATACTGCGTGGAATGAGCAGCGCGGGAAAAAGGCGGACTTGATGGCGAGTCATCCACCACTTCAGGATCGTGTCGCACGGTTACGCGCGATGGCTTACCAGGCAAACAACGAGATCACTGAAGCGCCTCCAATTTCCACAATCCGTTGATCATGTCCGACGCGAAAAGGCTCGCGCCAACCTTGTGAACGCCCCACACGTAAACAGGCATTCCCATATCGGTCAAACCGTGACCGATCTCGCGTCCCATCTTCCGTAAGTCACATCGGCCGAACGTGTCTTTGAGATTTGTTGCGCATCCGCCGAGGTCTCCACGGATATCGAGAGCACGCACGCCGGCGTTGTAATACGCCGCGTAAAGAATTCCCTTGCTCTCATCGACCGAAAAGTTGTGAGTTCCCGCGCCGACTACGCTGTAAAATCCAACTTCGTGAGGCGCGGCAAAATTGGAAACGTCGATAACATGGATGTCACCGGCGGATGCGGCGCCGATAGAGCCCGTAGCTTCTTCGCCGACGAATGCGTATCGCTTGCTCCCGGAAACTGGATCGTGGAACCACCAGATGTTGTGAGCTTCGCCGCCTTGAGTCAGCACATTACCGAGCAGCACGGGAGCGGAGACCGTTCCGTTTTTTCCCCCGCCCCCGATGTCGAAAATCGATACACCGTCGTTCCAGAGCGCGACAAAAAGAATTCCATCGCGCACAAAAACGTCGTGGACGAACGGATTTCCCATCGCCTGCGAGAACACCTGAGTCGGAGCTTCAGGATTGCTCAAGTCGACAATCACCAGCCGCGCCGGTGATGGATCAACGGACAGGAATGCGTAAAGCTTACCGTTCACGCGTTGGATCGCCGCTGTGTGAACTCCCGTCGCGAGATCATCATTCCGGAATTGCGACAAGAGATGCGGCTTTAATGGATTGGTCAGATCGTAAATCGCGATCGACCCCTGCGCTTTCTCCGTCGGAACGACAAGCAGCTTACCGTCGTCACTCACCTGCACGTCGCCAACAGTGGTTGCTCCATCAACGATCATGGAATCAACAAGAACAGGCGTGTTCCCGGCGACGTTCCAGATTTTTATCGCGTTTCCTGGTGACGTAATCCCGTTAAAAGCGCGCACTCCCCACGTAGTCGTATACGCGATGTTGCCCACTGCCCACACCTCGGCCGTATAACGATCCTGGACAGTGCCAAGACCATCGACGACAAGTTTTGCAGAAGCGACACCTCCGTTCGGATCAACGAATCCGTTTTCGCACGCGACACTCCAGAGTAGAAACGCACCCAGGATTTTCCATGAGACCCTTCTCACAGATTGCCACCTGGCGCGCGCACAGCTGCAGCCAATTCTTCGCGTGAAGACAGTGCAGTTGGCGTAGGGTCTTCACCGGGATTTATGAAGAGGTCATGCTCGAGGCCGTACTGCCGGTCGTACAGCTGGCGATAACGACCGCGCATCGCGAGGAGCTCCGCGTGATTTCCACGCTCGACAATTTCACCACCCTCGAGAACGAGAATTTGATCCGCACTTTCGATTGTCGAGAGCCTGTGCGCGATTACGAATGTCGTCCGGCCCCTTCTGAGAGATCTCAATCCGTCTCGAATCATTGCTTCACTTTCGCTATCTAAACTCGAAGTAGCCTCGTCGAGCAGAAGAATTCTCGGATCCGCGAGAATTGCGCGAGCAATGGCAACGCGCTGACGCTGCCCGCCCGAAAGTTTTACTCCTCGCTCACCGACGACAGTATCGTATTTGTTTTCGAAGCGATCTATGAATTCATCGCAGTGGGCGATGCGACTCACTTCTCTGATTTCCTCGTCCGTTGCCTCAGGCCGTGCAAACGCGATGTTCTCGCGAATCGTTCCATCAAAAAGAAAATTATCCTGCATCACAACACCTAGCTGCGAGCGGAAATCGCGTAATCGAACAGACGCGAGATCTCGACTGTCCACTCTGATAGTCCCGCTGTCGGGCCGATTGAACGCCATCACAAGTCCAAGCAGCGTGCTCTTTCCGGAGCCGCTGGACCCGACGAGCGCCGTTGTCGAACCGTCTGCTGCACGGAATGAAACATCGCGGAGAACCGGAACGCCGGGAACGTACGAGAACGTCACGTGGTCGAACTCCACTTTCCCCTCCAACGATTCGAAGGGTAGGCGCGCTGCGTCATCCTGATCTTCGGTGCGCATCTCCCTGATCTCATGAATTCGATCGAGCCCCGCAAACGCTTCGGTGATCTGCGTACCGATCGACGCAATCTGAACGAGCGGCGCTGCAACAAGGCCGATGAAGAAGATGTACATGATGAAACCGCCGAGCGTCATTGTTCCGGAGATGATGGCGTGACCCCCGACGACGATCATGATTACACCGATCGCCCCCACAATCAGCGTTGCACCTGCGCCGACGGTCGACGCTCCAGTGATGGTTTTGGCTATGTTGTCGAAAAGAGTATCGACACCCTGCGCGAAAATCCGCTCCTCGCGAGCTTCGGCGACATAGACTTTGACGACACGAATTCCACCGAGAGATTCAGCAAGCCGCCCCGTAACGTCAGCGTTGATGCGGCCGCGATCGCGGAACAAGGGACGCAGCCGCGCAAATGCGACTGCCATCATTCCGCCGAACGCGATGAGGACGAAGATCGTTATCGCGGTAAGCTTCCAGTTCAAATAGAACAAAACCGCAATTCCAATGATTGCGGTGATGAGTCCACCAGTCAGCTGTATCAATCCCGTTCCGACAAGGTTCCGGACACCTTCCGCATCAGTCATTATGCGAGAGATGAGAACGCCCGTCTTCGTGGAATCGAAGAATGACACCGGAAGGTGAAGAACGTGCGATTGTACTTCCTTTCGCATGTCGGAGATCGCCCGCTGCGCCGCGATGCTGACGATCTGCGACAGCGCGTAACTCGTAACAGCTTGAACCAGAACCGCCACCGCGGCGGCGAGCGCCAATGGAACGAGAAGATCAGCGCGGTGCTTACCAAGAACGTCGTCGATCAGATATTTAGAGCTTGCCGGAAGCACCAGCCCGGTGAGTCGATTCACCAGCATTAGCGCGAGTCCAATCGAAAGCGACTTGCGATGACGCCAGATCAGCTCGCGAGCTTCAGCCCACGCGCGGCCGTAGTTGATCTTCTTCGATTTGTTATTGTCCATTAAGTCTCAATTTATCTTCTTCTCAAAACCGTATATGAAGACTTCACACAACGTGTACACCGCGCTCGCGGTGGTTCCCCTATTGGCTGCTGCAAGTTCATCTGTATTAGCGCAATCGCTGTCGCCTGTCGAGCGGAAAATGCAGACATACGTCGAGCAGCACACGGCGGATGAGATCGCCTTTCTGGCGAAGCTCGTGAACATCAATTCGGGGACGATGAATAAGGCCGGCGTCCGTGCTGTGGGAGATGAGTTCGCCAAGGAGCTGAACACGCTCGGCTTCCAGAGCAGGTGGGCTGCGCTTCCGGATTCGTTACATCGCGCGGGACATCTGATCGCCGAGCATCGAGCGAAGAATGGAAAAGGTGGACGACGTGTGTTGCTGCTCGGACATCTCGACACTGTATTCGAGGGCGAAGGCCAGAAGTGGACGGTCGTGGATGATTCGACTGCGAAGGGCGCGGGCTCGAGTGACATGAAAGGTGGAGATGTCGCAGTTCTCTACGCGTTGAAGGCGATGGCGGCGGCAGGAACGCTCGATGACACGAATATCATCGTCGCGTTTATGGGTGATGAAGAAAGCACCGGTGAGCCCTTCAGCATCTCGCGAAAGGATCTCGTAGACGCTGCAAAGAGAAGCGACGCGATCCTGGCGTTCGAGGAAGACGCTGGAAAAGCTACGGTTGCCCGTCGTGGCTGGAGCTCGTGGCTCTTAAGGGTCAACGCCAAAGCGGCGCATACGCAGGGAATCTTTACGCCCGCTTCCGGCTACGGTGCGATTTACGAGATCGCGCGAATTCTCAATGGATTTCGTGAAGCGATGTCGAGCGAGAAATATCTCACGTTCAGCGCTGGGGTCATCGTCGGCGGAACTGATGTGAAGTACGACACCGTGCAGACATCGGGCACTGCGTCGGGAAAGCTCAATATCATTCCGAAGGAAGCCCACACCGAGGGAGATTTGAGATTTCTGACTCTCGGCCAGCTCGATACCGCGCGAGCGAGGATGCGCGACATTGTTTCGAAGAATCTTCCTCAGACGACGGCGCAGATAACTTTTCCCGAAGCCTCGCCGCCAATGCCGCCAACTCCAGGCAACTATGGTTTGCTCGCAACGCTCGATTCTGTGACGCGCGCACTTGGGTATGGCCCAACTGAAGCTCTCGATCCGGGATTACGTGGCGCGGGTGACATCTCCTTCGTTGCCCAGTACGCTGATGCGCTCGATGGCCTGGGAGTGATCGGCCACAATTCGCATACGCCGGATGAGACCGTCAATCTCAAGTCGATTCCGAAGGCGACGATTCGTGCTGCGGTGCTTATCAATCGTCTAGCCCATTCAAAAAAACATTAAAATCAGAATGACCCGTTGGGTTTTCGGTCAATGGTTCTCGGCAGTCAGCTAGC
>DATLDN010000006.1:0-11649 GCA_035525855.1 Gemmatimonadaceae bacterium
GGCTGGGAAATGAATACACGCGTGATGCTCAGCTTTTTCTCGGCGTTTCTTACAGTGGGTCGACGCAATCGCGAATACCTGAAGCATTTTGGAATTGGCGATCCGCAGATTCACTTTGCTCCCGATTGCGTCGACAACGATCTCTTCAGAAAGACGTCGGAAACTTCTCGAACCGTTGCAGGGCGAGGTTCCGCTCGAGAGAGACTTGGAGTATCCGAAGACGCGTTCGCAGTTCTTTTCGTTGGGAAACTCGACGACAACAAGCGTCCATGGGATGTGATTGCAGCAGTGGCAGAGCTAGGTGACAGGGCGACAGCTGTAATTGTTGGAAGCGGGCCTGCAGCCGACAAATGCAGAGCAGCCGCGGAGCGAGCCGGAGCGCGCGCTGTATTCCCGGGTTTCGTGAATCAATCCGGACTCGGCGAGATTTACGGAGCGTGCGACGTTTGCGTTCTTCCGAGCGAAAGTGAAACGTGGGGGCTCGTTGTTAACGAATCGCTAGCCGCGGGAACGCCATGCGTCGTGAGCGATGAAGTTGGTTGTGCGCCGGATCTCATATACCCGGGCAAGACAGGTGACGTCTTTAAAGCAGGCGATGCTACGGCTCTTGCCGGGGCTCTCAGGAAAATCCGCGATGCAAAGAGCCAAGGTCACGATTTCAAAGAGGACTGCGAGACACTAGTTTCTGGATACTCTTTAGAGGTCGCCACCGAGGGGCTCGTGGCGGCAGTGCGCTCTGTCGCCCGCCCAACTCGTAACGCATGACTCCTCTTACCGTCGCCCTTACAAGCAATCCATCGGGACAGCGCTGATGTGTGGTATATGTGGCGCGATATCGCGTGAGGATTTCACGCCGATTGTGGAGCGCATGAATGCTGCCCTGATACATCGCGGCCCCGATGACGACGGATTCGCGCAGCTCGCCGGTATTCACGGCGTGCGACATGGAGTGTTTGGCAGCCGCCGGCTCGCCATTCTGGATCTTTCGTTGTGCGGCCATCAGCCAATGTGGTCCGAAGATGGACGATTTTGCCTTGCCTTCAACGGAGAGATTTACAACTTCCGCGAAATCCGCACAGAGCTCGAGAAACTTGGCGCGCATTTCCAGAGCAGCGGCGACACGAACGTAGTTCTGGAAGGATGGCGACACTGGGGCTCAGGAATTCTTCCGCGCCTCCGCGGAATGTTTGCCTTCGCGTTATGGGATCGCGACGAGGAACGGTGCTATCTCGCACGCGACACATTTGGAATCAAGCCGCTCTACTTCCACGAATCGGGCGGAACGATTCTGTTCGCAAGTGAAATTCGTGCGCTTCTCGCATCCGGTCGGATCGAGCGAACGATCGACGAGCGAGCGATGCACAGCTATCTCGCAACGGGCTCGGTTGCGGAGCCGGATACGATCATCGAATCGATATCTGCAGTGCCGGCGGGGACGTACATAACAATCGATTGCCGCCGAAACGGTAACGTAGTCACCGGTACCGAGCGCTTCGCTGATCCGCTTCCCTTACCTATCGCGCGTTCCGACGAAATCGAAGGCGCGCTGGACCTCCGACAAACGCTGCGTGATTCTGTATCGCATCATCTGATTTCCGACGTACCCGTCGCATTGTTTCTGTCGGGAGGTCTCGATTCGTCCAGCATCGTTGCAGTTGCAAGTGAAGTATCCGAGAGCCAGCTCGACACATTTACGATCACGTTTGGCGAGCGCGAATTTTCCGAAGCCGAGCCCGCGCTCGCTGTGGCAAAGAAATTTGGAACGCGTCATCACGAGATCCCGCTGTCGGGACACGATCTCCTCGCCGCACTCCCGGAAGCTTTTGCCGCGATGGACCAGCCATCGCTGGACGGCTTGAATACGTATGCTGTGAGCCGGGCCATCAGGCAGAATGGAATCAAGGTCGCGTTGTCGGGTTTGGGTGGAGACGAGTTATTCGCAGGCTATCCATCATTCCGGCGAGCTGCGTCTGCGCGGAAGCTGTGGCCATTGCGGGCACCTTTGCACGCCTTGTTCAAGAAAGCGCGTGGTGTGTCTGCAGACCCTCGGCTCGACCGATTGAACATGCTGTTCGAATCGGATTCAGCAGCTCTCGGTGCTTATCGTGCCTCACGTGTGTTGTTCGACGAGGGACAGGTGAAAGCATTGACGTCGCGACGGCCGGGCGAACGTCGAGCAAGGATAGAGTCGCGAGAGGAGTCGGTGCTCTCGATACTTCAGGAAGTGTCGCTGCTCGAGGTTACCGGATACATGCGCAACACGTTACTCCGCGACAGCGACGTGTTCAGCATGGCGAACAGCCTCGAGCTTCGCGTTCCATTTGTCGATCGCGAAGTTGCGCGGGCAGCAATGCAAATCCCCGACAGCAGAAAACTGCGCCGAGGTATATCCAAGCCAGTGATCGTCGAAACAATGCGGGACATTCTTCCTCCTTCGTTGCTCGGTCGCCGCAAGCAGGGTTTCACACTTCCCTTCGAGCGATGGATGCGAAAGGAGCTGTTCGACGAGATAGACTCGGTGATGCGATCACGCCGCATCGAAACCGTGGGTCTGGTACCTCGATCGTCAATACAGGTGTGGGATGATTTTTTAAACACGAAAAGAGGTATGACGTGGAGCCGCCCCTGGGCTCTCTACACACTCAAGCGATGGGCTGATCAAAACGACGTTGCGACTCGCGATCACTCCATTGCGCGTGATCCATCTCCACCGCTTGTTGCTGCGCGGTGAAGGTCCTGCACGTCGCGCCGAGTATCGAACAGTCATACGGGGGACCGACGCAATCGCTGGCGGGATACGCAGTGGCGTCTCGCACTGCGGGTATCGACGTATCGATTGCAGCACCCCGATGCGGACCCGAAGACGTCGACGCCTTCACGAACACCGCGGGGAGCGTAGACCTGCGGCTGTTTCCGTCGTTCGGGGCGGGCGGATTCGCAACGTCAGCGCCTTTAGTAAGGTGGGTCAAACAAGCTGCGGCGAATTACGATGTTGTTCATGTACACGGTCTTTTCAATCCAACGAGCTCGTTCTCGGCAGCGACCGCAATCACCGCAAACGCACCGACAGTTATCAGGCCATTCGGAACTCTGTCTCGATACACGTTTGAGCACCGGCGAACAGCGCTGAAGAGCGTCTGGTTCAATCGGGTCGAGAGACAGAACCTCAGATCTGCGCGAGCGATTCACTTCACAACGGACCGTGAGCTCGAGGAAGCTGCATGGCACGGTCTCGATTTTAGCGGTCGCTCCCACGTGATTCCTCCCCCATCACTCGATGAGCGCCTGTTGGAATCTCGCGAGCCTCGCTCTGACGATGGAATCGTTCTCTTCATCGGACGCCTCAATCCGATCAAAAATCTTGAGGCGCTGATCGACGCGTGGCCAATCGTCCGATCGAGAGCGAGCGATCTCCTTCTTGAAATTGTCGGCGATGGAGATCCGGCATATGTCAGCAAATTGCGCCAGCGTGTTCAACGCAATGGAACCGATAGCAGCGTTGTCTTCCGCGGATTTCTCGGCGGTGAGAACAAGCAACGGGCGCTTTCTCGCGCGCGAATGTTCGTACTTCCCTCCCACCATGAAAATTTCGGAATCGCTGCGCTCGAGGCTGTTTCTGCAGGACTTCCGGTAATCTTGTCGCGGCATGTGCAGCTGGCTGACTTCGTCGAGCGCGAGCGACTCGGGAGGATAACCGACGGCTCTCCGCCTGCGCTGGCCGAATCTATTCTCACAGTTGCGAGGGACGATTCCCTCATCGAGAGCGTCTGGTCGCGCGGTCCACAGGTAGTATCCGCTAACTTTTCTCCCGCGGCGATCGGACAACTCCTGTCGCAGATGTATCTCGCCGCCACCGAACCATCCGCCTACAGCGCTTCGATCTGAAGTCAACGATGTACATACTTGGAATCAACGCATATCACGCCGATGGATCGGCGGTATTACTTCGCGACGGCGAGCTCGTTGTCGCACTCGAGGAAGAGCGCTTCCGGCGTATCAAGCACTGGGCAGGATTTCCCAGCGAGACGATAAAGAAATGTCTCGAGATCGGCGGCATTACCGGGGCTCAGCTGGATCACGTCGCGATTAGCCGGGATCCGCGCGCGAATCTCATGAGCAAGGCGGCATTCGCGTTAACAAACCGAATGAAGATGTCGAACATCGTGAACCGCACGAGGAATCTCAAAAAAGTTCATGATGTTCAGACACCGCTGGCGCAGGCGCTCGGTGTTTCTGAAGCGCAGCTGCCAAAGATTCATTTCGTCGAACATCATCCATCTCACCTGGCGAGCGCATTCTTTGTCTCGCCGTTCGAAGATGCCGCGATCGCAGCCATCGATGGGTTCGGAGATTTCATAAGCACATCGACAGCGATGGGTCGCGGAAACCAGATCCGGCTCATAGACAAGGTTTCGTATCCACATTCCCTCGGCGTGCTGTATACCGCCGTGACCCAGCATCTCGGTTTCGCGAACTATGGCGACGAGTTCAAGGTTATGGGGCTCGCGCCGTATGGCTCGCCGGAATATGTCGATGAGATTCGCAAACTGGTCACGCTGAAACCTCGCGGTGGATTCGAGCTTACCCGGAAATATTTCCGCCATTGGGACGAAGGAGTACAGATGGAATGGGAGTCTGGATCTCCCACAATGGCATCACTTTACACGCCGGAGCTCACGCGACTTCTAGGTCCAGCGAGAACTCCCTCACAGCCACTCGAGCCAAAGCATGAGAACCTCGCCCGGTCGCTGCAGGCCGTGTACGAGGAATGCGCGTTTCACGTTTTGAATGACCTTTGGTCACGCACACAAGTTCCTCGTCTCTGCCTCGCGGGCGGATGTGCGATGAATAGCGTCGCCAATGGAAAGGTTCGAGACAACACGCCATTCAGCGACGTCTACATTCAGCCCGCTGCGGCCGACAGTGGAACAGCGCTGGGCGCAGCGTATCAAGTGTGGAATCAGATTCTCAAACAGCCGCGGGGATTCGTCATGTCGCATGGCTACTGGGGAACGGAATACCCTGACGCAGACGTGACGCCGCTTGTGGCCGCTCGCTCCGACGACGATTGGAGATATACATGCGAGAGGTTTTCCGAGGACGAGCTGATGGATGAAGCGGCTCGTCTCATCGCCGATGGAAATGTCGTCGGATGGTATCAGGGTCGAATGGAATGGGGCGCGCGCGCGCTCGGCAATCGCAGCATCCTGGCTGATGCGCGGCGCGCTGACATGCGCGAGCTGATCAACACGCGCATCAAGTTTCGTGAAAAATTCCGTCCGTTCGCTCCCTCGATTCTCGAAGAGGCGATGGATGAGTATTTCATCGGTGCCGCCGCTGATCCTTTTATGCAGCAGGTTTATCCCGTACGGCCGGAGAAGCGAAGCATTCTCCCCGCAATCACACACGTTGATGGAAGTGGGCGGCTCCAAACCGTCAGCGCTGCGACTAATCCGCGGTATTACAAGCTGATTTCCGCGTTTGGGAGGCTTACCGGCGTTCCAGTAGTCCTGAATACGAGCTTTAACGAGAACGAGCCGATCGTCGATACGCCGGAGCAAGCTCTCGATTGCTTTTTCCGCACGCGGATGGATGTGATCGTTGTTAACGACTTTATCGTCCGTCGGTACTCAACGCGTGACTAGACATGGCTTTGCAGACGTACAGAGTATACTTTGGAGCGTACCATCCGTTCCTGCGATGCCGCGTTCAAATGTCGAGTCGTCGCGCCCGATAATCCATCCGTCCCGCTAACAATCGTGAAGAAGTTTCTTTTGACGTTAATCCTCGCTGCGGCCAATACTGCCGCGGCGCAATCCACCAATGGCAGTGAAGGGCTAAATCCCGGTGACCAGCTCCGCATCGCCGTTTGGCGGAACCCTGAGCTCAGCGGTGACTTTACCATCGCCGCCAACGGAACGATCACGCATCCACTTTATCGTGAGGTGCAGGTGACGGGACTTCCGCTGTCCACAGTCGAAGAGCGGCTTCGCACATTCCTGTCCCGCTACACGACGAATCCGCAATTTGTTATTCAGCCACTGGTGCGAATCAGTGTCAGCGGTGAAGTAAGATCGCCTCAAATTCTCAGCGTTCCGCCGGAAACGAGCGTATCACAAGCGGTAATTCTCGCTGGCGGGCCAAACCCCAATGCTAAACTCGATAACGTTCGCTTGCTGAGAGCGGGCCAGGAGATCGTCGTGAATCTGGCAAGCGCAGATGCGCAGGCTGCTTCGCTTCAAATTCGCTCTGGCGACCGGATCGTAGTCCCCGGTCGCAGTAATACGTTTCGCGACTTCGTTTCGCCGGCGATCAGTGTAATCGGTGCAGCCGCGGCAATCACAAGCATTTTCCTTAAATAAGTCACAGTGTCGGAAATCGTTCCCTATCGGTCCGGGGGCTACGTCCCCCCTCGCGACGTTGGCAGTGTTGCTCCGGGATATCCGGAAGGTTATCCCGATGCGCAGTCGTCAACGCCTGGCATTCGAGAATACGCTGCGATTGTTCGTCGTCAGCTTTGGATTGTCCTCGCCGTTTTGATCGTCGTAGTCGGCCCGACAGTTTATGGCGTAATGCAGACGCCCCCCCGCTACCGCGCGGTCTCTACGATTCGCCTCGCAGACGATAGCCGCAAGGCGTTGGCCGGTGACTACACGAACCCCTACGACGTGGTCGGACGAGAAACCGACATACTCCAGTCGCAGATTCAGATTCTCAACAGTCAGGCGGTTGGTGCAGAAGCTGTCGACCTCGAAGGCTTGCGTCTACGACCCGCTGCTGGATCGCAGTTCGTCGACGAGCTGGCGGCCATTCGTGTTGCAGAGAACGCGACTACTGACTCCGTGCGCCTTACATTCGGGCCGACGTCGGTGGTGGCATCGACTGCACGATCGCAGGCGACGGCGGCATACGGACAACCGCTGCAAATCGATGGCGTCTCTTTCGTTGTCGCTCAAAAGCCCGCGATTCAGGCAGCGACAATGCAGGTCGTGTCTCGCGATGCCGCAATTGGCGAGGCACTCGGTGGATTCTCCGCGAACCCCCGGCCCAAGACCGACATCATCGATCTGTCGTATGTCGGCTTAGAGCCGCATCAGGCTCGTCGTCTCACCAATGCGATGGCAAAAGCGTTTCAGGCGCACAACGCGGCAACCTCGCAGCTCGAATCAAAACGTCGGCGAATTTTCCTCGAGGGTCAGCTGAAGCAGACCGATTCCATGTTGAATGCGGCGACCTTCGCGTATAGCAACTACAGAAGCAGGCAACAGGTTTTTTCCTCAAAAGAAAAGGCAAGCGCAGAAGAGCAGAATCTCGTCGCGATCGACATGAAGCGCGCTGAGCTCGATGCGGAACGACGGACTTACGAGTCGCTGTTGTCGCAGGCGCAGAGATCAGGAAACGCAAGTGACGCGAATTTGCGACGGCTCGTTTCCCTTCCCGGAATCGCTTCGAACCCTGTTGTGGAGCAGCTTTACGGGCAGCTCACAACGCTTGAAACAACGCGCGACAATCAGCTGAGCGCAGGTGCTGCTGCGACGAATCCAGACTTGATCAGCGTGAATGGCCGAATCGCGACAACGAGCGACCGTCTTTTCGCCGCTGTTCGCGGACAGATCGAGGCGCTAAAAGCACGCATCCAGGCAATGGATGATCTTCGCGCGAACAGCTCGACGAAACTCGGTCAGGCTCCAGCAACCGAAAGCGAGGAAGCACAGCTGTCCCAGCAGGTTCAAACAATCCAGAAGATGTCCGAGGGTCTGCAATCGGAGCTTCAGAAAGCAAAGATGTCCGAAGCTGTCGAAGCAGGTCAGGTCGAAATTGTCGACCTCGCAACAGTGCCATATGGGCCGATTCCTTCGGGATCTACGCGTAAGGTCGCTCTCGGAGTAATCGTGGCGCTTCTCGCCGGAATTGGATTAGCTGTCGTCATCGACGGAATGAACACATCGATCCGCCGTCGTACCGATATCGAGCGGGTGCTTCAGGTGCCTGGCCTTGCAGTGATTCCACGGCTCGCGCGGGGCACGCCACTGGATCGAGGGCTGCAGCGTGCGTTGCCGTCGAAGGCTGCAGGTAACGGCCGCATCAAACCAACGAAAAAGAAATCGTCGCTCCAGGAGCTTGTCACCGTTACCGACATGCGGTCCGCAAGCGCCGAGGCGTACCGTACTCTGCGGACGAATTTGATTTTTTCGCAATCAGTTCAAACTCTTCGAACCGTCGTTGTAACGAGCGCTTCACCGGGGGAAGGAAAAACAACCACGGCAGCAAATCTCGCGGTTTCGTTCGCGCACCATGGAATGCGTGTGCTGCTGATCGACTGCGATCTGCGCCGGGGACGTGTCCACAAGATCTTCGAGATTCCGCGAGATCCTGGTATTACCGAGCTAGTTCTCGGACGCGAGGAAGCAGAGACGGTGATAAAGCAGACCACCGTCACCGGGCTTTATGTCATTTCCTCGGGAAATCTTCCGCCCAATCCCTCCGAGCTTCTCGGTGGCGACCGCATGCGAAAGATTTTGACGTCGTTGTCGGAAGGCTTCGATCTCATCATCGTCGACACTCCGCCTCTGCTCGCTGCTTCCGATGGAGCAATCCTCTCGACGCTAGCCGATGGCGTTGTTGTCGTGCTGCGCGCAGGATCTACAGAGAGCGATGCAGCGCAGCAGGCAATTCAGCAGCTTATGGGAGTTGGCGCGCGCGTTGTGGGAGCGGTGCTCAACGATCCTGACGCAAAGGTTCCCACGTACGGCGGTTACTACCACTACGAGTACGCAGGAGCGAACGAGTAGAAGGTTCGCTTACCGCGCGCGGCTCTTGGAAATGCCCGACCGTCGTCCTGAGAGCCGCGCCGATACCTCGTCGATTCCGAAGTTTGCTGCACCGGGCGTGTTCAAATCAGCCGATCGCGAGAGCAGCCACCGCTCTAAACCTGGTGCGATTATCTTCGCAGCGCGTTCCGCACCGTAAGGACGAACGTGATGCTCGGCGCTGCACCATATCGCCAGCTTGTAAGACGGTGAAGACGCATCCTGCGGGCGGGGACGCAGGGGATACTCCAGCTTCCACGCCCACGTTGCAAACGCGTCGTCTTCCGTGGTGCGATGATTTCGCAGATCATGCACCAGCTCCATCTTCAAAAATCCAAAACTCGGTGCGGTAGACGTGAGGAGAGCCGTCACTTCGTCTACCATCTCAGCACTTTGAATTCTCGCAGTGAGATCGTGGGCGAGGATCTGATCGCTGATTACGCGCCGGAACCTCGAAGGCGCAGTAAACAACACCTCCCCCGCAACGATGAGCTCGTCGTACGAGAGGATGTTCGTTCCATAGATAATCAGAATGCAAAGCGCGATGATCGACGCGATTGCGATGGAAGTGGCCACATAAGGTGCAGTCAGCGCAATCAAAAGTCCGAACACTCCGATTGCTGCAGCGAGAACCCATAACACGATTGCCGTCCGTCGCGCGGACATTCCAATCGCCATCAGCCGGTGATGAATGTGTCGGGCATCGGCGCCGGAAAGAGGAACACCGCGGAGCCACCTTCGCAGCACGGCCAGCGACACGTCCAGCAATGGGACGCACATCGCAAGCAACGGAACCGCAAGCATTACCCGTGGGCCCGGAGCTTCCGATGCCTTGAGGAGCAGCACGGACAAGAGGAAGCCGATGCTCAAGCTTCCTGCATCGCCGAGGAAGATGCGGGCTTTCGGGAAGTTGTATCTCATAAACCCGAAGAGCGCGCCCATCAACGCGACGGTCGGAATGATTACCCCGAAGTGTCCCAGCGCAAGCGAAACAGCGAGACCGGTAGCACACGCGACGATCGCTATGCCACCCGCGAGACCGTTCAGGCCATCAATGAAGTTGTATGCGTTCGTAACGGCGATAATCCACAACAAAACCAACGGAAGCTCGAGAAAGCCGAGACGGACGCCTTCCCCGTACCCCAGGGCAATTGTCTGCAGGCCCGCCCCGAAATACCAGGCGATAACTGCAGCCACCACCTGCGCGACGAATTTGACGCTTGCTGGAAGGCTGCGAACATCGTCAACGAGTCCGACAACAAACAGGATCGCCGACCCGATCAGAAGGCCGGTAAGCATTCGCACTTCGTAAGGCGCGATGATCCCATCGGTCCAGAACAACCCGGACCCGTAGATGAGGATGGGAGCTGCGATCGCCGCTGCCGCGAGATACACGGCAACTCCGCCGAGACGGGGCACAGGCGACGCATGAATACGGCGCACTCCGTCCGGCGCGTCGTACAAATGAAGCGCCGAGGCGGTGCGAATGAGTAGTGGTACTAAGAGGCTGCTCAGGACCGCCGCCCCAACGAAAATGGCGGCGAGCCAGCCGAAAGTAATTGCTGTCAAAAGCTACTGGTTATCATGGGGCTTCCATAATACTTGCAGCCCCTCGCAATCGCCACCAAATCAACGCGTTTTCTTAGCGCCTTTTCCCGGATTTCCGCTACGTAGGACCGTCGCACCGGAGCTTTCGAGACGCCCCGCAAGCGTGGGGTTCATGCGTGCTTGTATCACCAGCTCATCTCCCTCGTGGCGCTGATCGAGCACCTCCGCTTCACGATGTATCTCGGCGAGAAGTTTACCGTCGGTGAGCGGTAAACGAATCTCGGTGAGCGGGCGTCTGTCACGCTGGGCTGACAAAAGCGTGCGATGCAAGGGATCGAGCCCGCCAGGGGCAATTGCAGAAACGAAAACGGAATCCGGAATCAGGTCGCGGATCGAGCTCTCCAGATCCGACAGCTCGCTCGCGGACACTTTATCGATCTTGTTGAAGACGTGGAGCAACGGTTTGTCGGCAACACCAATCTCGCCAAGCACGCCTTCCACAACCTTTCTCTGTTCGTCCCACGACGGATGTGAAACGTCGATGACATGAAGCAGGAGGTCGGCGTCGCTGACTTCCTCGAGTGTCGCACGGAATGATGCAACGAGATCGTGCGGAAGTTTTCGTATAAATCCGACCGTGTCCGTAACCAGGATCGATGCGTTCTCACCGAGATACACTTCGCGTGTCAACGGATCGAGTGTCGCGAACAGGCGATCCTCGACAAAAACCCCGGCGGACCCCGACAGTGCGCGAAGAATTGAAGACTTACCTGAATTGGTGTAGCCAACGAGACTCGCGCGAAATTCATTTCGCCGTGAGCCTCGCTGCACTTCTCGCGATTTTTGAACGTCTACGAGACGCTGCCTTAGAAGTTTTATTCGGCTATTGATGAGGCGACGGTCTGTTTCAAGCTGGGTTTCGCCAGGACCGCGGACTCCGATTCCACCCCGAAACTTCTCGAGGTGAGTCCACATGCGAGTCAAACGTGGAAGCATGTACTGAAGTTGCGCGAGCTCGACTTGCATCTTTGCTTCGCTGGATCTTGCACGTGTCGCGAAAATGTCGAGAATCAACTCCGCGCGGTCGATCACACGCTGGCCCGTCGCATCCTCGATATTTTTTCCCTGCGCAGGCGTCAGCTCATCGTCAAACACAATCAGTGTAGCGCCCAGCTCGCGAATCTTTTCGGATAATTCCTCGATCTTTCCCTTGCCGAGATATGTCGCAGGATTTGGCCGATCGATTTGCTGGGTGAGCTGTCCCACGACAGTCGCGCCGGCGGTATCAACC
>DATLDN010000045.1:0-5984 GCA_035525855.1 Gemmatimonadaceae bacterium
TGGGTCAATGGTTCTCGGCAGTCAGCTCATGGGTTTTCAGGTTTGAGTTCTACCGGCAACTCATTACTCGAAAGCCGATTGCCGAGAACCATTGACCCAAAACTCGACGGGTTAATCTTGCGCTTTACAAATGCTGTTTACGTCATCAGTTCGATGGTTTTATTTCCGAACTACTGTGATGCTGGTGGCGGCGCTGGCGGAGGAGATGTCGGCGCGGGAGCCGGTTCGGGATTCGCGGGCGCAGGTGCTGGAGCGGGCGAAGGAGCCGCCGCCGGCGCGTTGATTTCGACCTTTGCACCACCGTTATCGCTTGTTGGCGTCGCGTTGTTTCCGCGGAAGAAAAACAGCCATGCGAGAAGCAGCACAACCACAACAATTACAACGGCGACGATAGCGCCGGATCCACCTCCGCCACTATCGACCGGTGGCGGCGGCGATGAGCTCGGCGAATTCTGACTATTGACGTCTGCCATACGTCCTCCAGGGAGTAGTGGGCGAAGTTATGCGAGTTGGATGCCAGACGACACCGAACTAACAGCACTGCTGACTGCTGACTAACAGCACTGCTGACTGCTGACTAACAGCGGATTAACACCTAGTCGGCGCGCAGCTCGGAGTCTATTTCCGAATCCGCAGTAGTCAGAAGTCAGCAGTGCTGTTAATCAGCAGTCAGCAGTGCAGTGTCGTCTTGGTTTATCGGATCTGTGGAGCCCCATCGGGTGGATCGAAATCATCAAATGGATAATCTCTTAGTATTTGCCGGAGAGCATCCATCAGTGCAGGCCCGTTGCCGGTCATGCGACGAGCGGCGACCAGGTGCGAGCGAAAGTACGCGCCGCGTTTTGAATAAAGATCATCGAATCCCACTCCGCCGCGGCTCGACGAGGAGTGGAGAATCCGATTTCCGCCCGCATAGAGCGCGACGTGGCTTATCACACCTGATTTTCCGCGGAAGAGCATTAGATCGCCTTCGCGGAGACTCGAGATCGATGCTCGCACTTTTTTTCCTGCGTGTGCCATCTGTCGAGATGTGCGCGGCAACGGCACTCCGTTCTTTTTGTATACGTACTGAACGAAACCCGAGCAATCGAAACCATCCGGCGTGCTGCCGCCCCACACATAGGGCACGCCGATGTAGTTCCTGCCGGTCATGACTGCACCCCGCGCACGTTTGGCGGACGATCCACTATTCGCTATGACATTCCCTGCATTTGCAACGTCGCGCGCCGTTCTCAGGACACGCACGGCCCGGCCGATGTCTGCATCACTGATTCTGATTCCGGAAATTGTGATTTGAGCTTCCGCCAGGAAGGGAAGGAGGAAGAAAAAGGAGATAATACCAAGGCTTACCAGTCGAGGTGGCATTTTTCAGCTCCGAAAATTTTTGGAACGCGATCACAGTGAAGACTTGATCGCGCTGAAAGCAGCCGGCGACGCGGCATACGATGGACCGTCGCCCTTGCTTGTTGCTAAGGCATTGTCGTGAAATGCATTTGCCCTATTCCGCGTAAAACGGCCTGCACGCATTCGTCATCTTCTATGGACGGGAGTTGTCCATTTTTCTGAGCAGGGAGAGGGAAAATTGAGTAGATTATCCCGTGCGGTCCCCCCGCACTTTTTCCTACCTCCACTTCCCACGATGACCGCATACAAAAACGCTCAGCAGCACGTAGTGCTGAAAGGCCGTGACTTTCATTTCGTTTCCTACGACGCCGTGCCTGGAAACGAGAAGCGCGGGATCGCCGAAACAGGACCGATGTGGTACCTGATGGGGCCCAACAAGCGTTGGCCAGTAATGCCGCATGTGCTCGACCAGCCCGAAGAAGAATTGCTGTCGGAGCTGAAGACGTGGATCATAGGCCAGGGGCTCGATACCTAGCTTCGATGTCCGATCTCGATGCAGATCGAGGAATTCGCCGAGAGCGATCAACCGGCGGTGATCGCGCTTTGGCGGAGATGTAATCTTCTCCGTCCCTGGAATGACCCAGAGAAAGACATCGCGCGGAAGCTAAAAGTTCAACGCGAGATGTTTCTCGTCGGAAAGATCGACGCTCATGTTGTTGCTACCGTGATGGGCGGATACGATGGGCATCGTGGGTGGGTCAATTATCTCGCCGTCGATCCGCCACACCAGCGTCGGGGCCTCGCACGCGCAATGATGGATGAGGTGACGCGTCGGCTCACCGCACTCGGTTGTCCGAAAATCAATCTGCAAGTTCGAGATGATAATCTCGAGGCGATTGAGTTTTATGAAGCGATCGGTTTCGCGAGGGATCGCGCAATCAGCATGGGGAAGCGCCTGATCGCGGATTGACTCGACTGTGTACCAAGGTGTTGACCGCCCACGCAACACGTTTGCATTGTTACGAACATGCAGATCCGTGTCGGAGTGTTCGCACTTGTAATTGCCGCCTGTTCGTCCGGCCGAGCTCCGACAAAAACCGCAGCTGCTCCAGCTCGCGCGGTGGAACGCCGGCTCTCGACCATTCCGGATGACCCATGTGAGCTGCTCACATCCGCCGATGTTTCAAAAGCTGCCGGAATATCAATACAGAGTGCACGTAGAGTTCCTGACATTGGCGAGATCGTTCGCGCGCAGCGCGAGAATCGCGTCGCACGCGCCGGCAATCTTTGTAATTACGACTCGACAGCGTCCATCGGAGATATTGTCGTTGCCGTCCCCGACATTTCGGCACAGAGCATCGCCGCATTCAGGAAAGAGCGCGAAGAGTACTCGAAGAATTTTCGCGCCGAATCGATCGTCGGCGTCGGGTACGAGGCATGGCTCGCAGGCGGAAATACACTCCACGTTCTCGCGGCAAGAAATCTCCAGTTCGTCGTTGCGACGCGATATTGGCAGCCCGATTCGCGCGACGCTGTCGTGCGCGTCGCGAAACTGATTTTGTCGAGGATCTCACAATGACATCAGTGACCGAGTGGTTGGACTCGCTCCCCGAAAATGATCGGAAAGTCCTCTCGCGTGTCCGCGCTTTGATTCGCAAGAATCTTCCAAAGGGTTATGAAGAAATCATGTACGCCGGGAAAATCGCCGGGTATGTGATCCCGCTGTCGCGCTACCCGAAAACGTATAACAAGCAGCCGCTGCATTACGTCGCATTTGCGAAGCAAAAGAATTTTTACACGCTTTACATGATGGGACCGTACGGCAACCCCGCATCGCGGAAGCATCTGGAGGACGGATTCAGGAAGGCGGGAAAAAAGCTCGACATGGGAAAATCGTGCGTGCATTTCAAGTCACTCGATGATCTGCCACTCGACGTAATCGGAGAGAACATCGCGAGCATTCCCGTCGACAAGTTCATCGAGGCTTACGAAGACTCAAGGCTGAAATGAAGCGACCCGGAATTCTTTGCGCGTTGATTGTCTTGCTCGCTCAAGCCGCTCCCGGCCAAACAACGATGACGGTTATCCATGCGAAAAGCGTTCTCGACGGGAACGGCGGAAATCTTTCGGACGTTTTGATATTTGTCGACGGCAACAGGATCTCACGAATCGAATCAGTTCGTGCGGCCTTTCCTCCTGTTCACGTCGACTACGAGCTCGGCTCGCTCGTCCTGCTTCCCGGGTTAATCGACGCCCATGCGCATCTTGCGTGGTACTTCAATCGAAAGGGAAGACTTCACACTGCCGACGATGGCGATACACCCGAGCAGTCGATGCTTTCCGCTGCGGCAAACGCGTACGCGACGTTGATGGCGGGATTCACGACGGTGCAAAGCCCCGGAAACGAAGAGGACAAGGATTTACGCGACTGGATTGCAACCGGCGGTCTTCCGGGCCCGAGAATTTTTACATCGCTCGAGCCGATAACTGATACGAAGCCGAGTCCCGATTCACTTCGCGCAATCGTTCGCGAACGAAAAGCTCAGGGCGCCGACATCATCAAGATATTCGCGTCGAAAAGCATTCGCGAAGGCGGCGCTGCGACAATGAGCGCGGATCAGCTCAACGCAATTTGTGGCGAGGCCAAGGCGCACGGAATGAGAACGCTGGTGCACGCACACAGTGCGGAGTCGATGGAGCGTGCGACGCGAGCGGGCTGCACGCAGATCGAGCACGGCGTTTTCGCGACCGATGAAGTGCTGAATGAGATGGCGAAAAACGGAACGTATTTCGATCCGCAATGCGGCCTGGTGTTTGAAAATTATCTCGCCAATCGATCGCACTACGAAGGAATCGGTAATTACAATGCGGAAGGTTTTGCCGCGATGGAGCGGGCGATTCCTCTGGCCCAGGCAGCCTTCAGGAAAGCGATGCTGATTCGTGGATTGAAAGTCGTTTTCGGAACTGATGCCGTGGCCGGTGCGCATGGCCGTAATGCAGAAGAAATGATTTGTCGCGTACAGAAGGGACGTCAGTCGCCCTCGCTGGTGATTGTTTCCGCAACATCGCTTGCGGCAGAGGCGCTTGGGCTCGGAGATCGGATTGGTTCGGTGAAGCCGGGTTATGAGGCGGATCTCATCGCTGTCGACGGTGATCCTACGCGAGATTTTACGGCGCTACGTCGAGTTCGCTTCGTAATGAAGGGCGGGCGCGTGTATCGATATGAGCCGGCATCGAGGTGACAGACCTCTCAGTTGCGGGTTCGGAGATTTCAGTTTGTCAGTTCGGAGATTCCAGTAGCATTGCCGGGGGGACGTATCCGGGCGCAAGGCTTGAGTGGATTACGCCGAAGGTTTCTGGGAGACGATGGCCAAGGGACGCGTGATGCGTCGCCCCGGCAATGCTACTGGAATCTCCGAACTGAAAAACTGAAATCTCCGAACCCGCAAACTGAGTGGCCGATAGAAGCTCGGGCAGGCCTATTCCCGATATTTCCCGAGATCCTACAGCCTCATAAATCCTTCGCGATCTCTCGAATTAACTCTGACGCCTGCTCGAGACGTTTAACGTCGGCATCGCTCTGCGTTTTCAGGCGCGCCGCTAATGCCTCGACTCGTGCAGCTCGCCCCATTTGAAGCAGCGCTTTTCCACGCTCGGTTGCGGTGATCCAGCTAACGCGACCATCAACAGCATCAGTTTTTCGAGTCACCAATCGCGCCTGTTCGAGAGCGCGAACAAGCTTCGTCATCGTTGGTGGCCGCACCTGCTCGGCGCGCGCGAGATCTCCGAGCTTGATCGGACCACCAAACACAACAACCGATAACGCAGAGAGACGGGGCGCGCTCAGCCCCCACTTGTCATCCTGACGCCGGAGCGCGCGAAGAAGCGCAATCGCCGCGGAGTGTAGATGGTCCGCAACTGCCGCCGGCTCGGGGCCCTTGTGTCTTGAAGATCGTCTTGTCATATTAGTTAGCCAAGCTAACTATCTTCGCGTGAGAGCGAAAGGGAGGACTGATGATGACCGCAAGAGAGACGCTCGACATTACCGGCATTGGCCAAATTGCGGTAAACGTGAAAGACCTCGCGCGGGCAACAGAGTTCTATCGCGACAAACTCCGCATGCGCTTGCTGTACGAATTTCCCGGTCTCGCGTTCTTCGATTGCGGCGGCGTTCGGCTCATGCTTGCAAAAGCGGAGAAACCCGAATTCGATCATCCAACGTCGATCATCTACTACCGCGTTGCGGACATTCAACAAGCGGCGCGCATCCTCAAGGATGCCGGAGTGCAATTCGAGCACGAGCCCAGTGTGATCGCGAAGATGCCCGACCATGATTTATGGATGTGCTTCGTTCGTGACAGCGAAAACAACATCCTCGGACTGATGAGCGAAGTCAGGAACTCGTAACACGCGGTCAGCACCGTGTCTGGAATTGGTAAGGATCAATTGTTTATGCGATTCGCAACAAACGTCCTGCGAATCCGTACTGTCCAATGAGCAATGAAACAATGCTCCAACGGAGAGAAAACGATGCGATCCCTAATCAATGAAGGCGACATTTCATCCGGAACGTGCTTTAGCTGCCGGAAGCCGGTTACGACCAGATTCGAAAGCCGTACGATCCAGATGAACCGTTCACG
>DATLDN010000050.1:0-7378 GCA_035525855.1 Gemmatimonadaceae bacterium
GTTTCACACGAAGCAGATGATCGAGTATGGCACTCAGGTTGTCGGAGGAGTGACACCAGGGAAGGGCGGTCAGAAATTCGAGAACACTGTCCCGATCTTCAACACGGTTGCCAAGGCAGTAAAAGAAACCTCGCCGAACGCAACTGTGATTTATGTTCCGCCTGTTTTTGCCGCAGATGCAATGATGGAAGCCGCCGATGCAGGAATTCCGTTCATCGTCTGCATTACCGAGGGCGTTCCCGTTCTCGATATGACTCGGGTGTACCCGTTCATCAAGGAGAAAGGCGCGCGGCTACTCGGGGCGAACTGTCCCGGACTCATTTCGCCCGGCAAATCGAAAGTAGGAATTATTCCCGGACGAATTTGTACGCCAGGCCCGGTTGGACTCGTGAGTCGCTCCGGCACGCTTACGTACGAAGTTGTGTTTCAGCTCACTCGAGCAGGAATGGGTCAGACGACATGCGTTGGAATTGGCGGCGATCCAATCAATGGAACGAACTTCATTGATTGCCTCGCAGCGTTCGAGGCAGATCCGGACACTACGTCGGTTGTCATGATTGGCGAAATCGGCGGCACCGACGAGCAGGAAGCTGCCGAGTTTGTCAAAAACAAAATGACGAAGCCGGTGGTTGGATTCATCGCCGGACAAACTGCACCACCGGGACGGCGGATGGGACACGCCGGCGCAATCATCTCGGGCTCAGCAGGAACGGCTGCAGAAAAAATGGAAGCGTTCGAGAAAAATGGAATTGGTGTCGCGCGACGTCCGATCGATGTCGTGCAGCTCCTGAAAGACAGAACTTCATAACCACAAAAACCACAATGGCCGGGAATAGAACTCTTACGATCATCAAGCCCGATGCATTCGGGGCTGGAAAAGCAGGAAAAATTATCGCGCATCTCGAAGACGCAGGATTTCGCGTTCTCGCTTCGAGAGTAATGCGTCTTACCGACGCCCAGGCTGGCGCGTTTTACGAAGTCCATCGAGAGCGCCCGTTCTACGGTTCTCTCAAGACGTTTATGACTTCAGGCTCGTGCATGCCAATGATTCTCGAGCGAGACGATGCCGTTGCAGCATTGCGTCGTACGATCGGTGCGACGGATCCCGCAGAGGCGGAAGCCGGGACTGTGAGAAAGCTTTACGCTGAATCGAAGGAGCGGAACGCAATACATGCGTCGGACTCTGATGAGAATGCAGAGCGAGAATCACGTTTCTTTTTTGGCGAAGCAGACGTTCTAGGCGCGCAATAGCTCGAAGGTTTTCAGCGGCTTAAGTGTGGACCGTGCCGACACGCAGGCGACTTCACACGCTGGTGAACACAGAACGCGGGAGAAGGATGCGTTAGCCGCCGTTGCGCTCATCGCGCTCATGCTCGGCGGCCTGGCAATCGAGCGCGGGTGGTTCTTGTTCCAGTGGCCGTTCTGGCTGGACGAATACCACACACTGTTCCTCGCCGAGAAAGGGTCGCTTGCGAGAAGCATGAGTGATCTCGCTGCAGGCGGAGATTCCAACCCGCCGCTGCTCTTCGTCATTTTCAGACTCATCGCCCAATTCCACCCGCTCACCCCAATGACGGTGAGGATCGCGTCATTCGTAATGGTCTGGGGCGCGCTCGTATTCGCGTTCCTGACCTTGCGTCGAACAGTCCCTCGATCCGCGGCCTTCATCGGTGCATTCGCCGTCTGGTGTCACGTTCTCACACTCGAGGAAGCCTTCGAAGCAAGGTTTTATGGTCCGTGGCTGCTCTTCGCCGCTCTCACTGCATGGAGCTTCGGAATCGACGCCATGCACTCGACTTCACGCAGACGGAATTTCACAGTCGCGGCGAGCGCAGTATTGCTCTGCACAATTCACTACTTCGGCATTTTCTCATTGACGCTGCTGGTGGCGGGATGGGCATGCGTCATCGTCGGGCGTCGCCAAGAGTGCCGGCGAATGTTGCCAATCCTCGCAGGGCCCGCCGCGCTCGCTTTGTGTGCGCCTCTGTTTGTCGGACAGCGTCGCGCGCTGACAGTCAAGACCTGGATTGAGCCATTAAATGCAGCACAAGTCCGCGAAATGCTAACCACTTTTTACGGAAGAGCGCCATTTCTGATTTGTGTCTTCTTTGCGTGCGGTGCAGCTGCCTGGTATATCCTCGGCCGGCCCGAAAACCGCGCTGACCCGCGGATTGCGCTGGTGGAATTTCTTCCGCTGATGTTCCTGCTGCTGATGCCAGTGGTGATCATTGTAATTTCGCTTTTGTTACAGCCTTCCATGTTGGACCGCTACGCTGTTTCGGGACTGCTGGGCTGGGCGGCAGTCGCAGCTCTTGCTGCTGCTGCACTTCCTCTCTCTGGCAGAATTGGGCTGGGATTGTTCTTGTTTTACCTGAGCCTGACGCCGATCAAGGCGTGGATTGACAGAGTGAACTACTTGGAGGCAAAGATTACGAATGAAGTCGCTCAAGTTCGGCCTTTTCTCGACAGCGGGATTCCGATCTTCGATCCAATTCGGCACAGCCTGTATCCGATCGTCTATGCAACCGAAAAGCCCAATCAGTTTGTCTATCCCGATTTTACAGATTCGACGGCGCACCAGCGGGATTTCTCCCCGTTGAGAATTCTCGAGAGAGACTTGGCACGCGTTCACAATGCGCGATACGGATTTCCACGGCTGCTCAGGGTCGACGACCCAAATGTACCGTCGGATTTATTGGTGTTTCTTCCTAAACCCCATCCACCCAGCGAAATAGCCGAATGGTTTCCGGGCCGGAATTTCGCCCAGGTTGGGCCTCAGATGTATCGGGTTTTCCTCAGGAAGCCCTGACGGATTTCGGCCAGTCCACGGCACTGGTTCGCATAGTCCAAGCTCGCTAAATTTAAGAACTTATGCTGTCTTTTGACATCCGCTCTCTGGAGTCGCAGGCAGCGCATGTTGATGGCACTGTTTCGCCGGATGATCCGGTGTGGGAAGCCGGCGACATGCGCCCGTCAGAGCCTGTTCGCGTTGAAGGTCGCCTCTCGGCCGCTGGCCCGCATCGGTTTTATTTCAGCGGTCGAATGTCGGGCGCCCTTGAAATGCCATGCAGGCGGTGTCTCGAGGATGTGAAGGTGAACGTTTCGGAGGAGGAGCATTTCATATTCTCCGCCGAAGGAGAAGAAGGGTCGGATGATCCCGATGTATTTCCCTTCAATCCGAACGCTTTTTCGCTCGACATGCGCCCGGCAGTCCGTGAAGCATGGCTGCTGGCTGCGCCGGCGTTCGTCCAATGCCGTGAAGATTGCAAAGGGCTTTGCCCGACATGTGGTACCGATTTGAACGCCGGCGAGTGTGACTGCGAGCCGGTAACAACTGACAGTCGCTGGGAAAAGCTGCGCGCCATTCGCGACGACCTTTCCTAGAGCTCACTTACTACTAAACGAATTCAAATGGCCGTCCCGAAGCGACGTACATCGAAAAGAAAGAAGCGCGCACGCAACACGCACAAAACCGCGCCGGCAATTGCCATTCAAAAATGTCCCCGGTGCCAGAGCATGAAGCGCCCGCACCACGTGTGCGAAGAGTGCGGGTACTACGACGGCGAACAGAGAGTAGCAGCCCGGGAAGTGTAGATTGGCGCGCATCGCGTTGGACGCGATGGGGGGAGACAATGCTCCTCAAGCGAATATCGCGGGAGCGCTGCAAGCTCTCGACGAGCTAGATGCCTCGCATGTCGTCCAACTCGTTGGAAAATCAAACGTAATCGAACAGGAGCTCAACCTTCTTCTGAAGGGCGAGCCGCGTTTTGCATCGCTGCGCGAGCGCATCACGCTTGTCGACGCCCCTGACACGATTTCGATGTCCGACAAGCCCACGGCAGCTCTGAGGAGTGGATCGAATAATCCCATGGCTGTGGGCATCAGACTCCAGGCAGATGATGCGTCAGAGGCGTTTGTATCTGCAGGGAATACCGGCGCTCAAATGGCAGTTTCTGCCTTACTGCTTGGGAGGCTGGCCGGTGTAACTCGTCCTGCTGTGGCGACTGTTTTTCCAACTGCCAAGCGTCCAATCGTTTTTCTCGATTCCGGTGCAAACGTCGACTGCTCGGCGGCAGAGCTCGTTCAATTTGCGTGGCTGGGTTCTGTCTACGCCGAGTTTGTTCTCGGGAGAAAGGACCCGATAGTGGGATTGTTGAGCATCGGTGAAGAAAAAGAGAAAGGCAATTCGATCACGAAGGCCGCGCACAGTCTTTTTCAAGCTGCCGGATTCAATTTTTACGGGAACGTCGAGGGCAGGGATCTTCCGGCGGGTGCAACCGATCGAAGTCCGATCGATGTCGTCGTCTGCGATGGATTCACGGGGAACATCGTTCTCAAATTTTACGAAGCAGTGATGCCAATGATCGTCGCGCTTCTCACAGCCGTTCCGTCGTTCGATCAGGCAGTGCTCGAGCGTGCCCTCGGCCCGCTGGATTCGACTTCATATGGTGGTGCGCCGTTACTCGGAGTTCGGGGAGTGAGCATCATCTGTCACGGAAATTCTCCTCCGCGTGCGATCAAGAACGCAATCAAGGTTGCCGTGCGCGCAGTTGAAACGCGAATGAACGAGCATATAGAGGAAAGGCTCAGTATGGCTGCATCGCTCAACAGCGGGCAGGTAGCGTGAAGCGGCCCGTTGCTGCAGTTGTCGGCACCGGACGTGGTGTGCCCGACACCATTATGACGAATCACGATTTCGCTGCGATCGGTATCGAGACATCCCATGAGTGGATTTTCGAGCGATCGGGAATTGTCGAGCGCCGTATTGCAAAGAACGGAGTGACTACCTGCTCCATGGCGGCCGATGGCGCGCGCAAAGCGATGGAGCGTGCGGGAATACATCCTGGCCAGCTCGACACGATCATCCTGAGCACCGCGACTCCGGATCGATTGCTTCCGGCAACCGCGGTCGATCTGCAGGCAGAGCTTGGTGCAGGGCGTGCTGCTGCATTTGACATCGGTGCCGCATGTTCAGGGTGGCTGTACGGAATGACAGTCGCCGAAGGTATGATTGCCGCCGGCAGCGCAGAAACAATTCTGGTTGCAGGCTCTGAGAAGATGAGCGCAATCGTCGACTGGAAAGATCGCGCGACCTGCGTGCTTTTCGGAGACGGAGCCGGGGCGGTGATCCTTCAGCGCGCGAAAACGGGCAAAGGAATTCTTTCATCGTTCATGCGCAGCGATGGAAAGCTTGCCGATCTCCTCTATCGGCCTGGTGGTGGCGCGACAAATCAATTCTCGCAGCAGATTCTCGACGACCGCAGTCACTACGTTCGCATGGCAGGGCGAGAAGTATTCAAGCACGCAGTGCGATCGATGTCCGAGGCTGCTGATCGCGCGCTCGATGCAGCGCGACTCACCGGCGACGACATCGATCTCTTAATACCGCACCAGGCGAACATTCGAATCATTGAAGCCACAGCGAAGCATTCGAACATCTCCATGGACAAGGTCTACGTGAATGTCGATCGCTTTGGAAACACATCTTCAGCATCGATTCCTATCGCAATCGACGAAGCGATCGAAGTTGGGCGAATAAAAGAAGGGAGCACTGTTCTGCTCGTGGCGTTCGGCGCCGGCTTCACATGGGCGTCAATGATCATTCGCTTCTAACGTGGACGTCGTTCTCCTTTTTCCAGGACAAGGTTCGCAAAAGCCGGGGATGGGGCACGAGCTTGCCGAAGCATTTCCCGCTGCGCGCGAAGTGTTCCAGCAGGTGGACGATGCGTTGTCGTTCGGCCTCAGCAACCTGTGCTTCAACGGCCCGGCAGAGGAGCTCACTCTTACTCTGAATGCACAACCAGCCTTACTCGCTCACGGCGCGGCTGCATGGCGAGTGGTGAAAGATTTTCTCGAGCCGCACGTTCGTGCTGCGGCAGGACACTCATTAGGAGAGCACACCGCATATCATGCTGCCGACTCGACAACGTTGTCCGACGCGGCAAAGCTCGTTCGACGGCGCGGGCAGCTGATGTTCGAAGAGGGCGTACGCCGGCCGGGAACTATGGCAGCGATACTCGGCAAAATGAATCAGACTATCGAGTCTCTCTGTGAGCAGGCGTGCCGGAGCGGCGGAGTTGTTGTCCCGGCGAACTACAATACTGAAGAGCAGATAGTTGTCTCAGGCGAAGTGGCCGGTGTCGAGCGACTGATGCACCTCGCGAAGGAAGCGGGCGCGAAACGCGCTCTCAGGCTTCCAGTAAGTGGGGCGTTTCACTCGCCGCTGATGGAGCCCGCGCAGGAAGCTTTCCGTGAAGCCTTGGCGACAACCACGTTTGCGGAGCCGGCTTTTCCGGTGTTTTCCAACGTCACTGAAAAGGAATCGATGGGCGCGGATGATGCGCGCGAGCTTTTGGCAACTCAGCTCACAGCGCCGGTAAAATGGGATGGCGAAATAAAAAACATTGCATCCCGGTTTCCCGATGCGCTGTTCGTCGAGCTGGGTCCAGGCTCGGTGTTGACCGGGCTGCTCGCGCGAATCGTTCCCGGTGCGCGAGGGGTTGCATGCGGAACTCCGGGTGAAGTTGAAAAACTTCTCGCTCAGGTCAGCTGATGAAAATCGATCTTACAGGCAAAGTCGCCCTGGTTACAGGCAGCACTCGTGGAATTGGGCGCACTATTGCAGCCACGCTCAGTGAGTGCGGCGCCCGTGTTGCGATCGTCGGCCGGGAGCAGGAAAAATCCGATGCAGTCGCTCGGGAGCTGGGTGGTGAATCCAAAGCGTTCGCTTGCGACGTAACCAACACGGGGCAGGTCAGTGAGCTTGTCAGCGCAGTCGAGTCTCAGTTCGGCTCGCTCGACATTCTTGTAAATAATGCCGGCCTTACCCGCGACAACGTTGTAATGCGTCTCAAGGACGATGATTGGGACACCGTGCTCGATGCCAACCTTCGCGGTCCGTTTGCTGCGATACGTGCTGCGTCGCGTGGAATGATGAAGCGCCGGTGGGGACGAATCATCAACATCACGAGCGTGGTTGGCTTGATCGGGAACAAGGGACAAGCCAACTATGCTGCAAGCAAGGCCGGCCTCATCGGGCTTACCAAATCGGTTGCAAAGGAGCTTGCTTCGAGAAACATCCTCGTAAACGCAATTGCGCCAGGATTCATAGAAACCGAAATGACCGCGGCAATGACTGCCGAAGCGAGGAGCGGCCTCACTGGCTTGATTCCATTAGACCGGCTCGGATCGCCCGCCGATGTGGCTTCAGCAGTTGCGTTTCTGGCCTCCGATCATGCCGCCTACATAACAGGCCAGGTCATTGTAGTGGACGGCGGGATGGTGATGTGAGGAACCGAGGGGACACAGGTGACCCGTTCGGTTTTGGGTCAATGGTTCTCGGCTTTCGGCTTTCGAGTAATGGGTCGTCGGTAACCCA
>DATLDN010000068.1:0-2921 GCA_035525855.1 Gemmatimonadaceae bacterium
ATGCCTTCACGCCCGCGAAGATCCGGAGCGTCGACAACAATCTGACGGTCGAACCGGCCCGGACGAAGCAAAGCGGGATCGAGAACGTCGGGACGGTTTGTCACAGCGATAAGAATTACGCCATCGTTTGACTCGAAGCCGTCCATCTCGACGAGCAGCTGATTGAGTGTTTGCTCACGCTCGTCGTGACCGCCGCCAAGGCCCGCACCGCGATGACGCCCGACAGCATCGATCTCATCGATGAAGATGATGCACGGGGCATGTGCCTTCCCCTGCTCGAACAAATCGCGCACGCGTGACGCGCCTACGCCGACGAACATTTCGACGAAATCGGAGCCTGACATCGAGAAGAACGGCCGACCTGCCTCGCCTGCAACTGCGCGAGCGAGCAGAGTCTTACCGGTTCCGGGAGGACCAACGAGCAGCGCTCCCTTCGGAAGCCGTCCACCGAGCTTCGTGAATTTCTGCGGATCCTTGAGGAACTCGATGATCTCCTCGAGCTCGACCTTCGCTTCATCAGCGCCCGCAACGTCGGCAAACGTCACCTTGGGAGAGTCAGCGGTGAGAAGCTTCGCTTTCGATTTTCCAAATGAGAACGCCTTCGCTCCGCCAGCCTGCATTTGACGGAGAATCAGCATCCATGCGCCGAAGATGATCACGTACGGAAGGATCATGAACACCAGGCTTCCAAACGATGTCGTGGGATTGGTGCCGCGAACCTGAACATTCTTCTCACGAAGCTTGTCCATGTCGCGATCGCTGAATTCCTTCGGCAGGATCATCCGGAAAGCAGACACCGGACGATTATTGAACTGAACGCGCGAACGGAATTTCCCGGTTACGTTAAGCTTGTCTTCGACGGAAACCTGCGAGATGTTCCCGCGCTCGAGCTCCTGAGTGAACTCGGGATAGTAATTGATGTCGGCGGCCGAATCCTTGGCGCCTGACATATATGTGAAGAGAGTTCCGGCGAGCAGGACGAGCAGCACCCAGAACGAGAGCTGTTTCGAAGCCTTGCCCCATTTACCCGGAGTCTTCGGTTTCTGCGGAATTGGTAGTGGCATTACTGCAAACTCGCGATGTACGGCAAATGGCGGAAATTTTCCGCGTGATCCAACCCATAACCCACGAGAAATTCGTGGGGTGCATCAAATCCGACGAACCGCACGTCATACTGCAACTCATCCGCGATTCGTTTGTGAAGAAGAGCGCAAATTTCGAGCGAGCGGGGCGATCGTTCCTCTAGAAGCGCCATCAACTTATTCAAGGTTCGCCCGGAGTCGACGATGTCTTCGACGAGCAGAATGTGTTTCCCTTCGAGGCGGGTCTCGGGATCATAGAGCAATCGCACAAGCCCGCTCGACACCATCGCGTCGCCGTAGCTCGCCGCGACGAGAAAATCGACCTGAATTGGCCGATTAATGGTGCGCACAAGATCGCTCAGAAAAATAAAACTTCCCTTGAGCAAACCCAGCACGAGCAGCTCGCCATCAGGGTACGCCGCTGTGATCTCCGCACCAAGCTCACTAACTCGCCTGGCGATGGTCTCGGCATCATAGGCGATTCGCTTGACTGCGCGTCCGGACAGACGCGGGTCGGGTGCAATCGCGGTCACATTCTCTCCACGTGAGCGTTGCGCGTTCCAGTCGCGCCGAGTCTCGCGGCACGAGCCGCTTCGACGCGTCGCCAATCCCAACGGCGGAGCAGCATGTGATCGCGGAACATTCGCACTTCGACGCCTCCCGAGAGCTGAATCGAGCCGCCAGTAACTCCCTTCATTGTAAACTCTGCGAGGCGATGAGTTCCTCGACGATCCATGACGATGTCAGCTTTTGCGGCAATCGATGGCCAGAGCGAGCGAAGAGATTCAGCATCATACCCCCTCAGGGCACCTCTGGCAACGCGAAGAGTGCCATCAGTTCCCCGCTCGACCTCGAGGTTGTCGGCGATCGCCGTCATTTGCGCGCGCCATTCGGCGGATTTGCGCGCGATCGTCAACAGCTGTGATGGAAACGTGGGACGCAGTTTCGCAATCGCCGGCAGCAAATCGTGTCTTACGCGATTCCGCAAATGGTTTCGCATCGCATTGGTTGGATCGTCGGCGTATCCTACATCATGCTGCTCTGCATATCGCGCGATGTCGGTGCGCCGAAGCGAAAGAAACGGCCTGATGATTTCGGTCTCTGCATAGAGCGCGGCGAGCCCGCGTGGGCCGGCGTCGCGAAGAATGCGCATAAAAACAGTCTCGATCTGATCGTCGAGCGTGTGCGCAGTCGCAATTGGACCACCGATGATCGCCGCCTGTTCGCGAAGAAAGCCCCACCGCGCCACGCGCCATTCGTGCTCTGTTGTCGCAGCTGTAGCTGCATGACCTGCGACAAATGGAAAATCGAGACCTTTCGCGCGGCGGCGAACGAGATCGAGTGCGCGCCGGGCGGGGATGCCAGTGCCGTGATCGAAGCTTGCGACAACGAATGTCGGGCGGCGATGTCGAGGAATTGCTGCGGCCGCGTGCATGAGGACCATGGAGTCGATGCCGCCAGACACGGCGAGCAAAACGCGGCTCATGCCAGCGAAGGCCGTGCGCGCGGCGCTTACGACATCGTTCCCTTCATGGCATCGCTCTGGCATGGTATCTTAATCTAAACAGCCGCTTCGGAGTGATGCATGGAAACGCACGGTCCCCTGGGTACACTATGGGTTGGAGTTGGGCTTATAGGGTTCTACCTCGCCCTTATCTGGCTCAATAGTCTTTTGGGGATATTTCTCACGCCACTATTCATGATCCCCGGGACATGGCTAATGGATTGGATTCAAAAGAGGAAGCGCGCCAAGCAATCACCTGAGACAGTAGAAGACGGCGCTTCGTCGGAATCTCGATAGGTAAGGAACACCGGGGGGTACGCGGATCACACGGATTT
>DATLDN010000069.1:0-2856 GCA_035525855.1 Gemmatimonadaceae bacterium
GCGACCGACAAGCACGCCGCATTACGGCGACTTCTAACCGATGCTGACAATGAGGCGATTGTGCGCGAGAGCGGGTGGGCGAGCGCGCGTTGATTCCATCTACAGCGAAGCGAGTTTATTAAATCGCACGGTCACCTCCAACGGGCGTTAGAATAGCGGTGCGCCAATGATGTTGCCCCTCCGCACGCTGGTTCGCGCAGGAATCATTAGGCTCTTAACGTCGACTTCATTACCACGCGCACTGACACGGAGAATTTCATGTGTACCGACCGACCGGTAACGCTGTGGTCCATGCGAATGCCGGCAACGTTTGTTGCAATTCTCCTGCTTTCGGCGGCATCCGGCTGCAAAAGCGAGCCGACTCCGACTGCACCGACAAGTGAGGTACGCCTGCATATCTCCGGTGTAATGAGTCCGCAGTATCAAGGCATCCGAGTCGCTCGGGGAAGTTCATCCGTCACTAACGCCGAAGTGACCGTGAATGGTATTCAGATCCCGCATTGCTGCGGCGATCTTTACTCGGGTATTCTTCCTGAAGCAGTTCCCGCGGGAGCCACGCTCAACCTGGAGGTGGTCGCTGCCGGGTTGACTTTCGAGGCGGCAGGCAAAGTAATCGCTGTACCTACGATCACTGCGCCGGTGGAAGGAAGTAGCTTTGCCTCGACGGACACTATCACCCTGGCATGGAATAATTCCACGGATCCGGATCGGTTCGAAGTTTGTCTGAACTGCGTGGACAACTCGCTCGATGGCGAGACGTACTACGCCCTGGGCAGTGCACGAGAGTTCAGAATCGCTCCCGGCCATCTGGTGGATTGGGGATTAGGCAGTGTCGTCGCTGTCAAATTTCGCACGAGCAATTTTCTGAAGCCGGAAAGCTCAGCTCAAGCGACCTCGAATGTGGAGTTCCTGGCCAAGTCGCGTGATCGCGTCGTCACGATTAAGTACTAAGGTTCAAAGGCACGAGGTAAACGAGTCGGTCAAATCGAAAGTCCAACGTTGCCTTCGAGAACCGATGTCTTCATCTGCGGGCGCTCTCCGCTCTTCCACAGATGAGCAGTGTGCAAGACGCGATATCTGATGGGTCCGCCGTCGGCACGTTCGCTTCGCACAACGGGACGCGGGATGCAGACAAACTCCGTGCGCATCTCATCGGCAGACAATTGGACCTTCGCGTAGCCGTGTCCTCCAAGATCGACGAACTCCAAGTGCGGAGCGAGATCTGGATTGGACAACGCACGTGCGCGCTTGAGATCGAAGCTCTTTGCATACTCCAAGCACGAACGCACGCCATGTCTCAGCAGCATGTTGAATGTCCACTCCGGCTTTGCGCCCTCTCGGTCCGCGAGAAAGAGCGGCCGCAGCGGAATGTTCTTTGGAAGATTATGCTCGTACGCCTCCATCGTGTTCGGACTGACAAGGGATCCACCGATGAAACTCAACCCGACTGGCTCGAATTTTCCCGGCGGGAGCTCCGCAGCGGCATATCCGGCCCAGAAGCTGTGACGGTCGCCTGAGACAATCGCAAACCCGGTAACCTTCGCATCGCGCACGACGTTGTAAATCTCGGCGCGCTCGACGTACGCTGTGCCGTAATCACCGCCACCAGCGGACGCGTAACTGTTCGCGGGCCAGGACTCTTTGGTGAGACCCGCCGGCAGATTCTGCGGATCGACGCGATGATCGAGCGTGCCCTGCGAGTTCGCCCAGATTTTCCAGGTGGCGGATGAGCTCTTGAGCTTGTTCTTCAACCACGCCCTTTGCTCCGCGCCCAGTATTGTTTGGGGCGGCGCGTTTCGTCGCGGGTTGGGGACATGCGCATCGTTGAACCCGATCTCAGCGGGAGGATTGCCGCCGTTGAAGGCGCGCCCAGCGTCAAGAAGCCGCATTCCAGATTCAGGAAACATTCCGATGAATTCGTCGCCGCCAAGCTTGCCGAGCGAGGGATCGCTGAAAGGATCAGCGCTGCGATAGCTGTGCTGGTCTGTGATAATCACATCGAGGTTCTTGCCGTAACGCAGCGTCCGGTACGCCTTGAGACTGTTGATGGCGATCAAGTTGTTCGGCTCCGTGCTGAGCCCATTGTCATCAATGGAGTCTTTGATGGAAACGTTTTGCACAACCGGTGGACCGAAGTGCTCGAGCACCCCGCTCGGCGCAGCGACACGCGCGGGGAGGTATTCGAACCACGCCTGATTCGCCGCGACCTTGACGGTCTGCCCAGGCTGCTCGAACGGTCCTCCCTTCACGATGCTTTGCCAACCTTGCCACGAGAATTCGTGGTTGTCCCAGATCGGGACGAACGGCCAGCGAGCGCGAGCGTCCTGCAGATCGGGATCGGCGAGATACGCTTTGTAGATGACGCGGTAGCCTTCGACAGTCAGCGGGATGTGGAAGTTGCCGATCTTGTGGCCGTCCGGTATGCGCGCAATCTCATAGATCGTGCGGTCGTAGCGTGTCTTCACCTCGTCGGGATACTGCACCACTTCGTAGATGAAATCGCCCAGGTGCAAAATGAAATCGAGTTTCTCTGCGGCGGGAGCGCGTTGATCTGCGTAAATCATCCGGCGATAAGCGTTGAGCTTGCCTTCATTGATATCCTGACAGCTCACGAACGCGAAGTTCACTGTTCGCGAATCGTTCGGCGTCGGCGCAGTGATCGTGCGGCCGACGCGGCTCCCATTTCCGTCGGCGTCGGTGAATCGATACCAGTAAGTGTGTGCCGGCTTGAGCCCCGCAATCAGAACGCGTGAAGTCCAGTCGGCGGCGCTGGAGACCGGTGCTTGCGCGTGCGCAACGACTCGGCGGAATGCCTCATCTTCCGCGACTTCGACAGTGAGGAGCTGGCGTGTGCCC
>DATLDN010000077.1:0-24457 GCA_035525855.1 Gemmatimonadaceae bacterium
CAATCCATATCAGGGAATCCGCGAGGTAACCCGGATATACCTGACTCCCCTGAGTGAAAACCGGTGCGAGCGCTGCAACGCGCTCCGTAACGTCGCGGCGCCGCGCAATTTTCACGTCTGCTGTATACGGCCCCCACAACAAATCAGGTCGCTGTTCAGCCCAGGCATGTGCGAGTCTGGCGAGTCCGTTGCCTAGCGGCGGTGCCGGTATCAGGGGACCATGCGTGACGATAGCGGATCCGCGTGCGCCGGGATACACGAGAAACTTTGCGCGCTGCTGCTCGACCAGTGCCGCTACGCGAGCAGAGTCGCCGAAGCTCGTAAATCGCGTCACCTCGTGAGGAGTCGCACCCGCAAGCGTGTCACCGTAAGCCCGGCGGGTAAATGCAGTTCGTGTAGACGCGTACGGCTGCTGGTGCTTTGCATTCCCGGACGCGTAATGCCGCGCAAAAGAAGGCAGAACAAGATCGAGTGTGATTGAAAGAACGAGAACAGCACTGACTGTAAAAAAGATCGTTCGCAGCTGGCCCGTCCATCCGCTCAACAGAACGAGAATCGCGGCCGCAACCGTAATAACCAGTAGCGATAGGTAAGCGGGAATGAGCCACTGATGATCGAGATACGAGAACGCGCCGCCTTCACCCGTTCCGTTGATCAGCAAATGGTACATGTCGAGGCGATAGCTCCATGCCATCGCAAGAAGAAATAATCCGCCAAGCACTGAAAGATGACGGCGGACGTGTGTCGAGAAATGGAAGGATCCACGTTCCCACTTCAGGCTTGGCGTGAGCGCGTAAAGTCCGATCACGATTGCCGACACACTCACGAGGAGTGCAAGAGTCCATTGATAGATCGCGGACTCGAGTGGCAGCCACGCGACGTAGTAGCTGAGATCGAGCTGAAAGAATGGATCGCTCTCGCCGAAGCGCGCGCCGGTGCGGAGCACCGCTAACTGTTGCCAACGAGGAACGAGGCGCGAAAGAAAAAGTGCAACGGCTATCGATAGCGCGAATACACTCCGATCCAGATAACGCGCGGGTACTGCTTCACCGAATTGCACGTTGCCCAGTCGCCGTGGCAAAGCAAGAGAAACGATGCTGCGCCTGATGGAGTAGAGATTCAACAGCGCAAAGAGGCCGCCGAAAACAGCGGAGGTCACATGAATCGCCGTAAGGTCACTCGCCTTCTCTGACCACAGCGAAAACATTCCGCGCGTGTCATACCACGCGTAGTCGGAATAGATGAGCGCAAGCGCTCGACCGACCAGTAGAATTGCCGCGGCAGCGACGAGCCCGCCAAGGAGCCGCCGCCCGGGCTTCATGTCAAACGGTCACCCCGTGTTCGCGCAGCCACCCTTCCATCTCGGCGCGGATTGCCTCGAGGTGTTCCGCCGTGCGCGCCTCGAAGCGCATCACAAGCACCGGCTGGGTGTTCGATGCGCGAATCAATCCCCACCCATCGCCAAACAAAACGCGAACGCCGTCGACATCGATGACTTTATGAATCGCGGCAAAATGCTTCGTAGCCTCTTCGACAATTCCGAACTTCCTGTCGTCAGGACACGGTACACGAAGCTCGGGAGTAGAAACGAAACGCGGAACGTCGGCGAGCATTTCATGAACGCCTGCACCTGAGTCTGCAATGATTCGCAGCAAACGTGCGGCGCCATAGAGCGCGTCATCGAATCCGTAATAACCTTCGGCAAAGAACATATGGCCCGACATCTCGCCGGCGATCGGAGCTCCTGTCTCGTGCATCTTTTCTTCGATGAGCGAATGGCCGGTCTTCCACATGATTGGCGTGCCGCCTGCTTTCTCGATCGATTCGGGAAGAGCCTGTGAGCATTTCACGTCGAAGATTATGGGCTGGCCCTTACCCTTTCGCGCAATCACGTCGCGCGCGTAGATAATCAGCAGCTGATCGCCCCAGATGATCTCACCCGTGTGATCGATGACGCCGATGCGATCTGCATCTCCATCGAGCGCAATTCCAATATCGGCGCTGTCAGATTTCACCGCGCCAATTATGTCTTTGAGATTTTCCGGGACAGTTGGATCGGGATGGTGATTCGGAAACGTTCCATCGCTTTCGCAGAAGAGACAGCGAATCGGTTGCCCCAGTTTTTCGAACAGGCGCGGCGCAACAACGGCACCCGCGCCATTTCCGGCGTCAACGACAACCTTCAGCGGACGCGAGATTTTTCCTATCCGCTCGACGACATCGTCCACATAGCGCTCGATGACATCCTGATTGCTGAGCTGGCCTTTCCCTGTCGGAAACTTGCCGCCGATCGCGAGCTCATAGATGTGCTGAATGTCCTCACCGTAAATCGAGCGTGTTCCCAGTCCGAGCTTGAACCCGTTGAATTCAGGTGGATTGTGTGAGCCCGTGATCTGAATTCCGCCAGCGACGTCGAGATTGTGCTGAGCCCAATAGGCGAGCGGTGTTGGAATTACGCCGATGTCGATTACGTCGAGGCCGCTCTCCAGCAGTCCGGCAACGAGCTCCTTGTGAAGATCAACACCACTCGGCCGATTATCGCGCCCGACCGCAATCGGTCCGCGCGCATTCTTCTCTGCGAGAAAAGCCGCGTACGCGCGACCGACCGACCGAGCGACGTTCGGTGTTAGATCCTTCCCTGCAACCCCGCGAATGTCGTACTCGCGGAAAATTTCACGCGAGAGCGCTGCCGTCATGGGGCGGCGGGGGCGCGAGATGGAATCGCTGCCGCCGCTACAGCCGGCTTACTGCGATCACTCCAGCGAACGACAGAGTTGGGGACAATTCCAAGAACGATTATCAGCACTGCCGCCGCGGCGATGACGAATCTCGTCCATCCGCCGGCTCGCGGCGCAACCGGCGCCTCTGGCAATCGCTGACGCATGAACATCACCATCACGACATATAAATAGTATCCGGCGGAAATCACGCTCGTGATAACGAGAATTACTGCGAGTTTAGTCTGAGGCTCCGGCGCCTGAAGCGCTGATTGAATAATCCAGTATTTCGCGAGGAACCCAAGGCCGCCGAATATTGGAAATCCAAGCAACGCCAACATGAAGATCGCCATCGCAACGGCAGTCTTTGGCTGGACAAACCACAGACCGGAGTAATCATCGATGTTGAGATGTGATTCACCGGCGTCTCCCTGCGCGACGATCACTCCAAACGCGCCGAGTGTCGCGAGCGTGTACGCGAGGATGTAAAACATGAACGCGCCGACGGCTGCAGGAGTGCCGATCGAGATCGCCATCATGATGTAGCCGGCGTGCGCGATGCTCGAGTATGCAAGCATTCGCTTAATGTTCTTCTGTGCGAGTGCGATGAGATTTCCGACGATCATCGTTGCTGCGGCAAGCCACCACACAGGGCCGTGCCACTTATCCGAGATGGCGGGAAACGCTTCGAGCCAGATGCGGAGAAACGCAGCGAACGCAGCTGCTTTGACTGCCGCAGCCATGTATGCAGTAACCGGTGTAGGTGCGCCTTCGTAAACGTCGGGTGCCCACATGTGAAACGGCGCCGCGGCAACTTTGAATCCGAAACCAACCAGTAACAACGCTCCGCCGACAGCCATGAGTGTGCTGCCGTGCAGAGCAAGCTCATGCACCCTTGCGCCGATTGCTGCAAGGTTAGTTGTGGCCGTCGCACCGTAGATCAGTGCAATTCCATAGAGAAGAAATGCGGTGGAGAACGCGCCGAGAAGGAAGTACTTGATCGCGCCCTCCGCGGATCGCTCGCTCCGGCGATTGAGACCTGCGAGCACATACACGGCAATGGACATGATCTCGATGCCGAGGAATACGATCATGAGATCGCGCGCCGCGGCGAGTGTCATCATTCCGGACGTTGCGAATAAAAGAAGCACGTGCGACTCGCCACTCGTCATTCCCTGCCGTGCGTTGTAATCCATCGACAGCGCGATCGTTCCGATTGTTGCAATCAGGAATACGATGTCTGCAGTCCAGCGGAAATTGTCGATCGCAATAATTCCAGGCGCCGCAGTATCGCCCTTCGCCATATAGTAGCCAATTGCTACTATTGTAGTGACGCACAGGATGATACTGGCGACGCCGATCTGCCGTTGTAGTGTCTCACTCTCGGGTTTCCATGCAGACCACAACAGGAGAACCATCGAGCCCGTGATCAAGAGAAGATCGGGGCCGAGTGCCGTCATGAGCTGGCCGGGTACCGACAGATCGAGCGTCATGGCGTTTGCTCCGACTTCAACGCGACAGTTGTCGATCCTGCTGTCGCTGCGTCGCGATGAACCTGCTCGACGATTTGCGCGGCAGCCGGCTCCATTCTACGAAGCACAGGGGCGGGATAAAGGCCGAGCCAGAGAATCGCGATGACAATCGGAACAACGATAGCAATCTCACGCGCGTTCAAATCCGGAATGTGCATGTTTTCGCGCTTATCGAGCGGATTGAACAGGATGCGTTGGATTGCCCAAAGCAAATAAGCGGCGGCGAAGATGACGCCAGTCGTTGCCAATACGGTCAGCAAGGGATACGGCTTGAATGAGCCGAGCAAAACCAGGAACTCACCGACGAACCCATTGGTTCCCGGCAATCCTATGCTGCTCAGTGAGACAAACGTGAGCATCGCTGCGAACAGTGGGACCACGCGAGCAATTCCGCCGTACGAGTCGATCATTCGCGTATGCCGGCGTTCGTAAATCATGCCGACAAGAAGGAACAACGCACCCGTTGAGATGCCGTGATTGATCATCACCATGAGTGCGCCCTGAACGCTTTGCAGCGTGAGCGCAAAGATTCCGAGCATCACGAACCCAAGGTGACTGACCGAAGAGTATGCGACGAGCTTCTTGAAATCAGGCTGAACCATCGCCACAAGCGCGCCGTAAACAATTCCAATTACTGCAAGCACAACAATGATTGTCCGCACCGTAGGATGCATTGCCGCGCCGGGGAACAACGGAAGTGCGAATCGCAGAAATCCGAAGGTGCCCATCTTCAGCATGATCGCCGCAAGAATTACCGATCCACCCGTTGGAGCTTCAACGTGCGCGTCAGGAAGCCACGTGTGGAACGGAAACATCGGGACCTTCACCGCGAACGCGAGGAAGAACGCGGCAAAGAGCCAGAGCGCAACACGCGGAGCAAGCGTTGGATGTGCGAGGAGATTGTCGTAGCTGAAGTTCGGCGTGCCTCCCTGCCCCGCATGAACACCCAGGTAGAGTATCGCCACGAGCATCAACAGCGATGGCAGCATCGTATAGATGAAGAACTTGATGCTCGCATAAAGCCTTCTCTCACCGCCCCAGATTCCAATGATGAAGTACATCGGAATGAGCATCACTTCCCACATCACGTAGAAGAGAAAGAGATCCCGGGAGAGAAAAACGCCAAGCATTCCGCTTGTCAGCAGCAGCATTAACGCGAAGAACGTGTGCACCTTGACCTTCACGCTCGTCCAGCTGCCAAGGACCGTGAGCGGCATGATGAATGTCGTCAGCAACACCATCATCAATGCAATTCCATCGACACCCAGCGTAAATCGAATTCCCCAATGCGGAATCCACGCGGTATCGAAGCCCGCCTGCCATCCCTTTATCGCAGGATCGAACGACCACCACAGGCCCGCGGAAACTATAAACTCAATTAGAAAAACAACGAACGCTATCGTGCGCGCACTTTGATTGGCCGCCAGCATGCGATCGGGATCATCTCCTGAATCGCGAGGGGTCGTAGCAAAAAGAATAGCAGCGCCGATTGCTGGAATGATCAACAGCGCCGGGAGAATCCAGCTGTTGTAACCGATGGACTGAAGGAAAGCGCTCATCGGAAGGTCACCGCGCCAAGCACCACGAGCACACCAACAACGAGAACCCAGGCGTAGGTTCCGACGGCGCCGCTTTGAATTCTCGAACCGACCCAGCCAAAGCCACGCGCAACGGCCGCGGCTCCGTTCACGAAGAGTCCATCAATGATGCCGGCATCCACGAATCTCCAGAGGAATCCGCGCGAAATGTCGACAGTGGGACGTACAATGCCACGATCGTATGCCTCGTCGACGTAGTACTTGTGCTCGAGCACACTGTCAAAGCCGGTTTCCGGCTGGGCCTGAGCTTTGGGAACAAGACGTTCCGGCTTGAGCCTGTTCCACGCGAACGCAATTCCTGCGATTCCCACCAATACGGCCAATCCAACAAGGACTGCTTCTGTGTTACTTGACTCCGCTGCGTGAGCGCCTGTTGTCGCGGCAACGCGCGCGGTAGATGCGCCGACAACCGGCTCGAGCCAGCGATCCAAAACTCCCACAGGACCAATCGGAATCAGGTGCGGGAGATTCAACCAGCCACCGAATGCGCTAAGAATTCCGAGAACGACAAGTGGGCCCGTCATTATCCACGGAGCTTCATGCAGGTGCTTCCGTTCTGTTTCGCCAGTGCGATTGGGTCCATGGAATGTGTAAATCATCATTCGGGTCATGTAGACCGCAGTGAGAAACGCAGCCGCGAGACCGAACACATAAACCAGGTACAACCAGAAGCTCCCGGAAATTCCAAGCAGCGATGCGTGACTCAATGACGAGCCCTGAGCACGCGAGAACGCGCTTCCAAGTATCTCGTCCTTCGAGAAGAATCCGGCGAGCGGTGGAATGCCGGCGATTGCAAGGGTCGCAATCCACATCAATACTGACGTGATCGGCATGTATGGCCTGAGGCCACCCATGTTGCGCATGTCCTGCGCATCTTCGTGACTGTGTGTCGAGTGATACGCCGCGTGCATCGAATGAATCACAGAACCGGCGCCAAGAAACAGCAACGCTTTGAAGAATGCGTGCGTTACCAGATGGAACATGCCCGCTGTGTACGCACCAACACCCACTCCGACGAACATGTAGCCGAGCTGCGACACCGTTGAATACGCGAGAACTTTTTTGATGTCCCACTGCTTGAGGCCGATCGTCGCAGCGAAGATCGCAGTCAATCCACCAATCACTGCCACCGTAAGACTTGCCACCGGCGCCATGGAGAACAACGCCGCGCTGCGCGCCACGAGATAAACTCCGGCAGTAACCATCGTCGCCGCATGGATGAGCGCGGAGACAGGCGTCGGTCCGGCCATGGCGTCGGGCAGCCATACATATAGAGGGATCTGCGCGCTCTTACCAACGCATCCGAGAAACAGGAATAGGCAGATTGCTGTGACCGCCGTGCCGCCATAAGGAAGTGACCCTGCTGCACCAAACACACCACTGAACGTCAAAGTCCCTAGCGTGGCAAACATGATGAACATCGCAATCAGGAATCCAAAGTCGCCGATTCTGTTGACGATGAATGCCTTCTTCCCTGCGTCTGCGTTCACTTTTTCGGAGAACCAGAAGCCGATCAGCAAGTACGAACACAGTCCGACGCCTTCCCATCCGACGAACATCACAGGGAAGCTTGCGCCGAGCACAAGCACGAGCATGAAAAACACGAAGAGATTCAGGTACGCGAAGTAGCGCGGATATCCAGGATCTTCGCGCATGTAACCCACACTGAAGATGTGAATCAGTGCACCGACGCCGGTAATCACCAGAACCATCATCATCGATAGCTGATCGAGCTGTAACGCCGCATCGATTTGGAGCGAACCTACAGGCATCCAGCTGAAGTAGCTCTGAATGAAAGGCGTCTCCATCGAGACGCTTCTCATAGCCGAGAAGATTGCCCAGGCGAGGAGAAATGCGAGCACGAGCACCGCCGGACCAACTATGCTGGCAATCCCCGCGAAGCGATGCGGCGCTACTGCATGATGATCATCGCCTGGAGCACCTGCCTGTTCCGCGTCTGAAATTGCAGCCGCATCAGTGTGACCATGACCTGTGTCGGGATCGCCCGGCCCCAAATGAGTGGACGCTCTAACGGAAAGAAAACCGTTGATGAGAAATCCAAGGAACGGAAGCATCGGCAATAGCCACACATACCGCGCTATGGTTCCGGCAAGAGGATGAGCTGTCGCTGCTATTTCCTGGATGAGCATCAACCCTTCATGATGTTGATGTTCTGAAGGTCAACCGATTGTCGATGACGGAAGATTGCAATGATGATTGCAAGACCAACCGCCGCTTCAGCAGCTGCGACTGTCATGACGAACACAACGAATACCTGACCGGCAGCGCCATACGCTCTCGAGAACGCAATGAACGTCAGATTCACGGCGTTCAGCATCAGCTCGACGCACATGAAAATGATGATCGCATTGCGTCGTGTGAGAACTCCAACGACACCGATCGCGAACAACGCTGCCGAAAGTGCGAGGGACTCAGCGAGCACTTCGACCTCCGTCGTGACGACGGCCAAGCACAACAGCTCCGGCGATTGCAACCAGGAGAAGCACGCTCGTCAGCTCGAACGCCAGCAGATACTCATTGAATAACGGACGCGCGACGGTCCCAACTGCACCGAACTTCTGAAGTTGATCGGCGGCAAAGCCTCGTGGCACTTCATACTTCGTTGCCAACCCTCCTTTGCCAATCACCATGATCTCGCCGACCAGTATCAATCCTGCTATCACACCGCCGAGTACCGCCCAGCGTCCGCGCTGGTCTGCAATCTCGGATGGATGTCCAAGGTTGAGCAGCATGATGACGAACAGGAACACGACCATGATCGCGCCGGCATACACGAGGACCTGCATCACGCCGATGAACTGCGCATCGAGCAGAACGTAAAGCGCCGACAGCGCGAACATCGTGTTCACCAGCCAGAGAGCTGCAGCGACAGGACTTTTTCGCGTCACGAATGCCAGCGCCGAGGCGAGTGCAATCACGCCGAAGAGATAGAAATGAAATGTGTAGAACAGCGGATAATGCGGTTCCATCTACTGTCCTTTCGGGTCGTCGGGATCCCACATCTCACATACTGGATGTGTCTGCGCGGTTAGACGCTCGAGATCATATACAAATCCCGCCCGGCTGTACTCTGCATTCTCATAATGCCGACCGACATGAATCGCTTCTTCCGGACAAACTTCCTGGCAGTAGCCGCAAAAGATGCATCGAAATTCGTCGATCTCGAAAATCAGAGGATAGCGATTCCCTTCCTCGTCTTCGCCTGGAACGAGCTTGATGCAGTTGGCCGGGCAAACCGTCGGACACAAACCGCACGCTACGCATTTCGCCTTTCCGGTTTCCGTCGTGAGCATTCGATGAGTTCCGCGCCACCGAGGGGAGATTTGCCATTTCTCCTCGGGATACTGCACGGTGACTTTGTGCGGATTCACCAGGTGCTTGAGCGTGAGGCTCATTCCTTTGAGCGTCGCCCGCACATAGCTCACCTCTTCGACAGGCCGGTCGAGAACCTTCACCTTGATTGCCATTAGCGGCTTACTCCAGATGCCAGGGGTGAGCGGGCAGACAAAGCGCGCAGACGCGCGATACGCGCACCCTCCATGCGACCATATGCAGGGCTGATGATTCGTCCGTGATCGAGAATGGTGAACACGATCATCACGAGGATCATGTTCACGACGCCCATAATCGAGCTATACATCGCGCCGCGACCGATTCCCGCGGTTTCGAGAACCAGAATCACCGCCGCGATCACGATGATGTACGCGAGCGCGAGTGGCAGCATCACCTTCCAGCCAAGAGACATCAGCTGGTCGTAGCGGAAGCGCGGCAGAGTCCAACGCACCCACATGAAGAAGAAGAGGAAAAAGAGAAGCTTGGCGAGGAAAATCACGAGCGAGAGAAGCGTCAGCCATCCACTAAAGGGCCCGATGTTGTCGCGTGCGGTGAATGGAACATCCCATCCGCCAAAGAACAGGGTTACCATGAGCGCGCTCGCCGTCACCATGTTCGCGTACTCGGCAATGAAGAACAAAGAGAACTTCATCGCGCTGTACTCGGTGTGATAACCTGCGATCAATTCCGATTCAGCTTCCGGTAGATCGAACGGCAATCGGTTTGTTTCAGCGAAAGCCGCAACAAGGAAGATGAAGAACGCGATCGTAAGATTCACAACGTTCCATCCGCCGTATGCCTGCTGAGTGATGATCGAGTTGAGCGTGACGTTGCCCGCGAGGAGCAATACGGGAATCGTCGACATACCGAGTGAGATCTCATAGGAGATCATCTGCGCGCTCGAGCGTAGTCCACCGAGCAGAGCGTATTTGTTGTTAGATGCCCAGCCGGCGAGAACGATTCCGTAAACACCGAGGGAAGAGATTGCGAGAATGAACAGGAATCCGACGGGTAAGTCGGCGACCATCATGTCCATTCTTCCCCACCGCGTCGGAAGCGGCGACGCGAATGGAATTACAATCCATGTTGTCAGCGCGGGAATGAACGACAGAATCGGCGCGAGAATGAAGAGCGGTTTGTACGCCGCCTCAGGATAGGTCTCTTCCTTCATGAAATTCTTGAGACCATCTGCTGCCGGCTGGAGCAGACCACCAGGTCCAACACGGTTGGGACCGTGACGATCCTGAATCCATGCGGAAATCTTTCGCTCGGCGAGGGTGAGCAGCGCAACGCCGACCATGTAAACCGTGAACACCACAAGCATCTTCACGAGCGTGAAGAGCACGAACACTCCTCCACCAGCGGGTGGAAGCTGCGGGTTCGCCGCCTGAAGAAGGAATGATTGCGGGATCATCGGGCTCCTCCTGCTCCCGCCCCGATTCCTTCCGCCGCGCCGCTCTGTTTGACGCCGCTGTCTCCGTCAACGATAGGAAGACCCCGCATTCCGAGGCTTTCATAAGAAAGACCGGAAAACAACGCATGAGATTTTGCGATATTCGCAAAGACCTCGGAGGGGAGATAGAACGTATCCTGTTCGCCGAGAACGCCGAGTAGATCTCCGAGCACGAGCCAGCTCGGGCGTGCGAGCCCAGGTGCCGGCTTCGCCTGCATGAAGCGCTGAACGCGTCCGCGAAGATTCGTAAACGTTCCTTCTTCTTCGGCGAAGTTTGTAATCGGGAGTAGTACCGCAGCTTCGCTTGCCGCCTGGGGCAGAGTTGTGCCGAGCACAATTACCTGGCCCGCGCGCGCGACGTCATCGGCGGAGAAGCCGTCGAGATCATCATCAGCGACAACGAGAACGTCGCCGTCATTCAACCCGCTAAGCGGTCGCTCACTCCTCTGAAATCCGAACAACTCGGCGCCGCGAACGTTTGCAGCGCGGTCGCGACGAAGCGCCAGATCCTCGACTCCAGGCAGCGGCGCTTCTTCGCCCACAGCTGCGCGGAATGCGCCAGCGCCGCCGTTCCGCTTCATGAGCTTCGAGAGGAGGAACAGCGTTTCGTTCGACAAATACGGCGAGGCGACGACATAACTTCGCGAGTCGCGCAACAGTGAAGCCGCTGCGTGGATCGCTACATCCCAGTCGATACTGCGAAGCGCGCCATCTGTTCGAACCTGGGGCTGCTCAGCGCGATCTGTGCGATTGATCCACCGATAATTCAGGCGACCATAGTCACAGATGAAATACTTATTGACCTCTTCGTTGGGCCTCGGCTTGATTCGCGTAACAGTTCCTTCGCGCGTCTCGAGCATCACGTTGCATCCCTGCGTGCAGCTCGGACAAATCGAAGCGGTACGATCCAGCTCCCACGCTCGCGCCTTATTGAGAAAGTCCTTCGATAAGAGCGCACCTACGGGACAGAGATCGACGACGTTGCCGGCCCATGCGTTCGTGAGATCCTTCCCTTCGAATTTTCCAATAACTGCGCGATCGCCGCGCTCGCTGACGTTGAGCACCGTATCGTGCGCCACATCGTCCATGAAGCGAACGCAGCGCGTGCAAAGGATGCAGCGGTTTGGGACGTAAAGAACGTCACCACCAAAATCTTCAACAGGATTGAATCGCTTTGGATCGCGATACCGCGAATCCGTCCGCCCTTCCTGATACGTGTAATCCTGAAGCTCGCATTCGCCGGACTGATCGCAGATGGGGCAATCGAGCGGGTGGTTGATCAACAAAAATTCAAGAACGCCTTTACGCGCTTCGAGAGTTCGATCCGTGTGAACGTGAACTATCTGGCCTTCGGCGGCGATCGTTGCACAAGATGGTGCAAGCTTCGGCGCCTTCTCCACTTCAACGAGACACATGCGGCAAACGCCGGCGATCGGAAGTCCGGGATGGTAGCAGTAATGCGGAATAAGAATCCCAACACGCTTCGCAGCTTCAAGGATTGTCGTGCCGTCAGGCACGCTCACCGGCCGGCCTTCGATCGTCAGGTTGATCATCTTGACGTCAGCCATCAGGCAACCTGCGACAGAACGGCGTGAACGCGCTTGCCATGGATCAGCGCCTCGAACTCGGAGCGGAATTTCTTGATGCCTGAAACGACTGGCACTGCGCACGAATCACTCAACACGCAAATAGTGGTGCCCGTCATGTTGTCGGCAATCGAGTGAAGCGTGTCGAGATCTTCCATCGTTCCCTGACCATCGCGAATTCGCTCGACAATCTTCGTTGTCCACGCAGTGCCTTCGCGGCACTGAGTGCACTGTCCACAGCTTTCGTGAGCGAAGAAACGAGCAAGCCGCGCGATGACGCGCACCATCGACTGCTTTTCATCGATGACGATTACGCCGCCGGACCCAAGCATCGAGCCTTGCGCGACAAATCCCTCGTAATCCATCAGCGTTGCTTCCGCTTCAGCCATTGTTTGTATCGGGACTGAAGCACCCCCAGGAATGACCGCTTTTAATTTTCGCCTGTCGATTCCACCGCCACACACGTCGTGCAGAAATTCTCCGAACGGGAATCCCATTACGACTTCGTAAGTACCAGGGCGGCGGATGTTACCACAAACCGAGAACAGTTTCGTGCCGGTGCTTTTTGGATTGGATAACGACATCCCCTTGTACCACTCGGCACCGCGCATCAGGATTTCGGGAACCGCTGCGAGAGTCTCGACGTTATTGATCGTTGTCGGTTGTTCGAAAACGCCCGCCACTGCGGGAAATGGCGGTTTGATCCTCGGATTTCCACGGCGTCCCTCGATCGACTCCATCAAGGCAGTCTCCTCGCCACAGATATACGCCCCCGCGCCCTTGTGAATGTGAACGTCGATGCGCTTTCCGGTGCCCATCGCATTGGCCCCGAGTATTCCCGCATCGTAGGCTTCGCGAATTGCACGGTCCATTACAACGAGAGGTTCCGTGAATTCTCCGCGAATGTAGATGTAGCAAGTCTCAGCACCGATTGCGTACGAGCCGATTGCGCATCCCTCGATCAACGCGTGAGGTGTCCAGCGCATCACCTCGCGGTCCTTGAACGTCCCAGGCTCGGACTCGTCTGCGTTGCAGCAGAGATAGTGCGGCTTTCCATCGCCGATCTTCATGAACGACCACTTCATGCCCGTCGGGAATCCAGCGCCACCGCGCCCGCGAAGACCCGACTCCTTTACGACATTGACGATATCGCCGGGAGCCATCGCGAGCGCTTTCTCGAGCGCCTGATATCCACCGCGCTTTTTCCAGCCGTCGAGTGTGCGCGCCTCTTCTTCACCGAAGTGGCGCGACAGCACCGCAGTCTCACGCTGATGTGATGGATGCGGATATCCCATCAGGCGAGCCTCGCAAGAATTTCCGGGACATTGTTCACCGTAACTGACTCGACGAATTCATCGTTGATCATGATTGGCGTTGCGAAGCCGCAAGCGCCGAGACACTCGACTTCAATTACGGTGAAGCGGTTGTCTGCTGATGGAACGCCAAGCTCTCCAGCGCCCGTGTGACGAAGCAGTGCCTTGACCACGTCCTCCGCACCGCAGATTCCACAAGGCGATGTCGTGCAGACCTGAATGAAATACTTCGAGACAGGATGCTGGTGGTACATCGTGTAGAAACTCACAACTCCCTTCACATACGCCGGCGTCAGCTCCAGAACTTCCGCGACCTCGGCGATCGCGTCTTCGCTGATCCAGCCGCGCTCACGCTGCACGATCCACAGCGCAGGAAGGAGGGCCGCCATTTTCGTCGGATATTTCGCGAGAACCTGATCGAGCTCGGTGCGAGCATCGCCGGCAAATACGGGAACGTGCGGTTTTGAATCGTGCGCGGATGAATCATGGGCCGCCATGTCAGGCGACTCGAATCCACCCATAGAAGTTCGACTCAACGGTCGATCTCTCCCATCACGATGTCGATGCTTGCGTTGATTGCGATGACGTCGGAAAGCAGATGTCCTTCGACCATCTTCGGAATTGCGGAGAGATTCACGAAGGATGGAGGTCTGATCCGCCACCGCACGGGCTTCGACGTTCCGTCGGATACCATATAGTAGCCCTTCTCTCCCTTGGGGCTCTCGACCGCAACGTACGATTCACCAATTGGTGGCCGCGGGCCTTCCATTACTTGCTTGAAGTGATGGATCATCGACTCCATCTCGCTCGTCGCTTTTGACTTGGGCGGAAGGATCACGCGCGCATCGTCGATGTTCACCGGACCATCCGGCAAACGATTCACAGCTTGGTCGAGAATGAGAACGGATTGGCGAAGCTCTTCCATTCTTACGAGGTAGCGATCGTAGACATCGCCGTTCGTTCCGACTGGAATCTCGAAATCGTACGTCTCGTAATCGAGATACGGAAAATCCTTCCGCACGTCATACGCGACGCCTGATGCGCGAAGCATCGGGCCCGACAGCCCCCAGTTGATGGCCTCATCAGGAGTCATCACGCCGAGTCCGACAGTACGTCCAACCCAAATCGCATTCTTGGTGAGCATGCGATCGATCTCGTACAGCGTATCTGGAAAATCGCGGATGAACTTCCTTAGACCGTCGAGCCACCCTGAAGGAATGTCGGCTGCCATTCCTCCAACTCGTGTTGCAGAAGTCGTGAGGCGCGCGCCAACCCAACCCTCGAACAGATTGTAGACGTTCTCTCTCTCCTGGAACGCCCACAGGAATGGAGTGAACGCACCGATGTCGATGCACGTAGTTCCAAGCCAGACCAGATGCGAGATGATACGCGAGAGCTCGGCGGCAATTACGCGCAAAACCTTGCAGCGCTCGGTAATCTCGATTCCGAATAATCGCTCTGCACCAAGTGCAAACGCCACGTTGTTGCCGATCGAATTCAGATAATCTTCGCGATCAGTCCACGGGATGATCTGATTGTATTGACGGTATTCGCCGATCTTCTCGAAACCGCAGTGGAGATATCCGATGTGCGGAATGCAGCGCACAACTGTCTCACCGTCGAGCTCGAGAACCAGTCGCAAAACGCCGTGCGTTGCCGGATGTTGCGGCCCGAGGTTGATGAGCATGTGATCGCCCGAGAGCTCCGGCTCGATTGACGGCGGCGCCGCAACGGCCAGGCCGCCTGTGTCGCCGCTCACTAATGGAACGCGCTGTGGTCTTCCCTGTGCATCTAATCCCGTGGTCGATAGCTCGACCTCAACGGTGCGATTGTTTGCCATTATTCGCCTGTCCTTTCACCCGAGCTCAAGCGCCGGCGCATGTCTTCAGGCAAATCCTCGAACGCATCTGCGACGGTAAGCTCTTCCATCGAATAGCGGGACTCAGGATTCTGATCCAGCGCCTGACGCAATTGCTCTGCGCGACTGAATCGGCCGCGAAGTGGAAAATCCTTTCGCAGCGGAAATCCCTCGCGGTATTGCTCCCACATCAGGATGCGGCGTAGATCCGGGTGCCCTGAGAAGTTGATCCCGAACATGTCGTAGCACTCTCGCTCGAGCCAATCCGCGCCCTTCCAAATCGACCATACGCTCGGCACCTCGAGCGGTTGTCCTTTAGCGAGCTGCGCTTTTACTCGAAGAAATCGGCGGTAGGGCAGTGACCGCAGGTGCCACACCACTTCAATAGGCTGATCGAGATCGCGATACTCGACAGCTGTGACGTCGCTCAGGTAATCGTATAGCTGCGCCGGATCATCGTGTAGCCACTGCATAATTTCGAGAATCGCCCCGGGCCGCACGAACACCGTTGTCTCACCCCAAACGACAAGCGACCGCTCTACGGCCATCGGGAATTTCTCACGAAGCGCCGCAACCGTAGAACTCATTTCGCCGCCATCGCGCGTCAAGCCTTTTGGCGTCGAAGGCGCGGGCGCGTCCTGGATTGCGCTGCCCGCGGTCACCGTCTCAAAACGATTCGGATCGGTCACGGAGCGCTGCGGTTCTGATGTACTGAATTGCCGAACGGCTCGCCAAGCTCGTTGATCGCGGACGGCGGGATGTACAGCTCACTCGAGGGATCGGGCTGCATCTCCTCTCGGATGCGTGTATCGGAGCGGCGCTCATTCATCACTTTTTCCTGAAGAAGTCTGATTCCGTGAATCAGTCCTTCAGGTCGTGGTGGACAGCCGGGCACATAAACGTCTACAGGAATAATCGTGTCTATCCCCTGCACCACCGCATAGTTGTCGAACATTCCACCGCTCGACGCGCATGCTCCCATCGAGATCGACCATTTCGGCTGAGGCATCTGCTGCCAGATTCGGCGGATGATGGGCGCGAGCTTGAATGGAACCCGACCGGCGCAAATCAAAACATCCGCCTGCCTCGGCGAGAAGCTCATTCGCTCCATTCCAAAACGAGCGAGGTCGAATCGACTTGCTGCGGTTGCCATGAATTCGATAGCGCAGCACGCGGTTCCAAACGGCATCGGCCACAGCGAATTCGCGCGGCTCCAGTTGACGAGGAAATCCAATCGTGTTGCTACCCAGCCTTCCTGGGTTTCCGGGACGTATGAGACAGTCCTATCGGGCGCTGTTAATCCCATTGTAGCGCTCCTTTCTTCCAGACGTAGATCAGCCCGACGAAGAGGATGACCATGAAGACAAGCATTTCACCGAGGCCAAAAAATGAAACGGCACCGAGAGGACAGCGACCCTGTGCGAGTGTGACCGTGCACGAGAGCTGACGGTAGGCCACGCCCCACGGGATCATGAACACCGTCTCGATGTCGAAGATGATAAAGAGAATCGCGATGAGGTAGAACTTGATCGAGAACCGCTCCCGTGCATCACCAAGGACCGGCATGCCGGACTCGTATGGGTTCTGCTTTACGGGGGTCGGGCGCGATCTCATTGTGAGCGCCGAAATAGCCACGATTAAAATCGCGTTGGCGACCACGAAACCGATCAACATCAGGACGGGCAAATACGCGCGGCTCATCGAGTTCCCGACTTCGTGAAAAATTTCACTAACTCCGATTGTGACAATTTATCGCGCCTCACTACATGCGCGAAAGGGGCCTCGATCGCGCGCCAGAATGAGCTTTAAAAGTGGCATTCGTCGAGGGTGAGAAATACATTCCTCGACTCCCTTTCCGCGGCGTGGTCGCGGCCTCCCCTAAGCAAAATTCTATCCACTAATGTCAATCCAATCAGATAAGTGGATCACGCGCATGGCACGTGAGCATCGCATGATCGAGCCGTTTGAAAACAGTCAGGTGCGAGCCGGCGTCATCTCCTACGGTGTGAGCTCGTACGGCTACGACATGAGAGTCGCGAACGAATTTCGGATCTTTACGAATGTGTTGAGCTCGATAGTCGATCCGAAGCAATTCGATCCAAATTGTTTCGTGGAATTCAGCGGAGACGTGTGCATTGTTCCGCCAAACTCATTCGCGCTGGCGCGGTCGCTCGAGTATTTCCGCATTCCGCGTGACGTAGTCACGATCACTGTTGGAAAATCGACGTACGCGCGGTGCGGAATTATTACCAACGTCACGCCATTCGAGCCGGAGTGGGAAGGGTTCGTGACTCTGGAGATCTCGAACACCACTCCCCTCCCGGCAAAGATTTACGCGAACGAGGGGATTGCGCAGGTGTTGTTCTTCAAAGGCGAAGAAGAGCCTCTTGTTTCCTATCGCGACAAGAAAGGAAAATACCAGGGGCAAACCGGCGTTACTTTGCCCAAACTCTAAACGCTGCGTAAAAAAAAACGGGTTCCGTTGAAGGAACCCGTTTTCTTTTTGGAGGTGGCTGCGAGGGTGCTGCCCACCGCCTCCACGCGGGCAGCGCGCGGGTGTACGGTGTTGCGGCCAAAGCCGCAACGTTTATTGCACTTTCACGTTCACGTTCTTTGTAATGTCGTCGTGGTTGCCGGCGGCATCCCAGACGGTCAGTGTGATAGCGTACTGGCCCTTCCTGGTATATGTGTGTGTCGTCTTCGAAGTCGTGATTCTGGACGAAGTGCTTGCGTCACCGAACTGCCACTCGTAAGCAACCACGCCCTTGTTATCCCTTGACGATCCAGCGTCGAACGTGCACACACCCTTGTTGGTGCAGTTAGAGCTGAAGTTTGCTGTCGGCAATGTCACATCCGCTGGTGCTGCAACCGGAGCGGGTGCAGGAGGCGGTACCGGCGCCGGTGCTGGTGGCGGTGTTGGCGGCAATGGCGTCAGCATGGAGCCCGAGCCATCGACATGAAGCAGGAGATTGGGCGAGCCTGCGCCGACGCCTGTGAGAACACCAACCGTTGCACCTGAAACGAGTGCTGACGTTACCTGCGCCGGCGATGCCGACGGATTTGCCTGGAGATAAAGTGCTGCAGCACCGGCAACGTGCGGCGACGCCATCGATGTTCCGCTGGCTGCTCCGTAAGTGTTGTCGGTGGAATTGAATGCAGAGTACACCAGATTGCCCGGCGCATACAGATCGACGCACGGACCAAAGTTCGACCACGTGGGTGTTACGTCATTGTTTGCTGACGCGCCAACGTTGATTGCGCCGGCGGTACCACCGGGAGAATTGCTGCAACCGTCTCGTCCGCTGTTTCCCGCTGCTGTCACAACTGTGAGACCTGCTGCTACGGCGCGCTCAGCCGCATCGTTCAGCGCCTGATCGAAATCACTGCCGAAGCTCATGTTCAATACTGCAGGACGCTGTGCGTGCGCGATGATCCAGTCGATTCCGGCAACTACGCCGCTGTTCGGACCGTTGCCTGTGCAATCGAGAACGCGAACCGCATGCAGAGTCACGCCCTTCGCAACGCCAACGGTCGCGCCACCGACAGTCGCCGCGACGTGCGTGCCGTGCCAGTGGCAGCCTTCCACACCATATGAGTCATTGATCGCCGTGTAGTCGAGCACCACTCGCCCACCGAACTCGAGGTGAGTCGGGCGAATGCCTGTGTCGACGATATAGACATGCACGCCTGCGCCGCTTGCGGAATACGAATACGATCCATCGAGCGGAAGCGCGGACTGATCGATTCGATCGAGGCCCCATGTCGCGCCGGACTGAACATCGGCGACAGATGAGAGCTGGTCCTGCTCTACATATGCAACGGAAGGATCATTCGCCAGACGTGCCGCCTGCTGTGCGGTCATGCGCGCGGAGAATCCTTTCATTCCACTTCCATAGACAAAGCCAAGACCGATCTCGCCGCCGTCCATCTGCGCGATCATCGTCTTCGCCTTGGTGCGCACACCGGTTGGTGCAACGGCGCCGCTCTTGAATACTACGATGTACTGATTCGGGATCAGCTTTTTGCCGGTCGAAACGGAGAGATTCGGCGAGCTGATCGGCGTTTCAGTGGGACGAATTGGCGCGACTGCATCGCTGCAAGCGCCGACTGTCAGTGTGAGTCCGAGGGTTACTGCTACCAGCCCAGAGCGAACGCTCCATCCGCGACCCTCGCGTGTCGAGAACTGCATTGTGGCTCCTCCTGTGAATCGTTCGGTAGCCCGACCAGCGTTGCTGTCGCCTTCATTGACAGCTTTAGCTTCGTTGGCTTTGCGTCCTCGCCTTTCGACGAGTTTGCCTTTGTCGCGACCCTCCATTCGGAGGAGCGATCAGGTGAATGTCCCAGCGATGTGCTGGAGTCATTCGTCACAGTGACGAGCTTTTTAGTGGTGAGTAACTCGACAAGAAACACAAATGCCCTCCGAGATGAACGACGAAAAGCAGTCGTTTCTCGAGAAGGCAGAGTTGAGCGGCGATTACCGCGGGTCTACGAAAGTTTTATGACAGCGCGTTCATACAAGTGAGAAATGATCGCCGAGTACTCTGACGAAATTGTAATAAAAAGCTCGGTTTCTTACGGCTTCTCAGTTTGCGGGTTCGCCAAGGCAACTATTCTGGATATCTGCCGAAAAACAAGGTTCAGCCGCGCACTGACGCCGCGATGTAGTCGCGATTCATCCGCGAAATCACGTCGATGCTGATTTCTTTCGGACACGCCTCCTGACATTCACCGAAGAACGTACATCCTCCGAAAGTCTCGAGCTCCATCTGTTCGACCATCGCCAGGGCCCGCCGATAGCGTTCCGCCTGCCCCTGCGGGAGATGACCCAGATGGCTGATTTTCGAGGCGGTATACAGCGACGCCGATGCATTCGGACAGGCAGCAACGCACGCACCGCAACCGATGCACGCCGCGGAGTCCATCGCAGCATCAGCGTCACGCTTTGGGACCGGAATCGAGTTCGCATCCTGGGCACCGCCGGTTGATACACTAATGAAGCCACCAGCCTGAATAATCCGGTCGAGTGCGCCGCGGTCTACAACCAGATCCTTGATGACGGGAAACGCGCGCGCTCGCCACGGCTCGATGTGAATTATCTGTCCATCACGGAAACTGCGCATGTGGAGCTGGCATGTTGCAGTTCCCTTCATCGGACCGTGAGCGGCTCCATCGATCATCAATGAACATGAGCCACAGATTCCCTCGCGGCAGTCGTGATCGAACGCAACCGGATCGTCGCCGGTTTCCGTGAGTCGCTCATTCAACACGTCGAGCATTTCGAGGAACGACATGTCGGGACTCACATCTGTCGCAGTGTAGTCGATGAATTCTCCGCGGGACGACGAGTTGGCCTGACGCCAGATTCTCAGCGTAAAACGCATTACTTGTAACTCCGCTGTGAGAGCTTCACGTTCTCGAAGATGAGCGGTTCCCTGTTCAGGCGCGGCTTTTCATTATCACCAGCGTACTCCCATGCAGCGACGTATGCGAACTGGTCGTCGTTCCGAAGTGCTTCGCCATCGGCAGTTTGATATTCTTCACGAAAATGCCCGCCACATGATTCTTCTCGATGCAAAGCGTCCATGCACATCAGCTCAGCAAGCTCGAAGAAGTCGGCGACGCGCCCTGCTTTTTCGAGCGCCTGGTTCAGCTGTCGATCGCTGCCGGGGACATTGACGGTGTTCCAGAATTCATTCCGCAGCTCAGGAATTCGGGCCAGCGCAGTTTCGAGCCCAGCTCGATTTCGTGACATGCCGCAATAATCCCAAAGCAGTTTGCCCAGCTCCCGATGGAAGGAATCGACTGTTCGCTTGCCGTCGATGGAGAGAAATTTTTTCGTTCGTGAAGCAACTAGCGCTTCTGCATCACGAAACGCGGCGTGCATGGAATCGACCTTCTCGAGTTTAGCTGATGCGAGATAATCACCGATTGTATTCGGCAAAACGAAATAACCGTCGGCGAGACCCTGCATGAGTGCGCTAGCCCCAAGCCGATTCGCACCATGATCGGAGAAGTTCGCCTCACCGATCACGTGCAATCCCGGAATGGTGCTCATGAGATTGTAATCCACCCACAGCCCGCCCATCGTGTAATGAACCGCGGGATAAATACGCATCGGCACCTTGTACGGATCTTCGTCGGTAATCCGCTGATACATCTCGAAAAGATTTCCGTATCGCTCGCGAATGGTGACATCACCAAGACGGCGAATCGCATCCGCAAAATCGAGATATACACCGAGTCCGCTTTCGCCAACGCCCCTTCCCTCGTCGCAGACTTCTTTTGCACCGCGCGATGCAATGTCGCGAGGAGCAAGATTACCGAAGCTCGGATACTTCCTTTCCAGATAGTAGTCGCGCTCCGACTCGGGAATGTCGTTTGGCGCGCGCTTGTCGCTCGCGGCGACAGGTACCCAGACTCTTCCATCGTTGCGGAGTGATTCGCTCATCAGCGTGAGCTTCGACTGATACTCTCCGGAAACCGGAATACATGTCGGGTGGATTTGCGTGAAGCACGGATTTCCGAACGCAGCTCCACGCTTGTAGGCGCGCCAGATTGCAGTCGCGTTACTTCCCTTTGCGTTTGTTGAGAGATAGAACGCATTTCCGTAACCGCCGGTACCGAGCACCACTGCATCCGCAACGTGCGAGCGAATCTCGCCAGTGACGAGATCACGCACGACGATTCCGCGGGCGCGACCGTCGATCACCGCGAGGTCGAGCATCTCGGTCCGCGGATACATCTTCACTGTTCCAGCCCCGATCTGTCGCTCCAGTGCCTGGTAGGCTCCCAGCAGCAATTGTTGGCCGGTTTGTCCCCGTGCGTAAAACGTGCGTGAGACTTGAGCTCCACCAAACGATCGATTAGCGAGAAGTCCGCCGTACTCTCGCGCAAACGGAACTCCCTGTGCGACGCATTGATCGATTATCTGAAGACTGATCTCGGACAGTCGATAGACGTTTGCTTCACGAGACCGGAAATCTCCGCCTTTGATCGTATCGTAAAAAAGACGGTACACACTGTCGCCGTCATTTTGATAATTCTTTGCTGCGTTAATTCCGCCCTGTGCAGCAATGCTGTGCGCCCGCCGCGGAGAATCCTGAAAGCAGAAACACGAAACCTTATAGCCGAGCTCGGCGAGAGTTGCTGCTGCAGCGCCGCCGGCGAGGCCGGTGCCAACGACGATGATCTCGTGTTTCCGCTTGTTGGCAGGATTCACGAGCTTCATCTCGAATCGATGCCGATCCCACTTGCGCTCCAGAGCGCCGGCGGGAATTCGCGAGTTGAGTTGAACCGTCATCCAATCATTCCAAGAAACACAGCAACCGGAACGGCAGTAAATCCAATCCAGAGAAATAGCGCGAGGATGATTGCCACTCGACGCTTCAATGGATTCTCAACAGGTTGTGTGACACCGACCGTGCGCACCGAGCTCCACGCTCCGTGATACATGTGCGCTCCAAGCGCGATCATCGCGACCACATAAAACAGGACGACCCACCACAGGTGAAAGCTTGCGACAACGTTCGCAAAGACGTCGCCTTCGATGAAGCTTCCTGCAGGACGAATAGTGCCTGTCGTGAAATGCAGAATGTGAAGGACGATAAATAAGAGAAGCAGTGCACCGCCCCACCGCATCGTCCTCGCTGCAAAAGTTGAAACCTGGGGCTCGCGGCGCGCATAACCGACTGGACGCGCGGCACGATTTTGCATCATCAGCTGATAGGCGGCGATCACGTGAAGGATCACCGACACGATCAGCACAATGCGGGCGAGCCAGAGTAGCTCGCCTAACGAATGAAGGAAATGAGAGTAGCTGTTTATCGCGTCGGGCCCGCGGAAGATCAGCAGATTGCCGGTAACATGTACGATCAGAAATCCAATCCCGATCACACCAGTCACCGCCATTACAACTTTTTTTCCGACTGACGAGCGGTAGAAGCGTGTCGCCCGATTCATCCCCGCTTTACAGGCGGACTGCCGCCATCGGCTCGCGCACCGCCTCGGCGCTCTTAGTTAACGCCTCGCGTTCAGAATCAGTCAGATCCACTTCGATGATCTGCTCCAGCCCCTTTCGTCCAAGCTTGCACGGAACGCCGAGGAACAAACCGTTCATTCCGTACTCGCCCTCGAGCCATGCCGCGCACGGCAGGATGCGCTTCTGATCCCGAACGATTGCTTCGCACATTTGAACCGCTGCGGATGACGGAGCATAATACGCAGAACCCGTCTTCAAATACTTCACGATCTCGGCGCCGCCGTTTCTCGTGCGATCGACGATTGCCTGAAGCTTTTCAGGTGAGATGAAATGCGTGACAGGAATTCCGCTCACAGTTGTGTAGGAGATCAGCGGAACCATCGTATCACCGTGACCGCCGAGCACCATTGCCTGAATGTCTCGGACCGATATGTCGAGCTCTTCCGCAATGAATGATCGATAGCGTGCAGTGTCCAGGACGCCGGCCATTCCGAGAACTCGCTCTCGCGGGAATCCCGTAACCTGCTTCGCGACGTATGACATTACGTCGAGGGGATTCGAGACCATGATGATGATCGCGTCGGGCGAGGTATCGCGAATGTTCTCGGAAACCTGCTTTACGATTCCGGCGTTTGTGTTGAGGAGATCGTCTCGTGACATTCCCGGTTTGCGGGCGATGCCGGCGGTGATGATGACGATCTCTGATCCTGCCGTCTCGTCGTAGCTGTTGGTGCCGATGACTCGTGTGTCGAAGCCTTCGATTGGCGCGGACTCCCATTGGTCGAGTCCCTTCCCCTGCGGAATTCCTTCTACGATGTCTACGAGGATTACTCGCCTTGCGAGCTCCTTCTCGGCGAGTCGTTGAGCCGTCGTGGCGCCTACATTCCCTCCGCCTACGACGGTGATTTTGTTGACCATTATTTTTTTGAGTGCGATTCGGTGATGAAGATGGAAACTTATCCAGCCACGTGACGGAGAGCTATAGGATGCATGCTGGGTAGCGCTTCCTTATGCATGGGTGTATGGGACGGAACAGCGAGTGTACGCGGATCACGCGGATTTCGCGGA
>DATLDN010000079.1:0-8225 GCA_035525855.1 Gemmatimonadaceae bacterium
GCACCCGAGGGTTACGGCGAGATCATTGGCGGGTCACAGCGCGAGGATGATTACGACAAGCTGCTCGCTCGGATTCATGAGGAGAAACTTCCGCTCGATGCCTACGGCTGGTATCTGGATTTACGGAAGTATGGGACGTTCGTGCATGCGGGCTTTGGTTTGGGACTCGAGAGAACGGTCTCGTGGATCTGCGGGCTGGCACATTTGCGGGAGGCGATCGCTTTTCCGAGGATGATGCATCGGTTGCGCCCTTGAGTACGTAAACTGCCACTACTGACTGCTGACACAGCACGGCACTACTGACTGCTGACCGCCGTTTCTCAGCAGTCAGTAGTGCATAGCATCACTCGGCCAATTTCGCTTCGTCCCATAACGCGTCGAGCTGATCCAAACCTGCCTGGGCCAGAGCGATTCCGCGCTCGCGACACATTTCCTCGATGCGCTTGAACCTGGCCTCGAATTTTGCATTGGCACGATCGAGAGCGAGCGACGCGTGAACGCCGGCCTTGCGACAAAGATTCACACACGCAAATAACAGATCGCCAAGCTCCGCCTCGAGCAGAGCATGGACCGGATCGAGACTTGGTGCATTGCCCGCAGCCAATGGCGGCCGCCCAACTAATTGCTCGCGAACCTCACCAAGCTCCTCCTCGACTTTCATCGCAGGCCCCTCTACATCGGGCCAGTCGAAACCGACTCCAGCAGCACGATCCTGAAGGCGGTGCGCGCGGTGCAGAGGCGGAAGCGAAGCCGGAAGCCCATCGCCGATCGATTCGCGCTTCTTCGATTTCATTCGCTCCCATGGCTCACGATCTCCATCGCCATAGAGGTGCGGATGACGTGCGCGCATCTTGGTGATCAATGCGTGCGCAACATCGCCTGCGTCGAACTCGCCAAGCTCTTCGCCAATCACTGAATGAAAACAAACCTGAAGAAGCACATCACCCAGCTCTTCACGCATCAGTGCGGAATGTCCCAAGCGAATTGCATCGTCGAGCTCGTAAGCTTCCTCGATCAGATACGGACGCAATGATTCATGCGTCTGCGCCGCATCCCATTCGCACCGTTTGCGGAGATCGCGCATCAATTCCAGCGCGTCATTCAATGTTGTTTTGTCGTCCATACGGCTCCTTTGCAGCTAAATTCCGCGCTGTGAATGGAATACTAGATGTGACGTCCGGGGACCGCCAATGAAGAACCGCGAGCTTCGCGCATGGATGAATGTCGATCTTGGTGCGCTCGTACGAAATGCACGGGCGGCTGAAGCACGTGCAGGGGTTCCGATCATTCCAATGGTAAAGGCCGACGCGTACGGGCTCGGCGCAGTGGACATCATCGGAACTCTGGAGCAAGTCAATCCGGATGCGTATGGCGTTGCGACTGTCGAAGAAGGCGCAGATCTGCGTGACGCTGGAATCGAACGTCCGATAATTGTTTTCAGCCCGCTGCTGCGCGATGAATACCCGGATGCGCGCAACTTCGAGCTAACGCCTTCACTCGGGACGGAAACTGAGATACGCGAGTGGACGCGTGTGCCATTCGATTGGCATTTATCGATTGATACAGGAATGTCGCGCGCCGGGATTCCATGGCGCGAAGTAAGCACCCTGCGTGAAGTGCTGACAGAACACGTTCCCGAGGGCGCATTCACTCACTTTCATTCCGCTGAATTGAACGACGGCTCCATGGATGAACAGGAGCAACGTTTCCGCGACGCGGTCGCTCAGCTTCCCGTTCGACCGAAATTTTTGCACACGGACGCGAGCGCCGCGATTGCGAGACACGGAAAATCGGAATGGAATGCAATTCGTCCCGGCGTTTTTCTCTACGGCGTTGGAAGCGGAGAAGGCGCAGAGATCGAGCCCGAGCCAGTAGTGAGCATTCATTCGCGGATTGCCGAAACGCGATGGATAGAGGCCGGCGATAGCGTGAGCTACGATGCAACCTGGCACGCCGACTCGCGCCGCCGAATCGCGACAATTCCGATGGGATACGCTGACGGATATCCGCGTGCCGCGAGCAATCGCGCGTTCGGAATCGCCAAGGATGGTCGCGTTCCGATTCGCGGTCTTGTGACGATGGATATGATCATGCTCGACGTCACGGACTCAAAGGCAGACGTCGGCGACGTTGTGACAATGATGGGACGTGCTGAGAACGGAGACTCTATTGGACCGGAGGAACTCGCCGCACTCGCCGGAATGTCATACTACGAATTATTGACCGGACTTCGCGGCCGACTCGACCGCTACTACATCGGGGAATGGACGTGAGGCGAGCCGTAATACTCGTGCTCGATGGAGTCGGTGCTGGCGAAGCACCCGACGCCGCTGCGTACGGCGACGTTGGCAGCAACACGCTTGGCAATCTCGCAGATTCAGTGGGCGGCCTGAATCTCCCGACACTGGAAGCGTGTGGACTCGGCAACATCGCACCGATTCGTGGAGTCGCGGCGAGGCCTGATGCGCGCGGCGCGTGGGGATCGATGAATCCGGTATCCGCGGGGAAAGACAGCACAACAGGGCACTGGGAAATTGCCGGTGTGCAAGTCGCGCGGCCATTCCCGACATCTCCAAATGGTTTTCCCGATGATGTGCTCGCCGAATTTGTTGCACTCACCGGGCGCGGCGTGATCGCGAACATCGCGGCGAGCGGCACGGATGTCATCAATCGGTTTGGCGCCGAACATCTGCGAACCGGAAAATGGATTGTGTACACGTCCGCTGATTCGGTTTTTCAAATTGCGGCGCACGAAGACGCAGTCCCGCTCGAAGAGTTGTACCGCGCTTGTGAAAATGCGCGCAGAATGCTTCGGCCACCGCACGACGTGTCACGTGTTATCGCTCGACCGTTTGAAGGTCCGGAGGGTGGATTCAAACGAACTACTCATCGAAAGGATTTCTCGATCGATCCGCCCGCAGAAACACTGCTTGATGCGCTAGCGACTGCCGGCGTCGCCCGAGCCGGAGTCGGAAAGGTCGATGATCTTTTCGCATCGCGAGCGATAAGAGCGCGGCACACTGAGTCGAATGCGGAGGGAATCGCCTTTATTAATGAGTGGCTCGAGAGCGCCGACAGTGGGCTGCTTTTCGCCAACCTAGTAGATTTCGACCAGTTATACGGGCACCGCAACGACTCTTCGGGGTTTTATCAGGCACTCCGGGAGTTCGATCAGGCGTTGCCCTTGTTCATCTCCAGACTCAAAGAGGCTGACCTGCTGTTTATCACTGCCGATCACGGTAACGACCCCACCACCCCTTCGACGGACCACGCGCGGGAGAGAGTGCCCCTGCTCGTGCTCGGCCCCTCGGTCAAACCGGCCGATGTGGGTATCAGGAAAACATTTTCGGATCTGGGCGCAACGGTAGGGGAGTGGCTGGGTGTCTCATATCGCGGTGCCGGTGAGTCGTTTCTCGCCGCCCTCATGCAGACGTGACCGACGAAAAAATTGAAAGCGAGCGCCTCAAGGACGCCGCTTTCGCTGCGATGGAGAATGCTTACGCTCCGTATTCGCAGTTTCGTGTCGGGTCCGCTGTGCGGGCGACGAGCGGCGAAATCATCGCTGGATGCAACGTCGAGAACGCTGCATACGGTGAGGCGCTGTGCGCTGAGCGGGTAGCGATTGCGGCCGCAGTAGCCCAGGGGTTGAAGTCGTTCGACGAGATCGCGATTGCGAGCGAGTCGGAGGAGCCTTCGCCTCCGTGCGGATCGTGCCGTCAGACGATGAGCGAGTTCGCGCCCGATTTGCTGGTGAGCAGCTATTCTCGAAACGGGAAGCAAGTGACATGGAGATTGAGCGAGCTGCTTCCCGAGGCATTCGCCCTGAACCATTTACGTGGAAGGCTTTAGTGCAATCGAAAAAGACCGGCTGGGTGTTGGCCGGGTTGCTATCCATACTGACAATCGCATCCGCATGTACCGAGCAGCTGAGCACGAACGTCGGCTGCCCGGATCTTTGCGCTGATCAATCCGGTGGCATCGAGACAGTAACGATCGATCCCGTCGTTCTCGACACGACAGTGTCCGGCTTACTCGGCCTCGGCACAGAAACGCAGATGTTAATGGCGACACGAGGCGACACAGTCGATTCCCGTGTTGTCATTCGATTCGATTCGCTCCCCGAGCGGTACTTCAAGGTCGCAGGCGACACGACGACCACGCCGATCACTCGTGCCGACAGCGCTCGCATCCGCTTCAGGATCGACACGGTTGGAGCAAAATTCCCCGGACCGGTCACGATCGAAGCGTACGACGTCAACACAGAGGTGAACGATACAGTAACGAGCGTCATCGCCGGTCTGTTCACCCCTGCGAGATTGATAACGTCGAAGACGTTCGCCGTCGCCGATTTGAAAGACACGGTGAACATCGAGCTGCCTCAGGCTGCGATTCTCTCGAGGCTCGGGCAAAGACTGCGAGTCGGTCTTCGCGCAGTCTCCCCCGCAGGGTCCGTTCAGTTTCGAATCAATGCAGTGGAATCAGGTTTAACGGAGCAGCTTTATTTCCGCGTCGATCCCGACACTTCGATAAGAGCGATAAATCTCGGGCCGTATTCGAAGACACCAACCGATCAATCAGTCGTCGCCAACAGTCTTTCGGATTACACGCTGATCGTGAAAGCGCCGTCGACACCGCCCGTTGGTGTTCTGAATGTTGGTGGATTGCCCGCGCAGCGGATTTACATGCGATTCAATATTCCGCCTTTCCTCGCTGACACAGCGCAGCTCGTTCGCGCTTCACTTCTGCTGACACAACGGCCCGACAGGACCGTCGATCCTAAAGACACATTAAGAATCGTCGCGCACGTGTCACTCGCTGCAAAAGCGATCACGGACGTATCACGCGCCGCGCTGATTACCGCACAGACAAGTCTCGACACGCTCAAGGTTCTCCCAGCCGACAGCGGTCTGAAAATCGTCGAAGTCGGTCAGATCCTCGGTTTGTGGCGAACGCAGACGCTCGAGAATACGCCGCGTGCAATTGTTCTGGTGAGCAGCACAGAAGGCGGAGCAGCGTTGCGCGCGCTGTTCTTTTCCGTCGAAGCAGCTCCCGAGCTCAGACCTCGGCTCCGTATCAGCTACTCAACTAGAAAAGCCCGAGGTTTGCCGTGATGCGCATGCGATTCGTAATGCTCGCGCTTGCAGTGGGAGGATCCTCTGCGGGCGCGCAGGGAACCTTGAGCACACAGGGCTTTGGATATCCTCCAGGTGAATTCAGCTCACGCGCTCTTAGCACTGGCGGAGGTCTCGCGCAGCTCGATCCGCAGACGCCGATCAATCCGGCGTCGATTTCGACTGCCGGCGATCCGCTCCTGTTTTTACAGTATGAGCCGGAATTCCGACGGATCACGGCAGCGGGCGTTACTCAGAAAGCACGCTCGTCACGTTTTCCTCTTGTGATCGCGTCTGTTCCGGTATGGGGCAAGGCGACATTCAGCGCGTCGGTCTCTACGCTTCTCGATCGTTCGTGGGAAACTGAGACAACACACAATCAACCCGTTGCCGGCGACGTTGCAGAAGTAACCGAGAAGGTGAAGAGCATCGGTGCTATCAATGACGTTCGCCTTGCGGGAGGGTGGGCGCCGAATGAGTTCCTTCAGATTGGAATCGGCGGTCACGTCTTCACCGGCGGAAATCGTGTCGACTTCCAGCAGACATTTCCGGACAGTCTGCATTTCGTTTCCGTGAATCAGACAAACTCGATTGACTACAGTGGGTTTGCAGTTTCGGGCGGCGTGATCATGCATCCATCGAGCGTCCTCGCCCTTGCGGTATCCGGTCGCAAAGGCCTCGATCTAAAAGCTCATTCCGGTGACACAGTGATTGCGACAGCAAAGATTCCGAGCCGATATGGCGCAGCGATTGCTTACGGCGGTGTCGCGGGTGCAAATCTTTCGGTGCAGGTGAACCGTGATCTCTGGTCGTCGATCAACGGCCTGGGATCCGAGGATGCGCGTGCGGTCGACGCATGGGATATCGGAGGAGGAGTGGAGGCAACCGGTCCGCGACTTCTGGAGAGAATAGTTCTGCTCCGGCTTGGCGCGCGGTACCGAACACTTCCGTTTGTTGCGGCGGGAAGCGAAGTAAAGGAGCTTTCATTTGCGGGTGGCTTTGGTATTCAGTTCTCGCGCAACCGTGCTGCTTTTGATGCTACGCTTCAGCATTCCTCACGCTCACCGCAATCAGGCGGTACACTCGACGATGTTCGCGAGCGCGCGTTCACTCTCAGCTTTGGGCTGCGCGTTCGGCCCTGACGTTTCTCATGAGTGAGCAGGGACAACAGACCTCGCCGCTCATCCTAGTTGCCGATGATGTGCCGGCCAACGTCGAGCTGTTGTTCGATCAGCTTGGCACCCTTGGCTACCGCACCATCTCCGCGGATGACGGACCCTCAGCAATTGCAGCCTGCTTCGAGCACAATCCTGATCTCTGTATTCTCGATGTATCGATGCCGGCAGGAGACCTTGGCGTCGATACACGATCCACTGGATTCGAAGTGTGTCGCCGCATCAAGCGCGATCCACGCACGGCGCGAATTCCTGTCATCTTCGTTACCGCGCTCAACGACACCGGTGATCGGGTAAAAGGAATCGAGGCGGGTGGCGACGATTTTCTCACGAAGCCGCATAATCGCCTCGTACTCGGCGCACGAGTCCGAAGCCTGCTGAAATTGAAAGCTGCAACGGATGCGCTCGAGAACAGCTATCGAAAGCTGCGTGAGCTGGAGAAAGTGCGGGACGATCTCATGAAGATGATCGTGCACGATTTGAAGACTCCGCTGACATCAGTGCTCGCAACGCTGGAGATGCTGGGAGACGGTGATTTCGGAACGCTCAGCGTCGCGCAGAGGGAAGCGATCGCTGATACTGAAGGAAAAGCCGAGGACTTGCTCGCACTGATCGAGGACATTCTCGAGATCGCGCGAATCGAAGAAGCCGCGGTCAAGCTGGACTACGAACAAGTGGCACCAGCTGCGCTCCTTGCCGAGCTTCAGTACGACTGGGCGCATCGCTTTGAGCAGGAGGGCACGAGGGTCGCAGTGAGTGTCGACGATGACACTCCGCTCTTCGAAGCAGATAAAGGTTTATTGAAGCGAGTCTTCTCGAATTTGATCCAGAATGCCGTAACACATTCCGGCATCCCGATTTCCCTCGCGCTCAGCGCGCGCAAAGTTCCCGATGGCGTTCTCTTCACTGTAACCGACAACGGACCCGGAATTCCGCCGGAGTATCACGAGGTGATTTTCCGCAAGTTCGGCCAGGTTGAGGGCCCGCATTCACCACGTGTACGAAGCTCGGGTCTCGGGCTCACGTTCTGCAAGCTCGTCGTAGATCTGCATGGCGGAATGATCTGGGTGAAAAGCAAGGAAGGAGAGGGAAGCTCGTTTTACATCCAGCTTCCGATCATGCGCCCATCCGTAACAGGAAAAACGGAAACGAGCGGAGAAACTCGCCGAGCTGCCACCGCGCCTACCGCGTGAAATTCTTCATTCGTACGTACGGTTGTCGCGCAAACCAGTACGACAGTGAGCAGGCGCGACAACTTCTGGTCGCGAGCGGTGGCATCGAGGTGGAGGACGCAAGCGCTGCCGATGTCGCTGTATTCAACAGCTGTTCCGTAACGACTGCGGCGGAAGCAGAGCTGCGAAAAGATGTGCGGCGTCTAGCGCGCAACAATCCGAACGTTCGCAGCCTCGTTGTTGGGTGTGCGCCGGGATTGCCACAGCGGAATGAAGCCACCGCACCGTTGCGCACGCTACCGACAGTGATCGATGCAATCGCAGGACTTGATGTCGACGAGATTTCGTCGACGCTGGAATTGGGTCGGGTTGATCGCGCGCGATCGGCGCAAACAGGTTCGCGAGGCCTGCTACGAATTCAGGATGGTTGCGACGAGCATTGTACGTTCTGCGCTACGACGATTGCCCGGGGTCCAAATCGGTCGCGATCTGTCGAGGATCTCGTTGCTGAAGCGGCAATGCTCGCCGATGTACATCCTGAAATTGTTTTAACCGGAATTCACATCGGGTCGTACGGCGTTGATATCGGGCAGTCGCTATCCTTGCTTGTCGAAACACTGATTGCGAGGGTGCCGAGTGTGCGGTACCGGCTGTCCTCGCTTGAAGCAACAGAAGTCGATGATCGCCTGATGGAGCTGTATTCCGAGCGCTCGAGATTGGCGCCTTATCTTCACGCGCCGCTGCAGTCGGGATCGAATCGTGTTCTC
>DATLDN010000089.1:0-17432 GCA_035525855.1 Gemmatimonadaceae bacterium
TTCCGTTGAGTGACAGTCATAGCACGCGCGCCGCAAAATCCATTGAACTTCCCGCGATGCCTGCGGATCCCCGGCGCCAAGTCGGTTCGTCCGCTTCACCGGGATGAACTGAATAGCGACGAAGACGACAAGAAGCAGCGCGCCCGAATAAATCAGGTATTTTTTCACCGCACCAAATTATCCCTGACGAATTTCTTCTCAAGGCGGCATATGATCAGCTTCCGCTCATTGCGCACGATTGCGTTGCTCCCTGCGCTCCTCGCATTCAGCGCTGACAAGCGACCCATCACCGAGAAAGACCTGTGGTCATTCGCCTGGATTGGCGATCCGCAGATGTCTCCCGACGGCTCGCGTGTCGCTTTCGCGCGAGTCGTTGCCGACAAAAAACACCTTGGATATGAGACGTCGATATTCGCGGTATCCACAAAAGGCGGCGAGCCTCAGCGATTGACTTCCGGCACACGTGATTCTCAGCCGAGGTGGTCGCCTGATGGAACGAAGCTCGCGTTCGTGCGCGCGATCGAGAAAGACGGCAAGCCCCAACCGGGACAGATCTATGTGCTGTCGATGGCCGGCGGCGAGCCGGTGCAGATCACAGAATTAACGCGGGGCGCCGCAGATCCACACTGGTCGCCGGAAGGAAAGCAAATCGCATTTTTCTCGGACGTGTCGCCGGCGGATTCAAAAAAGAAAGACACAACAGATGCGGATGCGAGCCGCGAAAGCGATGTGAAATACATCACGCGCGCGGTGTATCGGAGCAATGGGCAGGGTTATCTGGATCCGGCTCATCCGAATCATATCTGGGTCGTTTCAGTTCCTACATCGACTGACGACAAGGTCACGCCGCGCCAGCTCACGTCGGGCGATTTTCCGGAAGATCAATTCTTCTGGTCGAATGACAGCCGCGACATCGTGTTCACAACGAGTCGGGTTACTGAGGATTACTATGAGCTTCCACACTCGGATCTGTATCGAGTGTCAGCCGCGGGTGGTCAACCCACGTTGATAAATGCGGTGAAGATCGGTGTGAGCCAGATGTCAGCGAGTCCCGATGGAAAGCGGATCGCGTTCCGATCGAACATCAACGAGCCCGTGCGCTCGTACGATCAACCCGACTTGTACGTCCTCGATCTCGTTAGTGGTGCACAGCCCAAAAATCTTTCAGAGACATTCGACAACGATGTTGGCGGCGGAATCGGCGGCGATAATGCATCACCAAGAGCGGGCGGTAGCACTCGGCCGATCTGGTCGCCTGACGGAAACAGCATCATCGACGTTGTGACGGTTACCGGTCGCGCGAATCTCATGCGCTTCCCTGTGAACGGTGGAAAGCCCGTCGAAATAACGAAGGGTGATCAATCGGTGCAGCGCTTTGCGACGGCGGGTAATGGAAACAGCTACGTCATTCTTGTATCGACGCCGGTAAATATTGGCGACTTGTTCGTCGTCAGCTCGATGGGCGGCGAGCAGAGGCGGCTCACGGATGTGAATGCAAAACTTTTTTCGCAGCTGAACATTACGGCCCCCGAGGAAATCTGGTACAACAGCTTCGATGGCAGAAAAATTCAGGCGTGGGTGCAGAAACCTCCCGGCTTCGATGCCTCGAAGAAGTATCCGTTGATCTTGAACATTCATGGCGGACCACACACCGCATACGGTTGGGTGTTCGATCACGAGTTCCAGTGGATGGCCGCGAAGGGCTACGTCGTCCTTTACCCGAATCCACGCGGAAGCACGAGCTACGGGCAGGAATTCGGAAACATCATTCAGTACAAGTATCCCGGCGACGACTACAAGGATTTGATGGCGGGCGTAGACGAGCTGATCAAACGCGGATACATCGATTCGACAAAGCTCGGGGTCACCGGCGGAAGCGGTGGCGGAGTATTAACCGACTGGACCGTAACTCAAACGAATCGGTTCAAGGCTGCAGTATCACAACGCGATATCTCCAATTGGGCGTCGTGGTGGTATACCTCGGATTTCTGGCTCTATCATCCCGTTTGGTTCCGGAAGCCGCCGTTCGAGGATCCGAAAGAATACGCAGATCGTTCGGCGATTACCTTCGTCGACCGAATTCACACGCCGATGGCATTCATACTGGGCGATGCAGACTGGAGAACGCCTGCTGAAAGCGGCGGTGAGCAGTTATTCCGTGCGCTCAAATACATGAAGCGCCCGACAGCGATCGTGCGATTCCCGGGCGAATCACATGAGCTCTCGCGAAGCGGACAGCCCTGGCATCGCGTGGAGCGACTGCAGGCGATAGTCGGCTGGTTCGATAAGTACCTGCTAGCTCGCGATGTACCGATTTATCGTGACGTAGCTAACTCGCCTTGATGTAAGCCGCGCCGGCCTGTTGGGCCATGATCGCAGCGAATACTCCTGATGGCTGGAGAATAACGCCCGGCACGAGGTAAGCGATTGCCTGCTTTCGTGCTACGTCGTCGCTCACCTTATCGGTGCTCTTGATCAACTCGATGCAATCCTGAAGGGCGAGATTGCAAGCGAGAACTACAACGCCGCGAGCAAGCTGTTTGTGAAGACCCGCGTTGTTGAATGGCTCTTCCAATCCGTCCTTCTCATCTAGCAGCACCGGATTCTTTTTTGTTCGCTCTCCAGTGAGCGGGTGCATCACGTTCTTTTTTGGGCCGATGTTGTACTTGTCCCAGAACGACTGTTGCATCGCGAGGATGATTGCGTTGTGACGCAGCACGATTGCTGGTGTGATCTGAGCCGCCGGCACATTCAGTACCGTCATGTTCTGTCTCACCCACCCTGCCGCTCGCCACACACCGTAACCGCTCTCGGGCTCAGTGCAATCGAATACCGCGCGATACTTGCCTGTCAGCTTCGATGGCCAGGTAACATTCCATTCATCGCTCGCTGAAACAGGAGCGAGATCGTGCGGAAGCGACGACAGCAGTGCGCCCGGCACAACTGCAAAGGCGGCAGCATTTACAGCGGTCGAGCCAAGAAAATCGCGACGCGAGATACTCATCAATTCATCCGGTGATTGTCCCGGACAACATTAAAACGCCGCGCGTAAATCTCAAAGAACGGCGACAGCGCGATCTATGCAGGCTTCCGAATTCCGGCCAGGAGGAGCTCGACCATTCTCCGGGCCATGTCGCGGCGCACTTTCGACCACGGCTGCTTCTGACTCTGACGTGCGCCGAGTCCCTCGTCGATGAACTCGCCAACGACTCCGTGGAGAAGCGCGGCGAGCGCGAGCCCGAACTCTTCCAGGTTCCCTTCGTTCAAAGCGCCCCTCGATTGGGCATACCGCAACGGCGCGAGTAACGCCTGAAAAGCTGTTTCCTTTGCTATCGCGAGCGTGTCGTACGTTTTGCGACTCGAAAAGCTGATCTCTCCTGTCTGCCATAACTGCTCCCGAAACTCGAGCGGCTTGGCGAGCTGCGGGCTGAACAGTGCGCGGTAAATATCCGGGCGCTCGACACCGAATCGCACGTACGCGAGAGAGACTTCGAAGATTTCCTCTGTGGGATCGGATGCCTGACCCTGGAACGTTTTAGAGAGCTCGGCGATCAGGTCCCTGAATCCGGTCTCCGCAACTACGGCAAGAAGCTCGGGTGCGCCGTGCTCGAAATGCCGGTATGGAGCCGCGGGAGAGAGGCCCGCCGCCTTTGCTGCGGACCGCAGGCTGAGCGACTGGTAGCCTTCGTTTTCAAGGATTCGCGTGGCTTCCTTCACGAGGGACGCCCGGGTCAGGCTCTGCTCCGCCTGGGCAGCCGGGACCTCGGGCGCGGGCTTCTTCGGCTCCATCAGTTTGCTCCGGATAGGTGCAGCTTGCGCACGCATGCAAGTGATATTAACATTGCTTGTTAACGGTGCTTACAGACAGTGTTAGCATCGAACTGAACTTACGATGATCGCCCGCGCGAACGCAAGTAGCGCGACGCGAAATCCGCACGGTGGAGACCGTATGCCAAAGCTCAAGGAAGTAGCACCCCGCGTTCGCGTGGGAAGAGGATTCGCGCGCCACAACCTCACCGTTTTCCCGATCTATTCGGAGCATGACACTCCTGCCACGTACCTTCCGGTTGGCATCGCAATTCGCGAAGGACTCGGCAAAATCACCGAGATCTCAGAAGGAGGCAGTGTCCCGAAGCTGGCCATCGACAACAATGGGATTCTGCCGATTCTCATCATCGATGGTGAAGAGCTGATCGGAGCGCGCCAGAACCGGATCGCCAACATCTCCATTCTTGCTCCTGCGAAGCAGACCATTCCGATTCCGGTGTCGTGCGTCGAGCGCGGACGCTGGGGCTATCAGAACCAGGGCTCGTCGGCGCGGGAGTTCACCGACTCGCCGCAGGTAATGCACCACGAAGCGCGATACAGAAAATCAATTGACGTCTCCGAATCTCTTTTCGCGCACGGTGCGAAGATGGCGATCACCGATCAGATGAGCGTCTGGCAGAGTATCAGCGATGTGCAAATGAAGATGGGCTTCATATCACCGACCCAGGCAATGTCAGACGTGTACGAGCACAGCAAGGCGCGGATCGACGACTATCTCGCTGATGTAGCTCCCGAAAAGGGACAGATCGGGGCAATCTTTGCGATCAACGGAAAACCAATCGGAGTGGAGCTGTTCGATTCAAGCCACACATTCGCGACTTACCTGCCGAAGATCATGCGGAGCTACGCGCTCAGTGCGCTCGCGAACAGCGAGGGGAAGACAAAAAGTGCCGACGATCTCGCAGGGTCGAGGTTACTCGATTCGATTCTGGAGCTCGACGCGAAGAGCTTCCCCGCCCAGGGGCTCGGCGAGGACTTACGAATCGAATCGGAGTCATTTACTGGAGGAGCGCTTACTCACGAGGGGCGGGTCGTACATCTGGCGGCCTTCCGCAAAAATTAAAAACAAAAACCAAGACGACACCGAAGCACCGAAACACCGAAATTCGCCGAAAAACTTTTTCTTTTTGAAGCAACAGCGCTCGGCCCTAACAGGCACTGAGTGCAGTTAAAAGAAAAAATTCGGTGTATTTCGGTGTTTCGGTGCTTCGGTGTCGTCTTGGTTTGTCTTACCGACTTTAGACTTTCTCTCGGCCAACTCGGGCCCTCGCGGGAATTCCCATTCGATGACAAAAATCATCACTGAATGTCTGCGCAATTTTCACAGCCCACTTCGCGCATCCAGCCCCGAGCGCCCGATCAGGAAACCACGGAGCGGTTGATTCAGCAAGCAGATTCGCAGGGAATTTCGTGCGCAGACGCTTCTCGAGAGTCTGCGGCTTCCCACGCTTGTCCTTCCAATCTGAAGTCGGGCTCAAGAGCGCGTCACGCAGTCGCAATAGACTATCTGCATCGACAAAGGGGGGCTTGCTCTCGTCATAGCTGTCTGCGTCTGCGAGAGACAACGCGACTTGATATTTGTGAAGAATCGCCGAGCCTTGAACGTCGGGCCAAACCTGGCTCAATAATGAAAGCTCGCGCGCAGGCAGTCGTGGACTTCCAGACTGGCCAAGATTTTTGAGCTCGACATAAAGCTCATTGATCGACGCCTCGAGAAATGCGGCGGCCGCAAACAAAGTTCCCGTGACGTACGCACTATGCCGCCACCGATCCTCAGTGGTTACTTCTTCGGGCTTGCGAAGCTCGAGCGCCTGCGCGCGCTCGGCGAATAAATGCGCGGAGTAAATGTGCTGCCGATAGAGACGCTCGAGACTCGATGCGGCAGCTTCATTGACCTCCTCTAATGGCATTTGCGCCCGCCTTCATCCCACAGGCGTCCCTGCACGTCGATGAACACATGCCGATACTCCTCATCACCGAGCGTCAACTTGAGAACGCCATTGTGACCAGCGATTTGCACTTCACTGTTTGGCGCAAGTCTCGACCGAAATGCGCGAAGCTCGGCGCCTCCCGTTCCAGCAACGATCTCTTCGATTCCCCTCACAGAATCAGGCACGCCAATTGGTGTTTGCGGGAGAAAGCGCTCGTAGTCGTGTTCATGTCCATTCACGACGAGGTCCGCACCATTTTCGTAAAGAATATTCCAGAAACTCTGCGTTTGGTCTGACTCCCCATGCCATCCTGAGCTGAACAACGGGCGATGCCAATAGGCCATCGTGCACTTCTTTGAATTCTTCTTCAAATCATCACGCAGCCAATTCTGCTGCTCGTTGATCAGAGATTGAAATTCTCGACGAAAAAGTATTTCGCTGTTGAGTGATATGATGTGCCATTTGCCGATGTCGTAGCTGTACCATCCTTTGTTTGGTGGTCCCGCTTTGTCGCCAAAGTAGCCGTAGTACCCCTTGCCGAGAACGTTTTCAAAATCATGATTGCCCGGTGAAGGGCGGATGACGTCCATTATCCTCTTTGTCCCCCACGATGGCTGAAAGCATCGCCCGAACGTGTCGCGCGATCCCTGTGCCCCGGATGGGTACGCGTTGTCGCCCATAGTGAAGACGACGTTCTCTACGCCGGCTGCGCTGTCGGCCTTTAGAAGACTGTCGACGAGAACAGCGGTGAGCTCGTCGCCATTGTTGTTGCACTGTGCAATGTCACCAGCGCCGATCATCACGACAGCGCCGGCAATTGCGACTTCTTTCGCTGATCCTCCACGTGGCAGAGGAGTCGAGCGGTCCTGCGCATCGCAGCTGAGCGCGAACCCCGCGAATGCAACAATTGAAATAACGCGCGCGGGCAATCGGCTGACAACACGCGCGTTGCCGTTCGAAAACAGAGACAAAGTTGTAATCCTTAGAAGGCGAAACCGAAATTCGTAATGATTCGGTGTTCGGGGTTGTTCGTGACCTCGATGTTGAAGTTGGTACCTGGATTGAGGAAGCCGACCCACAGTCCGATACCAGTCGTCTTGTGCCAGCCGCCAGGCGAGTCGCCGTCTACATAAACGCGGCCTGCATCGAGGAAGCTGAGAAGTCCTACATCCAACGGAAGAATGAACGGGAATTGTGCGATGGGTACGCGAAGCTCAGCGTTTCCGTAAATCGACGCATCGCCGGCGTATCGCTGTCGATCTTCGGCGCGGAGCGATTGCGATCCGCCAAGAAACGCAGCGTCGAAAAATGGAAAATCACCGTAAAGTTTTTTTCCGCCGCCGCGCAGTGCAATCACCGGTCGCTTAGGAACCGGCAGCGTAAGAAAGGTGGTGACCGCCCCAGCAAGTGACGTGTACGCGGAATGAGCATCCCACACTCCGGGATAACCGCTTCCGATAAACTCGAGGATCGCGCGTGGCTTGAGTGTGTCCGCATAGACACGAGTGTTGTACCTGGCGCGAAGCTGAAGACCGAGCTGGCCAAACGTCGGGAAACCGTAAGGCTTCTCCTCGGAGATGAACCGGCCGGCAGCACTGTCAGTTTTGGTGTAACGAACGATCGGCCCGAGCGAAATGTCGCTCTCCTTGTTCAACGCAAACCCGATAGCGGGCCGGAAGGAGTACTGCGTCTCTTTCACATCGAAGAACTTGCTGCGGCTTCGAGCTACATCGTTTCCGAAGCCATGAAATTCCACAACCTCGATCTGCGTCGCTTTCGCCTCTGCGGGCACGTGAACCTGAGTGGCCTCGAATCTCTTATCGCCTTCGAGTGCGAGCTCAAACCGATTGGTCGTCGCGTAAGCTACGGACCCTTTGACCATGCTCGAGTACGGAACTTTCCTGAAGCCGTATGAGTAACGCGCGAGCCCGAGACGCGTGACGATACCCAGGCCGTGACCTGTCTTCAGACTCACAACGGGTTTCGTCGACTGACCTTGATCGCGAACGGGAGGAATCAAAGTTCCGTAGGCTTCGACCCACGGCCGGCGATTGAAGTAAGTGTTGATCGCAAGATCTTCATCTGCTTTTTCTTCAACTGTATCTCGGGCGTACTTCACGCCGGTCGTAGAGCCGACGTCGTAAAAGAGCGTAGGATTGCGATGACCGCCGACTGTCGACTGATCTGCAAGCGTGTTGTTTCCATTTCCGCCGATGATTCGCAGCTTGATACTCGAAGGCGCCGCACCTGTGACCGAAGCGTTATCATCGCCATCGTGGAGGTACACACGAATTCCCTTTGTATCGGCGGGAACAAAGCGGCGCGAGAAATACGGCGCGTCATTTCCAGCTTGCAGCGTGATCGTTACAGACCCGTCGGCGTTCCGTACGGCTGTCGCCTGATCCGCCGCGTCCGTTCCGTGAATGTCAGCAACTGACCAGAGCTCGGTGTAGTACCGATCCGCTACCCCAGGTAACGCCTCTCTACGAGCCCGAAGTTTTTGTGCGATCTCCCGCGACGAAGCAGCATACTCACGCGGCAGTGCTGCGACGGCGTTATCGATTACCGCGTCTGTCAATTTTTGTTGAAGACTCCGCGCCTCCGCATCCCACACGCTTCTGTCCAGACTTTGAAGCATGCGACGATCGTAATCCATCGCGTTGTGCAAAATTGCAGACGGACCTGGCGGAGTCGAATCGAATTTGACGAGACTCGATACACCTCTCCGCACGAGATTCAACAACGTACCTTCGTACGACACGAATACCTTGTCGCGATCTCTCGGAATCGGCTCCCACGGCGATGACTTCGATTTTTCCAGCCGCACCCATTTCCACTGGCCTGGATGACGATCGTTGTCACCGAGGAATAAGTCGAGCAGCACGGCGTTGAGAAATCCACGCTGATCGATTCGAACATCGGGATCTTTATTCATCTTCTCGAGCAGCTCCTCGCTGTCGAGAACTTCGTTTGCACCAAAGAATGCGGGCGCATCTTTCGGCACGCTGGGATATTCTTCAATCCAGCCGAGCACACCCCCGACGTCCTTTCTGAATTCACCCAGGGCAGGATCGTCAGGCATCCAGACGAGTATTGGAGTTGGATGCAGCACGCCTGCGGCAGTCGCTAATTGTGCCGCCGCTGCTGCTGAAGCTGGATGCGATGCACTTCCCTGATCTCTGAAAATCCACCAGATCACCGTTCCTTCGTACTGCTTCGGCAGTACAAGCTTCGTTTTGTGTACAGGCCGGAACACATACTCGATGCTGTCCTTCGTCACGAAACGAAGTGACGTTGCCTGCTTTCCTCCGCCGAGCTTGTATGGCTTGATTCCGCCTGCGAACGATCGAAGATCGAGAACCGGGACTTTTATCGAAGAAGTCCACAGCTCGCGATAATTGTTGCCGAGCATTTTGCGATGGAAGCCACCGGCTGCGTAGTCACTTCCCGCCTGAACTACCACGCTGTCTCTCCCCACAACCGATGCGTGCGCCTGCGAATACGCGACACGCGCAGACAACATCAGCACTGTGGCGCAAAGAATGGACTGTCGCATTGTTTTTCCGATCACGGTCGCCACCGATAGAGAGTAATTGCCGCGGGCGAGCGATTTTCTTCGTCGCTGATGATGAGAACATTGTCTTTCGTGATCGCAATGCCTTCGGGCTGGCTGTGTTTGCCCGGAAGTTTTACCGAGCGCTCGACGTCACCAGCCTTCGTTATCTCGACAAGTCCTTTTTCATGCGACGAGATGAGAACGTAATTGTTGGTCACCGGGTCGATGGTGATGTCCGTTGGACGAAATGATTTCCATCCATTATCACTCGCGATGAGATCGAGTGGAACTGTCATCATCGTGAGGCGTGTTGAATCAGGACCGGTCAGACGCCACCGATACAGAACCAGGTCGTCCTTCATTTTTTTCTGCGTCACGTTCTTGCACGGCATCACGAGCCACGTGCTGTCGGGATCGTAAACGATGCCCTCGAATTCGCACTCGTGCCCGAGCTTCGTGTCGAAGATCTCGAAAGGAACGGTTGCGCCATTCGCTCCTTCACGGAACCGGTAGATCTTCCCATTACTCTGCAGCATGTAGATGTCGCTGCCGGCCGTGGTAATCGCTTCGAAATCACCGCGCAGTGCGTCTCCAACAAAAAACTGTTTGAGCGCAATGCCGGTCTTCGGATCGAGAACGAACACGCGACCGACATTGTCGTCATGGGTGAGAAGCTTTCCACTCGGCGTAAGTGCGAGGCCGGAAATTTCCTTCAGCTCGACCGGCATGATCCACTTCGCGACGGGGAGCATGTGCGTCGTATCCTTGTCTGCACGAGCGAGCCGCCGTTCGAATTCTTTTGCTCGAGTGCGCTCCACATCGCGAATCTCCGCGGCACTCGCACTGGGCATGTCCCGACAACCAGCAAGTGCAGGCAGCGCGAGAATGAGAATCGCGATGCGACATCTAGTCACCCTTACCGTTCCCCTTGTTGCCGTCCTGATCCGCAACCTCCAAATTGACGAACTCGATGAAATTGCCGGCGCGATCGTGAATCTGAGTCAGCAGCTCATCGCGCGTTACCGCCTTCTTTGGTCGAACCAGATAATAGATCTCGGACGGTTTGCCGGTATTCGTGACGACTTCGTCGAGCTTCCAACGTTTTGTTGTCTGGTTGAGAACCGGTTCGACGGCGCTCTGCGTTTCCGGAAGGTTGTCCGTGGTGAGCGTGAGTACAGCGTTGAACTTTGGCTTCTTCTTTTTCTTTCCCAGCGTTTTGCGGACGCGATCGAATCGCTCCGCGAGCACATCCGCTTTATCCGGCGAAAGCGCCAGCACGAGATCGCGATCGGGAACTGTTCCATCCTCGCCCGGCGCGTGCGCGAGAGCTTCGAGCGGCGCTGCCCACTGTGATGCTGCCGACGGGGTAAGAACGTTGCGCCCATAGTCGTAACGCCATGTGAGCAACAGCACGAGATTAAAAACAATCGAAACGAGTGCGCCGACGGCGAGCGATTGAACCCCCGCTGCGAATCCAACCGCAATACTCAGGAATATGAAAACGAGATCGCGTGTATCTCTGAGATTCGTGCGGAAGCGCACTGCGCCAACAACTCCGGCGAGACTGAACGCAAGCGCCAGACTGTTCTGAACGACAATGATTATTCCGGCGACGACGAGAGGCAGGATAATCAGCGTTTGGACGACGCCCTGATTGTGGCCGGGAACCGAGCGCGCCGACATGTAAACCCATGTGACAGGCATCATGAGCGCGAGTGTGCCGAGCAGAATTAGAGTCGTCGTCAGGACGAGCTCACCGAAGGAATTGGGGCCGAACCCGGGTAAAACTCCGACACCACTGCCGGTGAGGCCGTCCTCGAGAATCTGCGGAGTTGCCGCAACCTCGCGAAGTCCCTTTCCCGCGACGAGCATCGCGGTGCGTGGGAACAACCACGCAAGACCGAACACGACCAACCCGATAATCAGATAGTACGCGAGCAGCCGCCGAAGCGGGCGCTCGGAACCGATCGTTACGACATCGATGAGGTTACTGATGGACGCCATGCAGTCCCCCTAGTGCAAATTAAACGCCGAATTAGATACCCACTCTAATGAATGTGGTTACGCCTTGGGCGTTCGGCCACGCATGAATAGCAGGTAAATGACGATGAACACGCACACGAAGATGAGTGCCAGACGCATGAAGGCCTCCTAAAGCGGGTTAAGAACGGCTCAATAGTAACCGTCCAGGCGGGTTGGTGCGCGCGGACTACTCTCCGGGTCGTCGAAGGACGCCGATCTTGCGACCAGCCGCGCAATCGCCAATAAGCGTTGAAAGTCGGCGCGCCCGAGTTTCCTCCCGCTTCGCGCTAGTAACCCAGAACGTTGCCAGCCGGCGATAGCCGGGAGCAATCGACTGGAAATAATCCCACGCCTTCTTATTCGCCCTGAACTGTCTGATGTCCGCGTCGCTCAACTTTGCAGCTTGTCGCTGCTCGAATGAATAGACTCCGGATTTTTTTGGATCGCGTGCTTTGAACGCCTGGATTCCCGCGGGGTGCATTCTTTTTGTGCGCGTGAGCTCGGCAACGCGCTTCGTATTCACGCTGCTCCAGATGCTGGTGCGCTTCCTCGGCGTAAAGCGAATCATGTAACTGTCCGGGCCGAGCGATTTCCTGATGCCGTCGATCCATCCGAAGCAAAGCGCTTCATCGACGGACTCGGGCCACGTCATGCTTGGCTTACCCGTGGCCTTCTTATGAAATCCTACCCAAAGCTCGGTTTCACTCTTGTGATGTTTCGCGAGCCAGTCGCGCCACTCGCGCGGCGACGAGAAGAAAATCGGTTTTCGAATTGGTACCACAGATACTTAGCTTAGCTAACTAATTGTTATACTGAACAACGCGGTGTGCGGTGACCGCTCACCGCGTTGCTCATTAATTATCGCTCGTTGGCAGTCGGATAAGGCTTCGGAGGATTAGGCCCGATGGCTTCGAGAGTGTACGCGCTCGCCCAGAAATCCGGCGGACGATCACTGTCCTGCACCTTGTTGCTCACCGGCTTGAGGCCTCGCTTGATATATGCCGCAATCGCCTTCAGCTCCTTGTCGGACATGTACCGCCAGCCGGTCCACGGCATTGGCGGAGCCAGATAGTGCGGATTCGCAGGAAAGTTTCCCTTCCCCGGTGTGGTCCCCGTAATCGTGACGTCGGGCGTTTCCTCTGGCCTCAGTCCGTAGCGCAGCGCATTGAAAATCTGTCGCTCGGTGAATCTGCCGGTGCCAGTCGTGTTATCGGGCGTGAGATTTTTCGGTCGAGTGACGAAGCATGGTTTTGCTGACGGGTCGAGGGAGCACGGCCCAATCTTGAACTCCTGCTGAGGGCTGCGAACTCCCTGAAGCCAGCCTTTGCCGGCAGGATTGTCTCCGCCGCCGTGACATTCTCCGCACGCGTGGGAGATGATGAGATGGCGCCCGAGGGCCAGCTGAGCATTCGCGACGCCAGGATTTTCGTTTGATGTCGGGTATGCTCTTGCCGGATAAGGACCGATTGAATCGACCACGTAGAAGCTCGCCCAGAAATCCGGAGGACCTTCGCTATCAGCAACTTTGTTACTGACTGGCTTCAATCCGCGCTTGAGATACGCAGCGATCGCTCGCAATTCCGCGTCAGGCATGAACCGCCACGAGATCCATGGCATCGGAACCGCCAGGTAATGCGGATTGACGGGAAAATTTCCCTTCCCCGGCGTCGTTGATGTTATCTCGACGTCGGGAGTTTCTTCCGGACGCAGGCCGTAACGCAACGCATTGAAAATTTGACGTTCACTGAACCTGCCGATTCCAGTAGTGTTATCGGGCGTGAGATTCTTGGGGCGCGTGGTCCAGCAGGGTTGAGCTCCGGGTGTGAAAGCACACGGCCCGATCTTGAACTCCTGCTCGGGAGACATCACGCCGGCGAGCCAGCCCTTTGCCTCGGGATTGGATCCGCCGCCATGACAGCCGCCGCAGTCATGCGATAGCACAGAATGTCGCCCGAGCGCAACTTGCGCCGCTGAGCCTTGCTCGACATGCATGCTGCTCGATGCGGAGCTCGAGGTGTATGAAGCGGTTGCAGCGCTGGACTGCGTACAGGCAGCGACGACAAGAATCGTCGCGACCGAAGCGAGCGATGCGAGTAATCGGGACGGATTTCGCGACGGTGGAATCACGCTTCCTCCTCAGGATTATTTATTTGACGAGCAAAACTCCCATCATTCCATGATCTTCGTGATCGAGAATGTGGCAGTGAAACATCCACAACCCGGGAAAATCGTCGTAGCGAACAACGAAGCGGACAGTCTCGTGCTTTGGAACATTGACTGTGTCTTTCCAACGTCTGTATGGCTCCGGAACTCCGTTCCTGTCAAGCACCTGGAACTGAAAGCCGTGCAAATGGAATGGATGATCCATTCCAACGAGGTTCTCGATTTCCCAAATCTCAGTCGCAGCCAACGGTGCTCTGACGTCGACGCGCTTCATGTCCATTGTCTTTCCATTGATCAAACCCTGCGAGAGTGAGATCACGTGCGTGACTTTCACTTTCGTGGTATCGAGCGGAGGAATGTACCGGAGCTTCGCCGGGATTGTCACCGGAGTCATTGGCGGATCGGAAGTGTACTCGAGCCTCAATAACGGACGCGGCACTTTCCATTCGATCGGCCGCGTCTGAGGCGCGTACCGGTCGTAGGGAAGTGTTTCAAGCAAACTCACACTGCCAGAATCCCCGCTGCCGCGCACGAGAAGTTCCACACGTTCACTGTTCGCGAGCACAACTTCTTTTTCTTCAACGGGAGTCTCGAACAAACCGCCGTCGCTCCCCACATGAAGAAACGTGTGACCCTGAAGCGCGAGACGATATACGCGGGACGCTGCAGCGTTGACGATTCGCCATCGCTGCACTTCGCCGCGCCTGATCTTGATTGTCGGCAGGACTTCGCCGTTCACGAACAGGACGTCGCCTTCCCGGCCGTTCTCTTCGTCGACGATTCCTTTCGGTGAGCGTATATCCGGAAAATCGACGGAGCCATCGGCAAGAAACCGATTGTCCGAGAGAACGATCAGCTTTTCGGTGATTGACTTCGGGAGAGGATCGTCCGCTGCGCGAATAATTATTCCACCGTACAGACCTTTGCCTACCTGATAGCCGCTTCGCATATCAGGATGCGGATGATACCAGTAAGTGCCCGCAGTTCCACGCCTGATGGTGAAGACGTAATCGTGCTTGCCGCCGGGTGGGATTGGATAAAACGGACTGCCGTCGGCGTCGGCGGGAATGTGCAATCCATGCCAATGAACTGTCGTTGCTTCCGGCAGCTTGTTCGTGAAATGGATTATGACTTTATCGCCTTCCTGAAGCTCGAGAGTTGGTCCTGGAATGTGGCCGTTATACGCAAACGCGTCGGTCATGACGCCACGCTGCATTTCCATTCTAGCAGGCGCAGCCGTGATGTTCACTTCGACAGTGTGTGGTGCCTTGGAGAGGTTTTGCAGAATCCCAGGCGAAGAAAACGACACCTCTGGCGGTCTCGACGAAGCACCTTCCATATGCGGCTGCTGCGCGGATCCATAGCCGGGTGCAGCTACGGTAATCAACCCCACTACGATTTTTACCGCGGCTACATATCTCATCTGCACCGTCTGCGCGAGTCCCTTGAATTCGACAACATTATAAGCATGACAGCCGTAACTGTCACGCCTGGGCTTTCGCACGCGTCGAACGGCTTCCACATTGGACGTCTCTTATGGACTTGACCACCGCAATCAGCGATCGCTATCGAATCGAGCGTGAGCTTGGACGCGGTGGAATGGCGACCGTTTATCTCGCCGAAGACGTCAGGCACAACAGGAAAGTCGCGGTGAAAGTTCTCCATCCGGAGCTCGCCGCAGTACTGGGCGCGGAGCGATTTCTGGCTGAGATCCGTGTGACGGCGAATCTGCAGCATTCGCACATTCTTCCGCTCTTCGACTCGGGTCAGGCTGACGGTCAGCTGTTCTATGTGATGCCATACGTCGAGGGTGAGTCACTTCGTGGATTGCTCGACCGCGAGCGCCAGCTGCCGATCGACGACGCAGTGATGTTGACGAGAGAAGTGGCGGATGCGCTCGATTACGCACATCGAAAAGGCGTGATTCACCGCGACATCAAACCCGAAAATATTCTGCTTCACGATGGTCATGCACTCGTCGCTGATTTTGGAATTGCTCTCGCCGTAACCAATGCAGGCGGCGGACGACTTACTCAGACGGGTTTATCACTCGGTACTCCGCAGTACATGAGTCCGGAGCAGGCAACCGGCGAACGTACGCTCGACGGGCGCACTGACGTCTATTCGCTTGGCGCGGTGACTTACGAAATGTTGACCGGCGAGCCTCCGCATACGGGACACACTGTGCAGGCGATCATCGCGCGCGTACTTACTGAAACGCCGCGCAGTATTCGCTCAGTCAGGCCGAACGTTGCCGAAGACGTTGCCTTTGCAATCGAGCATGCGCTCGAAAAAATTCCCGCCGACCGTTGGCACTCAGCGCGCGAGTTCGCTGATGCGATTGGTGGAAAGACCGGCGGCATCGGGCGCACCAGCGGCGCATCACCACGCCAAGGTGGATTAGCGCGAGCAAGTAGGAGATCACGCCTCACCGACCCGCTAACACTCGGGCTTGCCGCCCTTGCGATTGCCGGCATGGGCTTTGGATTTCGCGAATGGCAAGCCCGTGAGGAAATTCCGGCGCGACACACCGTGCGCTTCCCGCTCGCGCTATCGCCGGGAACGAGCTTTGTCGAGACGGCAATCCATTCGTTCGCTATTTCGCCGAACGGAAGACTGATTGCCTTCATCGGCGCCGGTACAAACGGCCAGCCTCAGATTCTCGCGCGAAAAATGAACGAGATCAACGCAGCGCCGCTCGCCGGTACAGAGGGAGTAACAACGCTGTTTTTTTCGCCGGATTCGAAGTGGGTTGGATTCATCGCGTCCGGACGCCTGAAGAAAATCTCGGTCGATGAGGGAACTGTACTGCCGTTGGCGAACACGCCCGGTATCTACGGCGGCGGAACATGGTCAACGTCCAACCAGATCATTCTCTCACTCGCGAACGGCGCACTGTTCACGGTGAGCGAAAGCGGAGGCGAGCTCCGAAAGCTCTGTCGAACAACGAACAGTGATCGAAGCCTCGTGCAAGCGATGCCAGTGGCATTGCCCGACGGAAAAACCGTCCTATACACCGCGCTGACGACGCAGAACAACAGCCAGGCAAAACTCGCAATCGCATCTCTGGTGAGCGGCGAGTGTAAAGCGCTGGACGTTTCGTCATCGTCTGCGTTGAGATTGGTAGACGACCTTCTGTTCTACACAACGCCGGAAGGCGTATTGATGGCGGCTCGCTTCGACGTTGGCGGAAAAAAGTTGAAAGGCGATCCAATGCCTGTGCTCACCGATATCGACGTTAACCAGACCAGCGGAGATGCAAAGATTTCGCTGTCTCAAGACGGTACTCTCGTGTATGCGAGCGGATTATCTCCCGTACAAGTCGAGCTCGCGGATTCGCATGGAAGCGCTGAGCGACTCGTTTCCGAAATGCTTCCTTTTTCCTATCCGCGTTTTTCACCAGACGGACAAAAGATCGCAATCACTATCGCCTCTCCCGGTGAGCGGAATGTCTGGGTTTACGATCTGCGCGCGAAAACTTCGGTTCCCTTGACAGCTCAGGGAAATGGAATTGTCAACGAGCGCGCCGAATGGTCGCCCGATGGACGTCGAGTGCTGTATCGCAGCTCTCGCGGTAATCGAGCCGGATTGTGGTGGAGAGCGGCTGACCTGAGCGACGCTGAATCCCCGTTGCTCACGAATGAACACGAAGATTATTGGGAAGTTGTAATGACCCCCGATGGAAAAGGAATTGTTTATCAGATCGACACGGCGGGAGCGGACCTCATGTACCGTCGTCTCACAGGCGACACTGCCGCAACACCGATTGCGAATTCGCCGTTCAATGAAACCATGGCTAGAGTTTCGCCCGACGGTCATTGGATTACCTACGTGTCCGCTGAATCCGGCAGAGACCAGGTGATGGTTCAACCCTTCCCCGGCGCGGCTGGCGCGCGAACTCAGGTATCGATAAACGGCGGGCGGGAGCCCGT
>DATLDN010000091.1:0-9651 GCA_035525855.1 Gemmatimonadaceae bacterium
CGGATGAAACTGGAGAATGGCGATCTCACCGCCACGATGACCGGTTCTTCTCTTGGTGCGGGACGTGTTGTCGTGACTGAGATCGATGGTTATCCGGTAGAGGTAACCGGAAACTTTCACACGATCGTTCTCGTCGCCGAAGACAAAAAAGGTTCGATCGCGCGAATCACCGGAATTCTCGCCGAGCATGAAATCAACATTGCGACGCTGCGTTTGACGCGAAAAGAAAAAGGTGGCGATGCTTTCATGGTGATCGAATGTGACGACTCACCGGGCGAAGGTGTTCGCGACGAGCTACGCGCGCTTGACTGGGTGAGATGGGCGCGACGTCTCGATCGTATAAGCGGCGGCGGAGCAGGCTGATTTGTATAAGTCGCTCGCTGAAGCAATTCACGTCGCTGAATCGAGCAATCGCAATCTCGCGAATGTTGCGATCGATCAGGAGTCGCGCGATCAAGGTCGAACGCCCGACGAGATTCGCGCATCGCTGAAGCGCGCCCTCGATGTGATGCGCGGTGCAATCGACGACGGAATGAAAGGCGACCTCTATTCAGCATCGGGTCTAGTTGGCGGCGACGCAGCGAAGCTGAGAACCGGACCTCAAGGTCCGCTGGCAGAAACTCCGTTTCGCGACATCCTCGCACGAGCACTCGCGGTTCAGGAAGTGAACGCAGCGATGGGTGTGATTGTCGCAGCACCAACCGCAGGTGGTGCCGGAGTTCTTCCCGCCGTAATGACTGGCCTCGCCAAAGCGAAATCCCTCAGCGAAGAAAAATTGGTCGACGGTTTAGCGACAGCCGGATTAATCGGCGCGGTTGTGGCCGAGCGTGCGTCGTTGTCGGGAGCTGAAGGTGGGTGCCAGGCAGAAACCGGCGCCGCCGCGGCAATGGCAGCTGGCGCCGCAACCGAAATGCTCGGCGGATCACCCCAACAAGTTGGCCACGCGGTCGCTCTCACAATGCAGGGAATGCTCGGCCTCGTTTGCGATCCATTGGGCGGGTTAGTTGAGCTCCCATGCGTTTTCAGGAACGCCACCGGCTCGGCAATCGCGCTGGCGGGTATTGAAATGGCGATGGCGGGGATCCAGTTCGCGATTCCGGTGGACGAGGTCATCGACGTGATGGGCGAAATCGGCCGGGAGATGGACGTTAGGTACCGGGAAACCGCCGGCGGAGGGCTGGCGGCGACCCCCACGGGACGGCGTCTTGCGAAGGAAAGGCTCTATCAGATTCGGAGAGCTACGGACTAACTGAACCAGTTTGAGTACTTAGTCCGTAGTTAACTCAGTGGGGGCGCTAAATTGTCTAGTCTTGACGCCCCCTCGACTGTATCTTCGCGGCGGAGGCCCGCATACATAATGAGCATCTTTGACAGGATTGCCCGTCTTTTTCGCGCTAACGTAAATGATCTGATCGCTCAGGCTGAACAGCCTGAGAAGATGCTGAATCAGATCATTATCGACATGCGCTCGCAGCTGGTAAAAGCCAAGCAGCAGGTGGCAGCCGCGATCGCCGATGAAAAGCGCCTACAGGACCAGACCGCACAAGAGCTTCGCGAAGCAGAAGAATGGGAGCATCGCGCAATGCTGGCGGTAAAGGAAAACCGCGACGATCTCGCCAAGCAGGCATTGATGCGCCGCGGCGAGCATGTCTCACGCGGACAGCAGATGCAGCTGACGTGGGAAGCCCACAAGCAGGAAACCGAGCGGCTCAAGGATTCGCTGCGCGGCTTGAACGACAACATCGAAGAAGCAACGCGAAAGAAAAATCTTCTTCTGGCGAAGCAGCGGCGTGCGGAAGCTCAGAAGAGAATCTCCGAGACGATGTCGTCGATATCAGAAAAATCCGCGTTCGAGGCGTTTGCGCGAATGGAAGAGAAGATCGATCAGAACGAACGGCAGATTCGTGCGCACGCGGAGATCGAAGGCGAATTCAGCGGCGACCGTCTTGCGCACGACTTCAAGCAGCTCGAAGCAACTGCCGGGAATGCGGGCGCTGATGCACAGCTGCTCGCGCTCAAGCAGAAGATGGGATTGATTGCCGCGCCTGCTCCCGATACGACGAAGCAGCTTGGAATGGGCACACCGGAAGAAGAAGAGCTTCCGGAAGCCGAAGAGATTTCGGATGAGAAAACAACGAGTTGAATGATGCTGCTGCTGCGGGGCGGGTAAAGCTCGCCCCGATTCTCGCGACGGTAATCCTCACCGTCCTGCTCTTGTGGATGGTGGGGAAAACGGCCGGTGTTTTTCTTCTCCTTTTCATTGCAATAATCTTTTCGCTGTACCTGGGAGCGGTTCGCGATTTCCTCATAAAGCGCGCGCACGTTCCTGACCGCGTCGCGTTTTTCCTGGCGATTGTCGGAACTCTCGTAGGACTTGGTGGGTTATTTGCGCTCCTCGTTCCCCCAGTCATCGAGCAGACGAAGAGTCTCATCGACGTGCTTCCTCAGTACATCGGCAATTGGGAAAAAGGGATCGACAAGTTCGTGGCGCGATTTCCCGCGCTGAAAAGCGTCTATCCTCCCGGGCAGCATCAAGCATTGCAAGCGGTTTACGATCGAGTGTCGTCCACAGCGGGCGACTTTCTGCCGAAAGTTCTTTCGATCGTCAACATCCTCATCGATGCGTTTGCCGTGATGGTGATGGCGATTTACATGGCGCTCGCGCCGGGGGTTTACCGCGAGTGGGTGATCGCGCTGTTCCCGCCCGTTCATCGCGATCTCGTTCGCGATGTTCTGCGTGATCTCGCCGACACACTTCGCGCCTACATCGTCGCACAGCTGTCGACGATGACGATTCTCGCCGCGCTCACGGCAATCGGTCTTTACCTGCTCAACGTTCCGTACTGGCTCACGTTCGGAATCTTCACAGGACTCGTCGCGATCGTCCCGTTCTTTGGAACGCTCTTGTCGACAACTATCCCCGCTCTGTTTGTGCTCGCCGGCCCGGATGGCGGAACGCACGCGCTCTATGTCATCGCACTCGGCGTGGTGATTCACTTGATAGAAGGGAATGTCGTATCGCCATTGCTGATGTCGAGCAAAGTCGAGCTGCCGCCCGTTTTGACGATCATGTCAGTGCTCGTGATCGGGAAGATTCTCGGACCACTTGGTCTCGTGATCGCGGTGCCGACTCTTGCTGCTCTGATGGTGATCGTGCGACGAATTCTCATCAACCGTATTTACGAAGGACGCGGCTTCAGAAAGAGCACGCGCGACCGGGTGTTCGTCCTGCGCGTGCCTGCCCCCGACGGCGGTGTACTTGTTCCGACGCATAAGATTGAAGACGTCATGTCTCATCGCGGGACGATGATTGCGGATACGGTTGCAATGCCTGCTGTGAGGCCCGCGAAGTCCGCATAAAGATCGCTCGCTTGGCTGCCTTGTGCGGATGCAGCTGATTTAACCCGTTGGGTTTTGGGTCAATGGTTTTCGGCGGTCAGCTTTCGAGTAATGAGTGATCGGCAGAACCCAACACTGAAAACCCGCTGGCTCACGGCCGAGTACCATTGACCCAATACCCAACGGGTTAATGGCAAACGCACAGATCCTTGCTTATTCGAGTGCGCCGCCTGTGGTGAAATGATGTAGCCGGCTCATTTTTGGTAGCTACGTCACGAAATTCCCCGAGTACCATCCCCGCATGCCGGTGCTCGAGCTTCGCTCGGTCCGAAAATCTTTTTTCTCTGGCTCCCCTCGTTCACCGAGGAGAACAGACGCTTTGCTCGGCGTCGACCTCGACGTCGAGGAAGGCGAGATACTCGGCATTGTCGGAACCGCGGGCGCAGGAAAAACCACACTTCTTCTGTGCGCCGCCGGCCTCCTGCGACGCGACGGCGGCTCCGTTCGCTGGTTCGGCGAAAAATTCGCTGGAGGTGGGTGTCTCCCTGGTCTCGTTTACGTTCCCGCTGTTCCTACCTACTATCCGTTTCTCAAAGTGCGCGATGTACTTCATTACTACTCTGCGCGTGATGGAAGTCAGGGCGCGAGGCGAGCTCGCCTCATCACTGACACCGCAACACGGCTCGGATTGACCGATCTCATGGGAAGCTGCGCAGGAACTCTCGACGCGGAAACGCTGAAACGTGTTGCGATAGCACAGGCTATAGTCGATGAGCCGAAGGTCATGCTCCTCGATGGCTCACTCGATATGCTCGGCGGCGGCTCACTTCTGGTGCATCGCGCCTTGAGGGAAACAGCCGCGGCGGGAGCGACCATCATTGCAACCTCGAGGCAAGTGAATTTCCTGGCGCATGTTTCGTCACGAATCGCAGTAATGGATGCGGGCTGGCTGACCGGATCATTCGCGGCGGCGCGACCGCACGGTAGCGCATTTCCATCGATCGTATCCCCTGCCAGACATATCGCGGAGACGATTCACTGAGCTAGGGTAGCGGTGTTACCTTCACCGCATGAGCGAATTCCGCCTGTACAACACAATGACCCGGTCGGTCGAATTGTTCGAACCGGCAGATGGTCATACAGTTCGAATGTACACGTGCGGCCCGACCGTTTACGATCCCGCTCATGTCGGAAATTTTCGCACGTTTCTGTTCGAAGATCTTCTTCGTCGCGCTCTGAGACTGCGCGGGTGGAACGTGATGCAGATCATGAACCTCACCGACGTCGACGATAAAATCATCAAGCGCGCCGCTGAGCGCCAAAAGAAAATCGGTGATATCACCGAGCCCGTTGTCGCGACGTTTCACACAGATCGCCAGTATCTCCGAATCGAAGACGCCGAGGAGTATCCGCGCGCGACGGATCACATCGCGGAGATGGTTGCACTGGTGCGGACGTTGCTGGATAAAGGGATTGCTTACCAGGCGGACGATGGATCCGTGTACTACTCGATCGCGAAGTTCGACGGTTACGGAAGGCTGTCGCGACTGGATACCAGAGATATCAAGGCCGGCGCTCGCGTTGCGCAGGACGACTACACGAAAGAAAACGCCCAGGATTTTGCGTTGTGGAAAGCGGCGAAGCCGGAAGATGAATCGACAGGTGCGGCATGGGATGCACCATGGGGGCGTGGTCGCCCGGGGTGGCACCTCGAATGCTCGGCGATGGCGATGCGCTACCTCGGCACCACGATGGACATCCATGGTGGTGGAGTGGATCTCGTGTTCCCACACCACGAGGATGAGATCGCGCAATCAGAAGGCGCAACGGGAAAAACATTTTCGCGTTTCTGGTGCCACGGTGAGTTTCTTCTGACCGACGGAAGCAAGATGGCGAAGCGTGTCGGGAATGTTGCGAGCGTGGGCGACCTGCGAGACCACGGCGTACCCGCCGCAGCATTTCGTCATTTCGTTTTCTCAACGCATTATCGAAAGCAGCTGAATCTTTCTTCGGAGGCTCTCGAGGCTTCAATCGAAGGCGTTCGTCGCGTAGGCGATTTTGCGGAGCGACTCGAAAGCGCGCAGGGTGGAACCGCGGATTTGGCTGCGATTGCCGACGCCGCAGAGAAAGAAGCTCGCGAGGCGTTGTTCGACGATCTGAATGCCCCCGAGGCATTGGGTGCGTTGTTTCGATTCATTCGCGCTGCAAATGCGGAGCTCGACAAGCGCGGATCCGATAAGTCAGCGCTCGATCGGGCACGGAAAGTGTTCGCGTCGATCAACGGGGTACTCGACATCATCCCCGGGGAAGAGCAGGATCCAGAGCTTCAGCAATGGGTCCAGCAAAAGCTCGAGGAGCGCAAACAGGCGCGCGCTATGCGTGACTTTGCACAAGCGGATGCGATTCGCGACGAGCTTCGCGCGCGGGGTATAGATATCAAGGATGGTCCCACGGGAACCAGCTGGAAAAGGGTGAAGTAACACACTATTAGTCAGCAGTCAGCAGTGCTGAATCAGCAGCCAGCAGTGTTTAAATCGTAACGAGGGTTATATGACGCGGTCACGTTTACTCGGCTACAGTAGCTGCCTCCTCTCATTCGTGTTTGCGGTCAGTGCCGGAGCGCAGGCGCCACCAAAACTCAAGTTCGAGAAGTACACTCTTCCGAACGGGCTCGAAGTGATTCTTCATGAGGATCATTCAACCCCCATCGTGACAGTCGACACGTGGTATCACGTCGGGTCGGGCGATGAAAAGCCTGGGCGAACGGGGTTCGCGCATCTGTTCGAACACGTCATGTTCATGGGCTCGGAGCACGTGCCCGTCGGCGAATTCGACAAGCAGCTCGAGGCAGCAGGCGCAGATAACAATGGCTCGACCAGTGAGGATCGGACGAACTATTACGAGAGTCTGCCCTCGAATGCGTTGCCACTCGCGTTGTGGCTGGATTCCGACCGAATGGGGTTCCTGCTTTCACCGATGGACCAGGCCAAGCTCGATCTGCAGCGAGACGTCGTGAAAAATGAGCGACGACAGAGAGTAGACAATGTGCCATACGGGCGGGCGGACGAGACGATCCTCGCTGCGTTATATCCGAAAGGACATCCATACTCGTGGTCGGTGATCGGATCCATGCAGGATTTGAGTGCTGCGTCCGTCGAAGACGTGAAGCAGTTCTTCCGCACGTACTACGCGCCGAACAACGCGACGCTTACGATTGCGGGGGATTTCGATCCGGTCGAAACGAAGAAGCTCGTTGCTGCTTATTTCAGCGGAATTCCCCGCGGCCCTGCAATGCCTGCAAGGCCGCAGGTCGCACCTATTACGCTCGCGAAGGATACGTTCCTGGTTCTAGAGGACAAGGTGCAGCTCCCGCGAGTGTTCTACGATTGGCCGACGGTCAAGATTTTCGATCCCGATGATGCGCCGCTCGACATGCTGGCTGCCGTGCTCGCGAGCGGAAAGAACTCACGGCTATACAAGCGACTTGTTTTCGATATGCAAATCGCTCAAAGCGTTTTTGCATCCCAGCAGTCGGGCAAGCTCGCAAGCAAGTTCGAGATAGATGTCGCTCCGAAGCCGGGGCAGAGCGTTGCTGCAATCGACAAAGTCGTGCAGGAGGAGATTCAGAAAATCATGAACGCGCCTGTCGATGCGCGCGAGCTTCAGCGGGCACGCAATTCATTTCGCGCGAGCTTCCTCAACAGAATCTCGAGCATACTGGGGAAATCTGAAGTGCTCAATACGTATAACTACTTCGTCGGTAATCCGGATTACATCCAGCAGGACGCTGAGCGCTACGAGCACGTGACCGCTGCTGACGTTCAGCGTGTCGCAAAGAAATACCTCGGCCGGCCGAAAGTAGTGCTCACAGTTGTGCCGGAAGGAAAGAAGGAGCTGATGCTCACTAGCACAGGGAGCGCCACCCAATGAAAACGCAACTTATACGAACGGGCGTTTTGGGTTTGACGATTGCAGGTTTCGCCTCAGTTGGTGGTTCGCAGACTGTTGACCGAACCAAACCGCCTACTCTTGGTCCACCGCCCAAGGTTTCACTTCCGCCGGTAGTTACGCGGCAGCTGGCGAACGGGCTCAAGCTCATGATTGTCGAGCATCACGAGCTTCCGGTTGCGGACTTCGTGCTTGTCGTGGGCAGTGGAGGCACGCTCGACCCGGCGTCCAAGGGCGGAGTCGCAAATCTTACGGCGTCGATGCTCACCGAAGGAACGACCAGCCGGAGCAGTCTTGCAATCGCGGACCAAATCGCATTCCTTGGCATCAGCCTTGGCGCGCAAAGCAATTGGGACGCTACGACGCTGAATCTCCACACTCCAACTGCGCAGCTCGATAGTGCGCTTGCATTGTTCGCGGATGTCGCGCTGCATCCTTCATTTCCATCTGCTGACTTTGATCGAGTTAAACAATCGCGGCTCACCGGTCTTATTCAGCTGAAGGATCGCCCGACTGCGATCGCTGATCAGGCGTACGCCAATATTCTGTACGGCAGCCAGCATCCGTATGGTCACAACCTGCTAGGCAGCGAGGCATCTGTTACTCAGATGACGCCGGCGGATCTGCAGTCTTTTTACCGGCAGAACTTTGTCGCGAATAACGCGACGCTCATTATCGTCGGTGACGTCACGGCGCAGAGTATCGAAAACAAAATCAATACTCTGTTCGGAAGTTGGGCGAAGGGAAGTGTCACGCCGCCGAGTTTCAGTAATCCGCCGGCTGCTGCGGCAACCACTGTGTACATCATCGATAAACCGGGTGCTGCACAATCGTCATTCAGAATTGGAGCGATAGGAGTTCCTCGCTCGACGAAGGATTACTTCGCGCTGACGGTGATGAACACAATCCTTGGCGGCTCGTTTTCGAGCAGGTTGAATCAGAATCTGCGAGAGACGCACGGGTACACGTATGGCGCGGGTTCGAGATTCGACATGCGACAATCGGCAGGCCCGTTCAGCGCTTCTGCTGAAGTCGTTGCAGCAAAAACGGACTCTGCGCTCAGGGAATTCATGTCCGAGCTGAATCGAATTCGTGATACGGTAGCAACGGCGGAGCTGCGTGGCGCGAAACGCTATTTGCAGCTCGGCATGCCGTCGGACTTCGAGACTACGAGTCAGATTGCCACGCGTCTCGTGCCGGTTGTGTTATACAATCTGCCGCTCGACTACTACAACAATTACGTGGCGAACATCGAAGCGATCACGCAGGGGGATGTGCAGCGAGTGGCGAGGCAGTACATCAATCCTGCATCTCTCGCGATCGTGATTGTTGGTGATCGAAAGAGTATTGAGTCTGGACTGAAGGCTGTGAACGCCGGGCCGATCTCGGTGAGGGACTTCTTCGGGCAACCTATCACTCAATGACACGGGGTCTATCTACCCTGCGTCACTGAGTGATCGGATGGAGGAAATTTCGACTTATTGTTTGGTTCCTTCCGAAACGAAAACGCGGACTGTATCCGGGCCCGTCGTTTTGTAATGCACGGTTGTCTTTGCCATCAGCTTACCGTCCTGCATCCAGGTGCTCGTGTTTGACTTTGCCGGCATCCCCTTTCGAACGGAGCTCTTGAACCAGTCGGTTTCTGTCGTGACCGTATCGCCGCTTCGTCCCGTGATGCGCATCTTCACCTTCTGTCCGTCGGGGAAAGTGAATGCCCAGTCGGCCGAATCCGTTGTGTTGAGGACGTAAGTGGTAACGACCGTGTCCTTTCCTTCGGGTTTCACCTTCACATTCCACATTCCGGCCATGCTCGCGAGCGACATCGGTGCTGCGGGGGCCGGTGCCGGCGCAGGGGCTGTCGCGGCCACACTATCGGCGGGCGGATTTTCCTTCGCGGTACATGCTGCGACAACGGCAACGCATCCAAGCAGAGCGGTAAAGCGCATCGGGACTCCTCTCGAATTTGGGTTGTTCAGCGATGGGGGCAGCGACTTCGGTGGGCGGCAATAATACGAGTTGAGGTTTGGGTGAACAAGACGAGTGAAACTCGCGATGTGCGATTTCTTCGGTAACCCGATCACACAGTTTCCTCTAAAAGAAGTGGCTTGCTCCGCGTCTTCGCGCCTCCGCGACAAAATGGGGTTACTCCCAATCTCCCCGGACTATATTGAGCCCGGTGGTCGCGTCACCGGCGGTCCATTTCTCCCTCCATTTGGGCTCCCTTTAGTCGTTGACTAAGGTGCCGCAAGTCCGTTAAGTTTGTAGGCTTGCGAAGAATCGCTCTGTTCGCTGACGTAGCTCAATTGGCGGAGCAGCTGATTTGTAATCAGCAGGTTGCCGGTTCGATTCCGGCCGTCAGCTCTG
>DATLDN010000093.1:0-2933 GCA_035525855.1 Gemmatimonadaceae bacterium
GAACGAGAGCGCGCCGAGAGGCGCGTTTTTTGTTGTGCGAAACGGTGATGCGTTTCTCACTTACTATGGTATCGCGCGCGATTTGTGTCGCGCTCATGGTGGGCGGATGTGAGAAGTCGATTGTTGAGCCACCGCTGGCATTCGACGTAACTCCGAATGCGCCGACCTTGTTCCGAGGTTCGAGCATCAAGCTCGATCCAGCGGCGATGGTCGGAGGAATTCCTGCGACCGGTCCCTTTAAGTGGTCATCGTCTGATACGACAATCGTGCGTGTAGATGGAACGGGTCTTATCACTGGAGTGTCGCCCGGAACTGCAACCGTCAGAGCATTGGTCATCGATGGTTTCGCCGAGACAAGCGTCACTGTCATCGAGGGTGGAGGAACCTTGCGCGCGGCAGCGCTCACGACGTGTGGAATAAACCGGGCAGATGGGGCGCTCTACTGCTGGGGTAGAAACAACGAGGGACAGATCGGGATTGGAAATCAGATATCTCCTCAGCCGGCTCCCAGAAAGGTGAACGGAGGACTGACCTTCACAAGCGTCAGCAATGGCTTCGACCTGACGTGTGGCATGACGACGACTGGTCCGTACTGCTGGGGAGTCAACTCTGCGTTCATCATCAACGATGGAATCGTTCCTCTGGATTCGAGCTCGCCCACTAAAGTCGTCCGCGGAGAGCGCTTCAATCGAATCGAAACAAACGGGAATTATTCCGGCAGCTTTACGGCCTCCCTGTGTATCGATTTTGTCTGTGGTGCGAACACGTGTGCGCTGACACCGGAAGGCGATGTGTTTTGCTGGACTGCTTCGTCGTTTCAGCCATTCTCCGGCGCGACGCCATTCAATCCACTGCCTCGCGTTGGCGTACCGAGACTCGAATCGATTTCCGTCGGCGTTCGGCAGATGTGTGGAATTGCATTCGACAAAACGGCGTACTGCTGGGGATCCAGCTTTTATTTCTCACTCGGCTCAGGTGGGTCGCCGCTCGATCCGCGAGTATTTGGCGACGGGAGGCTGTTTCAGGCAATCAATACTGGTCTCGATCATACGTGTGCAATTGATCTCCTGGGAGACGCGTACTGTTTAGGTGCCAACATCAGCGGTCAACTCGGTGCGCCAAGCTCCGAATCGTGTCCAACGCGATTTCGCACGACTCCGTGCCGGTCTACGATTGCCAAGGTCGAAGGCGGATACAAGTTCCTCTCGATCGATGCCGGCGTTTCGAGTGGTTCGACAACTGATGCGCAGCCCTACTCACACACATGCGGAATTACGACGACGCTCGACATTGTGTGCTGGGGTTATAACGCTTATGGCCAGCTAGGAAACGGAACGACGCAAGATGCCGCCACTCCGACGAAAGTCAGCAGTGCTTTGAAGTTTCGTGAGGTGACTGTTGGCGAATACCACACGTGTGCGATTACGGTCGATGGGGCGGGGTATTGCTGGGGGTTGAACAACGAAGGGCAGTTGGGCACTGGTAATCTTTTATCGTCTCCTGTGCCAATCGCCATCGGCGGCGGGATGACATTCAAATGACGCACTTTTCGCAGAGCGAATTCCGCTCGTCGCTCGCGATTGCAATCACTCTCTTTGCAATTGCGTGCACCGAAACTATCTCTCCCGTTTTTCCCAACCCTCCTGAAAGCGTGGCTGTAACGCTGCAGGGCAAATCAGCCATCGCGGTCACCTGGGTCGCTCGCCCCGCAGGGGAGAACATTGTCGCATACGCAGTTTATCGGGATGGTGTCCGAGTTGGTGAAACAGCGACAACAACTTTTGTCGATACATCACCGCCCGAGAACAAGACTCACAGCTATGCAGTCGCTTCGCGCTCGGAAGATGGAATTGTCTCTGAGCTCTCGACGCCTGCTTCGATTCGCGCGCCCGATGCAACACCACCACGAGTGTTGACAACGATTCCAGCCGCAAATCTCACGGACGTCGATCCTCAGTTGACACTGCAATTTTTCTTCAGCGAGCCACTCGATCCTTCGTCGGTGACCAACGCGTCCGTCGATGTAAGAGGCCCGGCAAACAGTGCGATTCCGGGCACGACGACATACGTACCAGCAACGAGCTCCATTCAGTGGAAGTCACAATCCCAGGTTGCGCTCGATCTTCCCGTGACAGCGAGCGTATCAGCAGTGAAGGACACCGCGGCGAACGCGATGTCGCCGGCGTTCTCGTTCTCCTTCAAGACTCGTGGAACCACGCCGCCGACAGTCACCGCATTTATTCCGGCGAACGGTTCGACGAACATTGCATTTACGACCACGCCGATATTTGTATTCAGCCAGCCAATGGCTCCGTTTGCGTTTCAGGTCGAGGCGTTGAACGGGCTTCCACCTGTGACTGTTGCAACGACCTTTGATGCATCGCGGACGAGAGCGACGGCCCGCTTGTCAGGCGTCGTTTTTCCATCGGGTACGTATCGCATCTCGATACCCGAGACGGCAACAGACGCTTTCGGAAACAAGATCGTAGACCGGCCAACGTACACGTTCACCTTCACCAATACCTTCGCGCTTCCGCACATATCGTCTACACGTCCTTCGGATCAACAGACCGATGTCGAGCTGCGCCCTGGGCTCGCAGCATTCACTGATCAGAGGATCGTGCTCGTGGGCGATTACAAGGCAACTCTTGATTTGCGGAAAGCGGATGGAACTCCCGTTACGGTTGTGCCAGCGATCTACTCGGATTTTCAGGGTGTCATCTCGTTGCCGCAGTCCCCGACGCTCGAGCCGAATACGCGATACATCGCAACTGCGACGCAAACGTACACGGAGCCGTCAGGCAACGTGCTGCGCGACGTGTACACATGGAGCTTTACGACCGGCACCCATTAACACGTCCCCGGTCAACCTAGCTAAGATAGGCCTATGCTCTCTCTTACAGTACCGTCAACTGGAGGATCTTGCGGGTCGG
>DATLDN010000099.1:0-7673 GCA_035525855.1 Gemmatimonadaceae bacterium
TATCTAATCCTGTTTGCTCCCCACGCTGTCGCGCCTCAGTGTCAGTAACTGCCCAGCAGGCCGCCTTCGCCACCGGTCTTCCTCCGGATCTCTACGCATTCCACCGCTACACCCGGAATTCCGCCTGCCCCTACAGTACTCAAGCCTGACAGTCGGCATGGCCGACCCGGGGTTGAGCCCCGGGCTTTCACCACACCCTTATCACGCCACCTACGCGCCCTTTACGCCCAGTGATTCCGGACAACGCTCGCACCCCCCGTATTACCGCGGCTGCTGGCACGGAGTTAGCCGGTGCTTATTCACCCGGTACCGTCAAATCGGCAAAAGCCGATAGTTCGTTCCAGGCAAAAGAGGTTTACACTCCGAAGAGCGTCATCCCTCACGCGGCGTCGCTGCGTCAGCCGTTAGGCCATTGCGCAAGATTCCCCACTGCTGCCTCCCGTAGGAGTCTGGGCCGTTTCTCAGTCCCAATGTGGCTGGCCATCCTCTCAGACCAGCTACCCGTCGTCGCCTTGGTGAGCCATTACCTCGCCAACTAGCTGATAGGCCGCGAGCCCCTCATGGTGCCCCGAAGGTTTCCTCTTCTCTAAATGCCTAAAGAAGAGCGTATGCGGTATTACCCGTCCGTTGGGACGGCTATCCCCCACACCTGGGTAGGTTGCTCACGTGTTACGCACCCGTTCGCCGGTTGCCCATTGCTGGGCCCCCTTGACTTGCATGTGTTAAGCACGCCGCCAGCGTTCATCCTGAGCCAGGATCAAACTCTCCAATAGTTTAGAGATTTGTCTGCTCTCCGAACGCGGCTTCACCAGACGCATATGCCTCTGGCATCACTGCGTCCGGAATCACTTGTAATGTTTTCAGGTTGAACTCTCCCCGAATCCCTGAATGGACCCGGATCGATGAGTTCGCCTCGCACATCACTTGATCTCAACTTCGATTGTCAAAAAGCTCGTTTACCCTATTTTCTTGGGCAGCCTTCAATTATATCCCACCGAACAAGCCCCGTCAAGCGTTTACTCAAACATTTTTTCGGGGGCCGCATCTGCGCGCATTGAACGCCAACAGACACTTTGCATTCTACCCATTCCCGCCCCCGTATTCAACCCCTCGACAGCTATCAGATTTTAACCGTCAGCCATCAACTTTTCGAAGGAAAAAACGCGGCGGGATAACGTTCTACAAAACACTCAAAAAATCGTTCCAATGTTTTTTCTCAATCAGCTTTTTTCAAGCAAAAAAGCGGAACGGACAACATCCTACAAATCGCCCAAAAAATAGTTCCACTGTAATTTCGGCCGGGTGAAAGTTCTTTCGTCATCCTGCGAGTTTCACAAAACCCTCGAGTCGCCAGTCGCGTTCCTGCGACGCGAATCGCGCGTAATCGCATTCTTCGGCGCCGCCTTCGCACTCGTTTTCCTCGCCGGAATTCTTACCGTCGACCCCGCGTATTTCTATCCGCGACTCGGCACCGACACTCTCCTCTACCACCTTAAAGGACTCGCCTTCGCTGAGACCTGGCACACCAACGCCCGCAGCGCGATCAATCGGCCTCCCTTTCCCTTTGTCGCCATGCCCGGCGTGCTTCGATCGCCATTCATCATGGCCTTCAAAGATTTCGACAATCAGCTCCGCGCAATTCAAATCTCCAACATCGCGATCGTCGGAATCACAGCAACGCTCTACGCCTACATCCTGTCGTGGATAGTTCCGCGTAAATGGCACTGGCTCGTGATCGGATTTGCCTTTGCGTTCATGCTCGCCAGCCCCGACTGGGCAGGCAACGTTTTCCAGCTTCTTGCCGACGCTCCATTCGCATTCTTCTCGATCGTGTGCATGATCATCTCGACGAGAGTGATCACGTCCACGCGCCCGCTCAAAACAGAATGGCTCGCGATAAGCGCCGCCGTGATCTGCTTCGCAATTGCTTTTCAATGCCGATACACCGCTCTGGCGATTCTCGTTTATGTCGCGTGCATCGCCGCAGGTCGACGCGGCGACAACCGGCTGTCACGGCGCTCGATTATTGTCGGGACCGCCGTCGCCATCGGCCTAGCCGGTATTCTTATCGCGCTCAATTGGGACACAATCCACAACCGCTACATCGTGGACAATTCCCGCTTTCCGCAGTTCGCCAGCAAGGCCAGCATGGTGAAGAATCTCCTCGTGCTCGCGCTGCCATCGCAGATCATTCCCAACCTCCAACTTTTCTTTGTCGAGTATCCGCTCGTCGATCAGTATCACATCAGCTTCGGTTCATCACCGCGTGACGTTTTGCTTGTGGTCCTCGGCCTCGCCATCTCAGGCGTCACGCTCATCGGGATGTGGCAGTCCCGCCGCCGGTTTGCGCCCGAGATCGCTTACACGCTGGCGGCGCTGCCTCTTCTCACGGTGATCATTCCGGGGACATCACGCTACCTGATGGCCTACCAGCCGTTCTTCTGGATTTCGTTTTACACAGGCGCGTCCGCACTCGCGGCGCCGTTCGAGATCGAGCTCAGAAAATTGCGACGCGTCGCGCTCGCAAGTTTGATTCTGCTCATTGTGGCCGGAACCGGATTAGTTCTCGCGCGACGTTGGAAAGCTGCACACATCGTCGCAGGTAGCGGCGCGTCCGCGCAAGGTTACACGCGCAGTCACGCGCGTGAAATCGCTTCGACATTCCGCGCCTTGCGCGTGTTTCTCGAGACACTCCCGCGTGATCGGGCGCTTCTTATCGGAGGGTCAGGCACGAGCGGCCGATGGACCGTGATCTCGAAACTCGACTACTTCCGGCCCGACACCACTCTGCGAACCGCCGTCGCCAGTCGCGATGTGTACCTCGTAGCTGAGTGCGGCACCTACGCGTTATGCCGCGACTTCGACAAATGGGATTCAGAATTTCGCTCGAGGGTAGATGAGTTCGGCCCCTTCAATTACCAGCCCGTTTTCTCGCGCCTGACGGACAACGCGAAGGCGAGAGTTTATCAACTGCACAACCCGTAAAGCCCGAACCACAACAGTTTGAAATAGATTTTGTCGCGTGTCGACTCCTCTCATCATCGGAATCGCCGGCGGCTCGGGCAGCGGCAAATCAACCGTCGCGCGCAAAGTCGCCGACGCACTGCGAAGCCTGTCAGTCGCATTCATCGACATGGACGCCTACTACAGGAACTTCACATCCATCTCACTCGACGAGCGCCGGAAGGTAAACTGGGACCATCCCGACGCATTCGACTTCGACCTTCTCACGGAACACCTGCGCGATCTTTCGGATCGACGCGCAATCGATAAACCGGTTTACGATTTCGTTACGCATTTGCGGTCCGACGATTCCGTTCGCATCGAGCCGGCCGATGTCATTGTCATAGATGGAATTCTTCTCTTCGTCGACGAGCGGGTACGCGATCTCTGCGATGTGAAAGTCTTCGTCGACGCCGACGCCGACATTCGATTGATTCGCCGATTGCGACGGGACATGCGAACTCGCGGGCGGCCGCTGAACGAAATCCTCGACCAGTATCTCTCGACGGTGCAGCCGATGCACCTTCAGTTCGTAGAGCCAAGCAAGCGCTATGCAGACATCATCGTGCCCCGGGGCGGGCACAACGCGATCGCGATCGAGATGATTGTTGCGAAGATCACACGGCGACTTTCAGTCGCCCACGCTGTTACTGCTTGACGGCCTCGAAGGCTCCGCTCACTTCGGGTCTGACATCGCGGTAAGCATCGATAGTGTGACGCAACCGAAGCAGCGCTGAAGCCTCGAGCTTGTACTCGATGGTCAGCTCCATCAGCTCCGCTTTTCCATGGCCCCCGCCGCCGCCGCGAGTCAAACGATTAGAGCTCGCATGATGCTGAAGATATTCTTTCGCCGCTTTCCAGATCATGTTCGCCTTGTGCCACCACGGATCGTCAGCGTGGTTCGATTCCTTTAAACAGGCAACCTCATACAGATCCACTGCTTCGTCGAGCGCTTCGTCTGATTGCCGAGCCGCGATGCGTGCTCCGCGCTGCTCATTATCAGGTACTCCTTTTTCGACGAGATCCGCATAGCGCCTATGCTGAACGCATGATGCGTCTGCAGTACGATAGAGTGTGTCGGCAATATCGATAAGAGCGCCGACAGGATTGAGCTGAACTTTTCGCGTGGAAGCGCGCTGAGCTTTTCCGGTCTGCGGCATCACCGTTTGGAGCGAAAGAGAGAGCTCAGGAATCCGGAATTTCCGCGGTCGAAGTCGTTGATCATTTCAAGCTCCCCCTTGTCGAGCCAGACACCACCGCAGCTGCTGCACTCGTCGATTTTCACGTGTTGATGCTCACGCTCGACGAGATCGCCGCCGCATCTGGGACATTTAAGCAGATTCTGTGATCTGGCGCGCTGTGCCCGCTCTGCATCGAGGGCCTGCCGGCGCTCTTTCATCAGCTCGGCGTCGCGTCGCGCGAAATACTCGTCTTCGTTCTTGCTCGGTTTTTTTTCGTCGATGGCCATGATTGTCACGTAACCAGCTGCGCCGTGGATGCGCCATTGCCTGGCGTCCAGTGAGGAAGTATCGTCCGTCCTCTTCGGAAACGGAAGTGCGCGGTTTGAACGTGCCCCGGTTCATCGCTCGTCGTTTGCCCTCTTCTGGACTGCGCCGGACTTGAGCGTTTTCTCGACATCGTACGAGTTCCACAAAACGATCGAATCGCCGACTGAATTCGTGCGGCGCGAGTGGAAAGCATTCGCTTTGTTTGGCGGCGGATTCGTCGTGGCTCTATTGATCGCAGTCATCGCGATAGATCCCGCGTACTTCTATTCGCGGATGGCTACAGATCCGCTGCGCTACTACCTCAAGGGTCTCGCATTCGTCGAGACCGGACACACGGCGGCGCGCTCTGCGATTAACGTGGCGCCGTTTACCTACGTGGCGATGCCCGGAATTCTTAGAGCTCCTTTCATGGCAGCGTTTCAGAATTTCGACAATCAGCTGCGCGCAATTCAGATGTCGAACGTAGTGCTCATCGCGACCACGGCGACGCTCTACGCCTACATCCTCACGTGGGTAATCCCAAAGAATTATCACCGTTTCGCAATTGCATTTTCATTTGCGTTTCTGCTGTTGAGCCCGGAATGGTTGGCGAATGTTTTTCTGCCGCTTGCCGATGCGCCGTATTCCCTGTTCACCACAGCCTGCATCCTCCTCGTTGTGCGTCTGCAGAAACTAGAGCGGCCGCTTCGCACGCAATTGGTCGTTGTCGCTACGGCTCTCGTTTTTTTTGGAATTGCATTTCTCACCCGATTCACTGCACCGCTTTTGTTTGTCTACGCAGCAGTCCTCGGCGCCGGACGCGTGTGGCACCGTCGACCCGCACGCGGGATTATCATCGGTGCTGTGATTTGCGCGGCGCTCGTAATTGCCGTGCTCGTTGCGTTAAACTGGCGCACGCTGCCGCGCTACACTCACGACGTGAGGTCCTATCTCGCGCTGAGCACCAGGACGGCGATGTTCGTAAATCTGATGGTTGTTGCGCTGCCTTCACAGATTATTCCGGGCTTTCGTCTTGCTTTCAGCTTCCATCCAATCGCGGACACGTTTCACGTTGTCTTCGCGAGCTCGCTGAAAGATTTTGCGTTCGTTGCTGCCGGTATGAGCATCTCTGCAGTGGTTTTCCTTGGAATGTGGCGCGCCCGCAATCGCTTGATGCCCGAAATCGTGTACACGCTTCTGGCGCTTCCCATCCTCGCGGTATTGATGCAGAGCACGACGCGTTATCTGATGGCGTATCAGCCCTTCCTCTGGATTTTCTTTTACGTCGGGGCGTCGGCGCTTCTTCGTCCGTTGCTTGCGAGAGTCGGAGGAAAGCGCGGCGCATTCATAGGCGTTGGTCTTCTCGGACTTGCGGCAGCAGCTGCGGTCGCCATGCGAGCGAGCAAATTCGTCGAAACTGTCAGCGGGTCGCAGGATGCTGTCCCTGTGGCCCGAACAGGGGCGTACGTTCGTGAAGTGGTGACAACGTATCGATCGCTGAGGGAATTTCTCGAACGGCTGCCGCGCGATAAGACAATTCTGATTTCAGAGCGGCCCAACGAGGGGCGGTGGAAGGTCATTTCAGGCTTCAGGTATTATCGCCCTGACAGCGCACTTTCCGTGGCTGTCGCGAAACACGATGCATATCTTGTCTCGGAGTGCGGTACTTCCGAGGTATGCCAGCAATTCGACAGTTGGGACGGACTGTTCCGCCAACGCTTCGAACAGTATGGATCGTTCACGTTCGAGCCCGTTTTTTCACGGATCACTGCGCACGCAAAGGCGCGAGTTTATCGCGTGCGAAATCTTCAGTGAAGTGAAGCCCGCAGCACGCATCAAGGCGGGCGACCGGATAGTTGTATGCGGCGCGGGCCCTGCCGGGCTCACCGCCGCCTATCAGCTTGCCAAGCTTGGGTACTCGGTAACAGTGCTCGAGTCGGATGACGTCGTTGGTGGAATCTCCCGAACAGCTCGATACAAGGATTATCGTTTCGATATCGGTGGTCACCGCTTCTTTACGAAGATCCCCGCTGTCCAGTCGTTATGGGAAGAGCTGCTGGGCGACGACTTGATCGATGTTCCGCGTCTTTCGCGAATCATCTATAACGGAAAGCTCTTCAACTATCCGCTGAAAGCCGCGAACGCACTTGCCGGTCTTGGGCTTCGTGAGTCCGCGCTCATCATAGCGAGCTACATACGTGCGCGGATGTCACCGCATCCAGTCGAGCAGAACTTCGAGCAGTGGGTGACAAACCGTTTTGGTGACAAACTCTATCGCATCTTCTTCAAGACTTACACGGAGAAGGTGTGGGGAATTCCCTGCTCGGAAATTCGCGCCGAGTGGGCGGCACAAAGAATTCAGGGTCTTTCATTAGTACAGGCGATCCGTTCGGCAACCTCGCTGCAGCGTCGCCCCGTCGAGATCAAGACTTTGATCGATCGATTCAAGTATCCGCGACTGGGACCCGGCCAGATGTGGGAGCAATGCACCGAGCGAATTCGAGAGCTCGGCGGCAGCGTGTTGCTCAATCATCGCGTGACTGCGTTCGAGACCGACGGTCAGAAGGTCGCCGCAGTGCGAGCCGAAACTCCGACGGGATCGCGACGATTCGAAGCCGAGCATTTCATCAGCACGACATCGCTCAAGACGCTTGTGAGCTCGATGACGTCTGCGCCCGAAGCAGCACTGCACGGCGCAACCAATCTCACCTATCGCGATTTCATTCTGGTGGCGCTGATACTGGATGCTGAGAATCTGTTTCCCGACAACTGGATTTACGTGCACACGCCAGGTGTGAAGGTCGGCAGGATTCAGAACTTCAACAATTGGAGCGCCGCGATGGTCCCGCATGCGGGCCAGACGTGTCTCGGCATGGAATATTTTTCATTCGCTGGGGACGAGTTGTGGACAATGACCGACGAGAAGTTCATCGAGCTTGCGTCATCAGAGCTCCGGCAGCTTGGGCTCGCTCGTGGTGCGAGCGTGATTGACGGGTCCGTCGTTCGCATGCCGAAGGCGTATCCGATCTACGACTCCACATACCGCGAACATCTCCACGCCGTCCGTTCCTATATAGATCCGATCTCAAACCTGCATACCGTCGGAAGAAACGGAATGCACAAGTACAACAATCAGGATCATTCCATGTATACGGCGATGCTTGCGATAGAGAACATGCAAGG
>DATLDN010000129.1:0-10247 GCA_035525855.1 Gemmatimonadaceae bacterium
CCAACTTCGGCGTCGATAAGGTGTGATTCAACCAGTGTGGAACGAAGTTGCGCGCTGGGTCACGAGCACGTAAATCGGCGGCACAGATTCGCGATGTGCCCAGGGAGTGTCAGGAGCTCGAGAGTTCTATTGGCCGGGCGCCGAGGAAAACGTTTCCCGAGCTCGCGACAACTTATTTCGACGGCTTCGGCCAGACGTTATTCGTAGTATCGGCGTCCATCCAGATTCCGCCATTCAGCTCCAGGCGTTGAATGGACTTGTTCGGCGAAATGGTAATCGTCGCCTGCTTGAGATTATTCTTCCAGATTGCCGGAGTCTTGTGAAGCGTGGTCGTGCTGCCATCGGCGTACGTAAGCACGAGATCGACCGGCGCTGGAATCCCACCGATGTTGTCGATCGCAACAGTGTAACCACCCCTCGACTTCGTAATGCGATTCAGACCCAGGTCGATGTAGTTCGGCTCGAAGAACCAGCTATTCCAGAACCAGTTCAGATTGCTGCCTGTGACATTGTTGAATGTGTTGAAGAAATCCCATGGAATTGGATGCTTCGAATGCCATCGATCCATGTACGCATGCAGCGCTTTCCTGAAAACATCGTCGCCGAGTAGCTCTTTTAGCGCCAGGTACGCAAGCGCAGGGCGCCCGTAGCCGGCATCACCGGTAACGTTCGGCAAATAGACGGGGACGTCGGCCGCGACGTTACCGCTATTCGTCCAACCGCGCACGCGAAACGCCTTGAATGAAGAATCCGTTTTGTGCTGTCCGTATTGTGGCACGCCAATCAGATATTCGAGCGCAGTCGCCCAGCCCTCATCCATGAACGTGTAACGTGTCTCGTTTATTCCCATGTAGAATGGGAAATAGGTATGCGCGATTTCGTGATTGGCCACGAAGCGTGAGAATGCAGTGTCCTGATTCGATCCGTCGTTCACCATCATCGGATATTCCATGTCAGCGTCGCCGCGGAACACGGTCATCTTCTCGTACGGATACGCGACACCGGGCCAGTTGTACGAGAACCAGGCTAATGCATCTCGTGTGAATTGAGCCATGTGCCGGAAGTCGGTGGCAGAATCGTCATACGCGGACTGCACACTCACTCGCCGACGCGCACCCGTATCGACTACAACGCTCGCAGCATCCCAATTGAAATGATTGCTGATTGCATACGTGACGTCAGGAACATCGCCGGCTCTGAATCGCCACGTGTTCGTCGCCTGCTTTGTAACACCACCGGCGGCGAGCTCTGCGGTCGTCGCGACATGTATCGTCTGGTCTGAATTGAGTGACGCGTTGTACCGCTGAGCATGAGCGGGCTGAAGAACCTCGGCTGCGTTCAGCAGACCGCCAGTTCCCCAAACGAGATATCCCGTGGGAACAGTGACCGACACATCGTAATCGTTGAAGTCGTTATAGAACTCGAGCTGATCGTTCCAGTTGAAAGTATCCCAACCGCTGTAATCGTCGTACACTGACACGCGTGGGTAGAAATACGCGAGATAGTATGTTGTCGAGTCGATCATTCCCTCGCGATTTGCGCGACGAGAAACCTCATAGTGCCAATCGAATGACAATCGCACCGAATCGTGTGGCATGAGCGGAGCTGGAAGCGCAACGTTGCGCCACGTGAAGTAAGTCGGTGTCTCCGCCCAGTTCGCTGCCTGACCGTTCACCGTGAACCGATCAACATGAACGCCCGACGTGAGATAAGCGTCCGATGCACCACCCGCCCTCGGCGCTCCGGCTTTGTGAATGTTGAGAATGAATCTGTAGACGAGCGACTTCAGTGTGTCCGGGCTGTTGTTAAAATAAGTGATCTGCTCGGACCCTTTCACGGTGCGGTCGGGCGGCGAAGCCGTAATTGCCATCGAGTATCGCGCGCGGTTTTGCCAGTAGCGCGCACCCGGCCGTCCATCCGCAGACCGTGTCTGCTGGGTGTAGGCCTTCTTTACCGGTCGCGGCACGTACAGTGTCTGCGCGAATGCAGTGTTCGATAACAGAACCAACAAGACCACGCATAATCGCATGTCGATTATCCCCGCGCTTTTGAATCCTTAGAGTGAAGAGTCTTGCCGAGTGACTTCGGCGCAACCGCAACGTAGCTCTCTTCCAGCCATGCGAAACATTGAGACTCGAGTTTTGATGTAAGGGTTTGGAAAGTAAAAGTCACCCAACCGTGCTTGCCGAGTCCGTAGGCGGTGGGAGCAGCAAATGGGAAGGCGAGCTTGGCGTTTCGCTTCGTGGCCACCGGGTGTCCCGCGTAATGTATTATGGCAGCGGTTGAAGATCCGGCGCCACGAACGCCGCCCGCGCAGCCGAGCTCATCAGAGTTTCTTTTGTGTAGTACGCCTCCAATGCGTCTTTCTTCAAGAGCTGCGGAAAGCGCGCGATGAATTCGTCGAACGAATGAGCGCTTCCGATTGTGTCGCGTGACGTAGCGACGAGCCGCATGAAAGCGCGAGTGATTGTCTCATGATACCGGGATGGATCACTGTGCGTTTTCGAGGCAAAGTTTCTTAGCGTCACTGTTATCCTCTGCGCCGCGTGAGTTTCGTCCATGGACTCGAGAAAAATCCACGCGAGCCTGATGTGGTCGAAATGCCTGAACTCGGAATTTGGCATCGTGCCTTCTTCCATTGCGCACAGGAAAGCTTCGTCGGACATGTTTCGCGAGCCCGACACATGATTCGCCTCGCCAGCTTCGATATCGGGCATTGTTTAATATATGACCACGAGTATGAAACTCAGACGTTATTCGAGTAATCACACACGAAAAAACTCTTCGCTAGCTCCTTCGTGCCTCGACGCACGCCATTGGAATGGTCAGGGCCAGCTCACCTCGGTCACGTGCGTACTCATTCAGATTCGTCTCGAGCGCAGAGAAAACTGCCTGCACGTTCTCAGGTCCGACAACACTCGCCCACTCCTGAACGAAACCGAGTCGAATGAAATAGTGCCGAAGCAGAGACGATCCATCTGCAAAGCGCATTTGAAATGAGCTCTCATCAACATCCATGACTTCGAACCCGGCACGCTCCAGGCGTTTGCCTATCGATTCGATCGTCGCTCGATGATGAATGTGCGCGTCGAGGTTCGGAAGAAACTCCTCCAGCTTCAGCTCGACCAATGTTTGCCGGTACACGTCGTAAAATTCGCGCATGTGTCCGACGAGATTGCTCGTCAAAAACAATCGGCCGTCATGCTTCAGGATTCGTTGACAGGTTTGCAGAACCCCGTCTGCATCTTCGAAGTTGTTGATGCCAAGGTTCGATACAACGATGTCGATCGATCCGTCCGGCAGATCGATCGACGCCGCGTCCTGTTCGACAATACTGATGTTGTCGAGTTTCAGGTAATCGATCTTCGCGCGCAGTCGTTCCGCCGCTGCCTTCCATGGATCGACTGCATATACCGTCGAGTCGCCGCACCGCTGCGCGAGCTCGATCGAAAGAAATCCCGTTCCCGAGCCAACATCGGCAATCTTTAACCCACGTTGCATCGGAATGCGGTCGAGCATCATCAGAGCAAAAGGTGCAGACCAGAGTGGCAGCTCGTCGTAAAACGCGGCTACTTCGGCTCGCGAAAAATCCAGCTTCTCCAGATACGTCGGCCGATTGTTGATGTCCATGTGCACAAATTAGTCGCACACGTGGACTCGCGAATTCGAAATCCGGTTGAACGAATCGGTTACGCTGGATTTGCTCCAGGTATTTGCTGTGGCCCGCTGATGTGGCGCGCATCCATCTCTTTCATTTTCACGCGCAGCTCCGCGAGCTCTCGATCCCATCGGTCCACGCGCTCAATGACCGGCGCGGGAGGTTGATCCACGACGGAAGTTGGTGTCGCTCGTTGTGGAACAGCGATATGGTTGCTGCCCCAAAGCCAGATTGTAAGCGCAACTAAACCGGCTGCTGCAGCGCCGATGCCCGCACCTTTAAGTGGTGTCGCGTGTCCGGCGACAACGGGAGAGAGAATCATTGTGGCAACGAAGATTGCGCCCCAAAATTCGAGGATCGGGCGAGCGAAACGTTTGCGGCGAAGTATCGCGTTTAATGCAAGACCGCCAAGGATCCCATACCCGAGCTCGGCGAACGCAGTCACTCTTTCGGCCACGTCTCGAGCAGAATGGGCATCGTTGAATCCCTGAACTACGCCAACGTACGCCGCGAGTACGAGGATCGATGTAAGAAGTGCCAGCTTAAGGTCCGCCCATGGAATCCTTCCCATATTCTCTTCTACGAGCCAGTACCGCCTGAGTTTCGATGAGCCCAATACGACACGGGCACAGGTAGTGCAGCCGGCATTCGGCGTGAAAGCCTCGCTCAGGCAGCTCATTCTCGCGCTCGTGTTCTTCGGTATTGTCGGACTCGAGATCGAGCTCGCACTGCTCCGTCATGCGGAATCGTTCTCTCAGATCATTCCGCACGCTTCTTTGTTTGTTGGTTTGATTGCGACCATCGCGGTTTACGTGCGCCCACGGCGCGGCGCAATAAAAGCGTTTCAGCTGCTGATGGTTCTCTATCTTCTCATCGGCTTGCTTGGTGTCTATCTGCACTACCGCGGAAATGTCGAGTTCGCGCTCGAGCGGTACCCGACGTTGAATGGTGTTCGGTTGATGTGGAAAGCGCTGCGTGGCGCAACTCCTGCGCTTGCTCCAGGCGCACTTGCACAGCTGGGATTATTGGGATTGCTGTACACATACCGTCATCCCGCCCTCGATCGCAGCAGCGCGATGACCACTCACTCTGAGGACATTTTATGAGTCGCTCGACAGCAGCATCACTCACGATTGCCGCGCTCATCTTTGGCGGATGTACAGTTTCGAAATCGGATGCAACGGATTCCGCGGCAGCTGCAGGCTCAACCTCCGCCGCAGTGGCGCCCGTTGCACCGGCGCCCGTTGCGCCAGCGCCCGCAACGACACCGGCCCCGCAGCCTGCTCCCTCCGCCACAACTGGCTCAAAGACGATGAACGATACCGCGTCGGGCATCAAGAAGATCAATTTGAACACGGCGACCGATGCGGAAATTCTTGCGATTCCAGGAATGGGCCCGCGCATGCTCCGCGAGTTCAAGGAATATCGGCCGTACACTTCGATGGAACAGTTCCGTCGCGAGATCGGGAAGTACGTCGACAAAAAAGAAGTCGCGCGGCTCGAGCAGTACGTCTACATACAATAGCTATCAGCCGTCAGCCATCAGCTAACAAAGTCAGCAGTCAGCAGTTAGCTGATGGCCTACTGCTGACTGCTGACTTTGTTAGCTGACAGCTGATTCTTAGTTCACCTTTTCGATCGACACCCGTCCGTTCCCCGTCGAGAACCGAATGCGCGGGCCACCATTACCAATCTTTCCATCGATGCGGCCACCGCCCCATCCGGACTGCATACGGATCGGGAAATCCGTGCTGAAGTTTCTATAGGGAACGTTCGCCTCGATATCAGCCGACAAGTTCGACGGGAATCTCACGGTGATCGATCCATTCCCTGTGCTGAAGCTCATATCGCCGGGATTGCTGATCGTTCGCATGTCTACTTCAATTCTGCCGTTGCCCGTGCTCGCCGAAACGGGCCCGGTCGAAGTCGCTACTCGGATTCGACCATTACCACTCGAGGCGTGAACGTCGCCTTCCGCGTGATCGACTTCGATATCCCCATTCCCTGAGCTCGCCCGCACTCGTCCACTTGCACCGAGTACGCTGACTTCACCATTGCCCGAGCTCGCCTGAACGTCCGCTCCCGCGTTTCTAACCGTCACAACTCCATTACCGGTCGACGCGAGGATTCGAACCCCCCGCGGCACAATCACAGTGAAGTCGACTTTGGCGGATCGTCGGCGATATCGGTCCGAATCATCGTAGTCCGATCCACGCGAGTCGTAACCGTCCGCATCACAGCGCCGCGTACTCCGCGTCAGAGCGCAGATAGTAACGTTCGCGCCGTCCCGGATGACGTCGAACCGCACGTCGGCGGCATCGTAATCGTCGAGCCGCTTCACGGCTGTAACGCTGACGTTTGGCCCCGTTCCATCACGAACGTCGATGCGTCCGTTGGGACTTCGAATTCGGAGCCATGCGCCAGCTTGTACGCGGCCGTTGAATACTGAAATCGGATCGGACGATCCCTGAGCGAAAGCTGCGGGCGCGCCGGCGAAGAGCGCCGCAGCGAGGATGGTTGTACGAAACATCATGGTGGATACCCTTGTAATTGGTCTACGCGGTAAGACATCCTCCGGCCAATGAGGGTTTGAATGCTTGACGAAGAGAGTAGAATCAGGGATGCTGAACAACAACACCTGGCCTTCCCTTCCGCTCGACGAGTGGGCCGAGACTTACCAGACGCTGCATCTGTGGACACAGATCGTTGGCAAGACCCGGCTCGCGCTGGCCCCAATGCAGAATCACTGGTGGAACACGACTTTATACGTGACTTCTCGTGGGCTCGGCACTTCGTCTATGCCGGATGGGAGTCGAACCTTCGACGTGGAATTCGATTTTATCGATCACGTGCTGACGATTCGAACGTCGGATGGACGGTTCGCGGAACTTCCACTCGTTGCGCAATCAGTGGCAGATTTTTTCACTCAATACATGGAGCTGCTTCGCGCTCTGGGAATTCATCCTCGGATTTGGCAAGTCCCCCAGGAGCTGGCGGACAGAACTCGATTCAGCGATGACACGCACCATCGTTCCTACGATTCTGATGCCGCTCATAGAGCATGGCAGGCCATCGTGCAGGCTGATCGTCTCCTGACAATTTTTCGCGGAAAGTTTCTCGGAAAGTGCAGTCCGTCTCATTTCTTCTGGGGCGGATTCGACATGGCGTGCACACGATTTTCAGGAAGGTCCGCGCCGCAACATCCCGGCGGAAATCCGTATATGGCCGACTGGGTCAACCGCGAAGCGTACTCACACGAATGCATCAGCGCAGGTTGGTGGCCTGGTAGCGTGGACGGTCCGGTGAAGGAGCCAGCGTTCTATGCTTATGCTTACCCGGAACCTGCCGGCTGTCCTGATGCGAAAATTCGACCGGCGGAAGCGTATTATCATCCGGAGGCGCATCTCTGGGTGCTTCCTGATGAAAGCGTGCGCCACGCGAACGATCGCGACGCACGCATTCTCGAATTTTTTGATAGCACGTACTCTGTGGCGGCAGACCTCGGTGGATGGGACCGGAAAGCTCTCGAGCGCTGAAAAAAGATTTCAGTAAGCTCTAGTTGTTGTCGCCTTTCTGGTATGTCCCCATCAACTCTGCCTGGGCGAGAATGTGGCCCTTCATCGCGTTCTCGACGTCCGGTTTCTTTGCGTTCTTCAAGTTCGACAGTTCGGTGTCGAGCGCATAAACCTTGAAGAAGTAGCGATGACGTCCGATCGGTGGACACGGACCACCATAGGTCTGCTTATCCCAATCATTACTTCCCTGCTGCGCACCGGCAGGTAATCCAGTCATGGCTGCGTTTTCCGCCAAGCTCGTTACGCTTGGCGGAATGTTGTACGCAACCCAGTGCACGTATACCATCTTCGGCGCCGCAGGGTCGGGCGCATCCGGATCATCGGCGATGAGTGCGAAGCTCTTCGTTCCAGCCGGCGCATCAGTCCATAGAAGCGGAGGTGAAACGTCGAGTCCTTCGCACGTGAACTTCGTTGGAATTTTTCCGTTCGCAGAAAAAACCGGAGAGGTAATCTGAAATGCCATCGCTCTGATTACTTCACCGTAAAGTCTTTGCTTCCGACTGCTGCGCCATCGAGAGTAATGTCGACTTTATAATTGCCCTTCGGCCATGCACTCGGCTTCGTGATATGGAACTCGTGGTGCGCATCACCGGTAGGCGAGATGTCTTGCGACTCCTCGTTTACGACTTTTCCATCCTGATACGACCACTTCGCAGCGAGTTTGCCGCTGCCTGACCCCTCAGTGCTGACCGACGCGTAAATGGTGTCGCGCACCCCGAAGTCGTGATTGTCATCCTTGATCGTCCGGTCTGCGTTCACCCCCTTTCCGGTTTCTACACCGGTCACGTGCAGGCCCGCGGCCGCTGGTGGCGGGACGGGCGCCATTGAGGACGCGGTATCAACAGGAGCGGCATCCTGTTTCTTGCAAGCGAATACAACGAGAGTAAGAGCCAGCGGCAACAAGCGCGCTGTGTGGAGATGTCGATGCATTTTGTCTCCTGAAAAGTTCAGTGTTATTCGGACGGAATCGTGAGCTCCCAACCTGGCTGAATCATGTCGGGATTCTTGATCTTGTCACGATTCGCCTCGTAGATCCTGTGCCATTTGCTGCCGTCACCGTAGACATGCTTTGCGATTTTGCTCAGCGAATCTCCACTCTTCACAGTGTAGCTTTGCGCGGATCCCGCAGATGGCGCGCTCGATGACGCACCTCCTGATACGTCAGAAAAATCCGCAGAGCTGCTGCTGTTGGATGAAGATGCCCCTTTTGTGTCCGAGAAATCGGCCGAGCCGGGCTTCTTGTCGAATATTCCCATCGCTCACTCCTGGTAGGCCGCGTCAATCCGCGACACTGCATGCGTGGCACGTTGCGTACCACGTAAAGAGGGCCTTGTTATCGTGAGCATTGGCGCCCAATGCGTTTTGCGGCCGGAGCGTTCGGGAATAAGTGTGATGCGCGCTGAGCGTAAGGGCGTGCAGTAACGCACTTTCCACGTCGCGCATACAGCTGTGCAACTTTGAGATTGATCCGATAACTCCCCGGATCCCATTTCGCTCCTTCCACCCAGCCTGCGGTCTTTCCACCAAGACCGACGGCGGACATTGCCATTGTCTGCGTTGCGCTGCGTACTTCGGCGGCAAAGACGATCAACAGTGTTGCAATCGCTGCAACGTTCCACGCACGCGAGGAAAGATTTACTTCTCGTCCATTCTGTCGCGCTCCGACTGAGGCGCCGAGGATCGTCCACACAATCAATGCCGGCGCGGCAAGTAGAAGCACCGCGTCGAATGCGCTGACAACAGTCGTCGCGACAATTGTCGCCGCCATGACCAATCGGAGCAGCACTCCTTCACCGGTCGCGATGTGGTGCCACCTCGTGAGTCCCGTGAAGAACAACATTGCGAAGGCGAGAGCGAGCGCCGCCGCCGCAACAAATCCGCGCTCCGATACAAACGCCACCCAATCACTACTCGGCCACGGATTCGCCGTCATGCCCTCATCGGATATGGATGGATCACCGCCAGGCGCAAACCGCGTATATCGAACGGGCCAGTTTCCCGGACCGACACCGAAGACGGGATTCGCTTTCGCCATCTTGAGAGTGTTTCGATACTGCGCAATTCGTCCGCGCCCGCTTCCCTCCTTGTAGTTCACCATTCCTTTAGCTGAATCGAGGTACGGTGAGTCGCTCTTCCAGTTCAAATTGTTCGGCAGAATTGTCGCGAGCGTTCCAGCGATGAACATCGACAGCAGAATGCGGGCGAACCTTCCGCCGACTACTTCCCGGTCCCAGTATTTGCGGGAAAGTAGAAGCGGAATCACCAGTACTATCACTGACGTGACGACGGCAAGCCACGCAGCTCGCGAGCGCGACAGCACGAGCGTCGCCCCGACTGTTGCTGCACCCAGTGATCCAGTCAGTGCGCCAAGTGGTCGTTTCGCTGTGACAGTGCACCACATGAGAGCGGGAAGACCGATCGCCGCTATGTGCGCGACAAAATTTCGATTTCCGAATGTTCCGCCTGGCGCGCGATTCTGACTGAAGTAATCGCTCTCCAGTCCGTATGCCTGTGTGAGACATGTCAGCGATGCGACAACCGTAGCAAACGCTGCGGCTACTAAAAGTTCTTTATAACCGCCTGCACCGGCGATTCTTCTCGCTCCCCAGAATACGAGAGCGCTCGAGACGCTCAAGCCGAGTGCTCTTTGCGCGAGCCAGTGGTTTGTTGCGAACAGAGCGGACGCTGCGCTCCACACAAGGAAGAATGCGAGAAGTCCGTCGACGATGTCGATTCTTATCGTGCGCCGCGGAATGATAAGGACGAGCGCAAATACAATTGCGACCACATGCAGAACGAGCTCTTTCGGAACGAAGTACCGATCGAGCTCGAAGACTTTGTACGGCAGCGCGGCAAGCATCACCGCGGCAACTCCGAGCTGCAGGAGGAGTTTTGCTAGCCGGTTTTGCATGGTGAGAATGTAAAACCAAGACGACACCGAAGCACCGGACCGGCACTACTGACGGCTGACTCCGTACAGCACTCAGTAGTGCCGTGCCGGAGCAGCGGGGGCG
>DATLDN010000140.1:0-4829 GCA_035525855.1 Gemmatimonadaceae bacterium
GTTTAACAAAAGTGTCCGAGCCACCGGTGGTGACATAGACGTTTACGGCCTGGCTCAGATTATTTGTGAAGCGGAGCGAGACATCGGCCGCAGGCGTGGGGCCAGTTCGAACTTCAACTTGTCGTCCGGCGCACGCAGTCAGTGTTGCTGCTATAGCGAGCGATACTAAAAATGTTCGCATTAATCCTCCTCTAGATGGATGCAGGGAGTGCAAGACGCGTGCTCTACCTCACGTGGCTTAGACCCGCCGAGTCTTGAGTCAATGGTTCTCGGCGTTCAGCTAGCGGGTTTTCTGTATTCGGTTTTTACCGACCACTCATTACTCGTGAGCCGACCGCCGAGAACCATTGACACAAAACCCAACGGGTCTAAGTAAGTGCTTAAGGATAAAGAAGGTATCTCCTCGTCCTTTCCCTGAACGCGTACACCGCTGCGTACTCTCGATCGATTACCCCATCAGGATCGTCACCACGCAACAACGCTTCGCGAATACGCGGCGATCCGAATCTCAAATCGAACGTTCGATCATTCAGTTTGAGCCCTGCACCGGAAGTTTTATTGATCGCCCACAACAGAGTCGCGCCAACGCGCGATGGCTGAAGCGTATTCCGGTTTGTGATCAGAATTCGAATTCCTGGAATCGCCTGATTTGGATATTTGTTATCACCGGGCGAAACTGGTGTGAATGTCTCCTCCTGAAAACGAACGCCCTTCAGCTCACGATCCTTGAGCAGCGCGATCGTTGCTTTCGTATTCAGCCACGGCGCTCCGATCAACTGAAAAGCAATCGGAGTTCCCCGCCCAACAGAAAGATTGGATCCCTCGAACGCAACAAGCGCGGGATACAGCATCGCACTTTGCAAATACGGCAGGTTCGGCGACGGTCTCACCCACGGAAGCCCGGTTCGATCGAACCACAGCTCACGGCGCCATCCTCTCATCGGAACAACGTGGAGGTCTGCCTTGATGCCGAACTCGTCGTTGAAGAACAACGCCATTTCTGCCATCGTCATTCCGTGGCGAAGAGGCATGGAGTAAATCGCGTACGCCTGCCCGTTTCTTCCGGGCGCAGGATCATTGGGATTCGCGAGCGTGCTGTCGAGCATCGGCCCTTCGACATAGAAACCCGTGATCGGGTTCGGCCGATCGAGCACGATGATTGGCTTTCCAACGCGCGCCGCCGTCCGCATCGAGTACAACATTGCGCCGACGTACGTCCAGGTTCGCGTCCCAATATCCTGAAGGTCCACCACGAGTGCATCCACCTGACGATACAAACTGTCCGGCACGCCCCGCGTTTGATCAGTGTAGAGGGAATAAATCCGCAGACCCGTTCGACGATCTACGTCATTCGAGACATTCTGCCGGTCTTCGGTTCCACGAATTCCATGCTCCGGCGAGAAAAGCATCGCCAGCGTGACGTTTGCTTTCTTCGCTTTCGTATCGCGGAGAACATCGATGTCCGATTCGCGGTGCTCGTCGACTCCGGTCTGGTTGGTGAGCAGCGCGATGCGTTTGCCGCGAATCAAATCGACGCTATCGCCTACCAGAACACTTATGCCTGGTTTTACAGTGGCCTCAGGCAGCTGATCCGGTGGATCCAGCCGGCCGCTGGTAACAGTGCAGCCGCTGCCGGCGGCGATGAAAATTGCGAGTACAAAGCGATAGTGTCGCGCCATTCCTTTTATTCTCGTAAGTTGACCGAAGTTGTGATCTGTTACCTAATGATACGAATCGCCGTTCCGTCTCGCTCGCGATGCCCTGCATGGAGAAGACACTCCATGGCGTGTCGTACCCTCACCCTTGTCCCGAAACGATGAACATTTCTGCGATCGATTGGGCCATTGTTGCCGCGTATTTCCTGCTCTCCACAGGTATCGGCCTGATGTTCACCAAGCGCGGTGGAGAGAGCCTCAACGAATACTTCCTCTCCGGGCGCAGCGTTCCGTGGTGGCTCGCCGGTGCATCGATGGTCGCCACGACGTTCGCGGCCGACACGCCGCTTGTCGTAACGGGACTGGTAGTCGCCCACGGCGTCGCGGGCAACTGGCTGTGGTGGAATATGGTGATGAGTGGAATGCTCACGGTGTTTTTCTTTGCGCGGCTGTGGCGGCGTGCCAACGTCATGACGGACGTCGAGTTCGCGGAAATTCGTTACAGCGGCCGACCGGCACGTTTTCTTCGCGGCTTCCGCGCACTCTATCTCGCAATCCCGATCAATCTCATCATCCTCGGCTGGGTCACTCGAGCGATGATCAAGATTCTCACGATATCACTAGGCGTTTCACCAGTACTCGCTGTCGGAATTTGTTTTGTCATCACGGTGGTTTACTCTGTCGCGGCTGGATTGTGGGCGGTTCTCTGGACTGACCTGATTCAATTCGTGATCAAGATGTCGGCGGTCATTATTCTCGCGGTTTACGTCGTCGCTGCTGTCGGTGGCATCGATGCTATGCGCACAAAGCTCGCCGCGCATTTCGGATCCGAGACGGCTGCGCTTTCGGTGCTGCCTGTTTCGCTTACACCGTCCGGACTCGAAGCGTATGCGTGGATGCCGCTTCTCGCACTGACGGTTTTCCTCTCGGTGCAATGGTGGGCAGCGTGGTATCCGGGCGCGGAGCCTGGTGGTGGCGGTTACATCGCCCAGAGAATTTTTTCCGCGCGCAGTGAGCGCGATGGTGTTCTCGCGACGCTGTTCTTCCAGGTTGCGCATTACGCGATCAGACCGTGGCCGTGGATCGTAACCGGCCTCGCAACAGTGATTCTCTATCCAAATCTCGTGGATAAAGAGTCCGGATACGTACACGCATTCGTTGATTATCTGCCGACTCCATGGCGCGGCGTGATGATGGCTGGATTCGCGGCGGCGTATATGTCCACCGTCGGCACCCAGCTCAACTGGGGCGCTTCGTATCTCGTCAACGATTTCTATAAACGCTTCCTCAAGCCTTCAGAGGACGAGAAGCATTACGTGATGGTCGCCCGAATTGCGACGGTTCTTCTTTTCATCGCTTCGATCGGTGTCACGTCTCAGCTCTCGTCTGTCGAACAAGCGTGGAAGTTCCTTCTCGCCATCGGTGCGGGTACCGGACTGGTTCTGATTCTCCGCTGGTACTGGTGGCGAATTAACGCTTGGTCTGAGATCAGCGCGATGATCACCTCATTCGTCGTCTCGACGATTGCGTTTCAGGTTATCCCGGGTCGCTTCGCTCCCGGCGATCCGAATGCAGACGCGACGATCATGCTCGTCACTGTATTGATAAGCACTATCGTGTGGGTAAGCGTGACATTCATTACCGGTCCCGAGCCCGACAACATTCTTATTTCGTTCTATCGTCGCGTGCGTCCTGGCGGACCGGGATGGCGACGGATTCAGGCTGAGGCGGGCTACACCCGCGAAGGGATTGCCGGCGGCGCACTCGCATGGACAAACTGGATCGCCGGTATCATCGCGGTGTATTCAACACTGTTCGGGATTGGAAAACTGATTTTCGGGCAGACGATGACGGCCGTGATCATGTTGACTGTTGCATTGCTCGCATTCTTATGGATTGCTCGGTCGTTCCGGCAGGAGCCAGTGCTTCAAGCTGCAGATGGCGAGGCTGAGGGTGGACTATGGACTGCGAGCTGATGCGGACGAACCCATCGGGTTTTCGGTCGATAGTTCTCGGCAGTCAGCTAGCGGGTTTTCAGTGTTCGGTTTAACCGACCACTCATTACTCGAGAGCCGATCGCCGAGAACTATTGACCCAGAACCCGACGGGTTTGCTCCCCGTTCCCGAGAAATTCCTCTACCCTAAACGGCGCTCCACCAATAGTTTTGGAGTATAGGGAGGTAGTTAAATGTCAGCTTCAATTTCGTCTGATATCGAGCTCACTCTGACGCCCGCCGCGTCGGTCGAAGTGAAGAAGTTCATGGAGGCCGAGAACGTCAGCGGCGACGTGGGCGGACTTCGCGTGGCCGTTCAGCCCGGCGGATGCAGTGGCTTCAAATACAGTCTCGTCATCGAAGACAAGAGCGCCGAAGACGATTTCGTCATCGAGAACGATGGCTTCAAGGTCTTCGTCGATCCCTTCTCGGCCCAGTACATCTCGGGCGTGACGATCGACTACGTCACATCGATGCAGGGTTCCGGATTCACGTTCAAGAATCCGAACTCTACCGGCGGTTGCGGCTGCGGAAGCTCGTTCACCGCGTAAGCAGACAAACGGCGTTGCCAGCATCACAGGGGCGGTGAAATGAAATCCCATTTCACCGCCCTCGATTTTTTGGTGCTCATCGTCTACCTCGGCGGCACCACCGCGCTCGGACTCTACATCGGCCGCAAGCAACGCAGCGCTACCGACTACTTCGTCGCCGAGCGATCGATCCCGTGGTGGGCGGTCATGTTTTCGATAGTAGCAAGCGAAACAAGTGCGCTGACGTTCATAAGTATTCCAGGTCTTTCCTACCTCGGTAATCTGGGGTTTCTCCAGGTTGTGGCGGGATACATTCTCGGACGCATTGTCGCCGCAAACGTGTTGCTGCCGCGTTACTACCTCGGTGAGCTCGTCACCGCTTACGCTCTCCTCGAGAAACGCTTTGGCCTCGCGACACGACGGTTCACGTCGATCGTTTTCATGGTTACGCGCGGAATGGCGGATTCCGTCCGCGTGTTCGCAACGGCAATTCCGATTGCTCTCATACTCGGCAACTCCGTACCTCAGCGATACGCGATGCCTGGGGCGATCGTTCTGCTCGGCGTGCTGACTATCGTTTACACGTATAAGGGCGGAATGAAAGCCGTCGTGTGGACTGAGCTCCTTCAGGCAAGCGTGTACCTGCTCGG
>DATLDN010000144.1:0-6513 GCA_035525855.1 Gemmatimonadaceae bacterium
GCTGGAGTGCGTAACGGCTCGATACTTCTTCTTGTAAATCGCCGGCGTCAGCCGGTCAGATAAGGAGCGAACCGGCGACGTGAGCGTCGCCTTCATCTCACACTCCGACTGCGGCCGTCACGACACAGGCTGGGAGCATCCCGAGCACGTCGGCCGTCTTCGCGCAATCACGCGCGCACTGAGAAATAATCCGGAGCTGTTTACGTCCGTGGAGCAGCTGGTCGGAAGACACGCGACCCCCGACGAGCTCGCAATCGTGCATGACCGGCCGTACATCGAAAGTGTCAGGCAAATCAGCGAGGCTGGCGGTGGGCGTCTCGATCCTGACACGGTTGCAAGCGAAGGCTCATGGGATGCCGCCACTGCAGGCGCGGGTTGCGCGCTCGATGCTGTCGATCGAGCAATGCGTGGGAGTGACATGCGCGCATTTTGCGCCACACGCCCGCCCGGACACCACGCGATTGCGGCGCGAGCGATGGGATTTTGTTTGTTCGGAAATGTCGCGCTTGCCGCTCGATACGCACGCACGGTCCATGGAGTCGAGCGCGCGTTGATTGTCGACTGGGATGTTCATCATGGAAATGGAACGCAGGCGATCGTCGAAACCGATCCCGGTATTCATTTTGTGTCGATGCATCAGTGGCCGTGGTATCCGGGCACTGGCGCCGCGGAAGATCGCGGGCCGCACGATACCATATGGAATATCCCGATGCGGCCCGGTCTTCCTGCGGAGACGTACGTCGACGCATTCGAGCGCGGCGTTGACCTGGCGGCGAATGACTTCACTCCAGATCTCGTTCTAATTTCTGCTGGATTTGATTCTCTTCGGGGGGATCCACTTGGAGGATTTACGCTCGAGCCGGATCACATCGTTGGATTGACGGAGCGCATGGTAGCGCGCGCAAAGGATTGGTGCAGCGGCCGCGTCGTGAGTGTTCTCGAGGGTGGTTACGCTCCTGAGAGAACCGCTGAAGCGGCAATGGCTCACCTTGGAGCGTTGAGGTAAGAGGGAATTGAGAGACTCACAGAGAGGTAACCCGTTGAGTTTTGGGTCAATGGTTCTCGGCGGTCGGCTCACGGGTAATCAGGGTTCAGTAAAACCCAATACTGAAAACTCGCGAGCTGACGGCCGAGAACCATTGACCCAAAACTCAACGGGTTACCTCTGTGGCTTTATGCGGGTCTGCCAAAGCGTTTCCGCCGTGTTCTCGCATCTCAACTCCCGGCCATTAGCTTCTAGGGGCAATGCCACCTGAAACCCGCACTCCCTGGAGCTGCTACCACGCGCCGAGCGATGAGTTCAAGAAGGATCTCTCGGTCGACGAGATTCGTGCAGGACTCGAATCGAAAACGGGAACGCTCTGGGTCGACATCGATGCGGGGGACCCTGCGCAGGCTGCGCTGTTGTCCGATGTCTTTCATTTCCATCCCCTCGCAATCGAGGACAGCCTCAATCCCAATTCGCGCGTCAAGATCGAAGAGTACTCAGGATTTCTCATTCTGATCGTGCGCACGATCGCGTTCCGTGAAGAAACCGAAGACCCCTACGATATCGATACAGTCAACCTGACTTGTTTCCTCGGAGCGAATTTTCTCGTCACAGTTCACGGCGCCGAAACGAAACCCGTCGAGGCTACGGTCGCTCTGCTTCAGCGTCGACCGGAGCTGACAAAGGCCGGCCCCGCGCGATTGATGCACGCAATCGTCGATGAAGCGGTGAACGCGTATTTTCCCATTATCGATCAACTCGATGAGTTCGTCGACGGCCTCGAGGATCGGATATTTACATCGTTTGATCAGAGCGCGCTTCGTGACATCTTTACCGTGAAGCGTCTCGTTCTGTCGTTGCGAAGACATCTCGCTCCGGAGCGTGATGTATTTGCGGTGCTCACAAACAGACCGAGCACGTTCTTGACGCCGGATACGCAGGTATACTTCCGTGATATTCACGACCACATTCTCAGGATCAACGACGGATTGGAAACCTATCGGGAGCTTTTGAGCAACGTGCTTGACAGTTACCTGACGCAGGTCTCCAATCGTCTTGGGTCAGTTACGAAGACACTGAGCGTGGTCGCAACAGTTAGTCTTCCTTTCGTGGTCGTCAGCGGAATGTGGGGAATGAACTTCAGATCCATACCGCTCGCTGACGTTGATCACGGATTCTGGCTCATGGTAGTCGTGCAGCTTGCAATCGGCGGACTTCTTCTCCTGGCATTGAAATGGCGCAAAATTCTGTAGAGGGGCTGCGCCTTTACGGCGTTGCAACGGTGGATGGGCAAGCCGTTACATCGCTTGCCACCGGAACGACACTCGTTCCTTTTCGTATGCTCGGCGCTGTTGTCGCGCCCGGGAAGTACTCGCGCGTCACACTCGATGACAAGGAAATGAACGAGTACACGCGCATTCTCGAGGAAGTTCAGTCGAATACTGCAGTGTTACCGGCGCCGCCGGGCACTGTATTCCGCACTCGTGAGAATCTCGCGCGCTGGCTCGAGCTGCATTACTTCACGCTCACTCAGGCGATCGGGATGGTGGAGGGCCACGGCGAAGCGCGCGTAAAAATCACACGTGCACCCAGTGCCGAAGCGGTAAAATCATCTTCCGGAGAGCTCAAGGAGCAGACGAAGGAACTTGCCGCTGTGGCGTCCGATAGCTTGAGGGTGCTGCGAGGCCAGGCCGCGGCAACTATATCGTTGCCAGTTCCTGAGGATGATACTACCCTAATTGCCCACGCATCGTTTTTAGTGGATATCGAGCACTGGGGAATTTTCACAGAGCTGGTTGGGAAGGAAGACCAGCGTCACACCGATCTCGATTTTCAGGTTACGGGGCCCTGGCCTCCATATGATTTCGTGCGAATGGAGTTTGGCAGCTAGAGATGTTTTGTCCTGATTGCGGCTCGTGGAATCGCTCTGCCGCGGCGCGGTGTCTCCGCTGCAGCGAGCTGTTACCGGTTATCGCTAACAAGAGCAGCCAGCCACCTGATCCTGCGATCACCGCACTTCGCCACATAACGGGCGGCCGCTACAGCATAATGCATCGCGTCGGCGAAGGTGGAATGGCCAACGTGTACTATGCGCTTCACGTCGCGCTCGATTGTCCAGTCGTTCTCAAAGTGATGCATGCGCATCTAGCGCGCGATGCCGACATGCGCGAAAGATTTAAACGCGAAGCAGAATCGGCCGCTCAGCTCGTACATCCGCACATCTGCTCGATCATCGATTTTGGATCTGTCGGAGACCAGGTTTTTCTCGTTATGCCGTGGCTCGCTAGAGGAACTCTTGCCGACCGAATCAATAATCGGCGCTCATTTCCACCGGAAAGAACAGCTGCCATCGTGGCGCAGGTTGCGTGTGCCCTCGACTACGCGCATCGACACGGACTCGTTCACCGCGACATCAAGCCGGACAACATTCTCTTCGATGAAGACGAGAATGCGCTAGTAACTGATTTCGGTATTGCGACCGGACATTTCCGTGCAAGGATGACGGGAACCGGTAATGTGATGGGAACTCCACACTACATGTCGCCGGAACAGGCGCGCGGAAAGTTGTTGGACGGGCGGAGCGACATCTATGCGCTGGGCGTTGTGATGTATGAAACGCTCCTTGGATTTCCGCCCTTCGACGGCGCGGATGGGTATTCGATCAGCTACAAGCATGTAACGGAGACAGCTGCATCGCCCGAGGTTGTCGATTCGCGCATTCCGGCGCAGCTATCCGCCATTGTGATGAAGTGCCTGGAGAAGCGAGCGGCCGATCGATATCAAAGAGGGAATGAGCTCGCGGATGCGTTGATTGCCTATCTCTCGGGCGCGCAGGCGCCCGATGATTTGCGCGGCGCGTGGGGATCGCGGGTAACTACTCCACGTAATTCATTCGCGGGCGCAGCCGGCCGACTGTGAAGCTGACCCACGAAGTAATCGCGCTCAAGACGCGATTTCCGTTCGTCATTGCGCGTGGTGGATATGCTGCGCACGAAAATGTGGTTGTGCGCATCGTCGACGAGGATGGCATTGAAGGACTCGGGGAAGCTGCGCCGAATCGATACTATGGCGAAACCGTCGGATCGGTAGTTGCCGCGTTCGAGCGATGGGTGCCGGTGCTCGCGAAGGCGGACGCCTGGTCGCTCGAAGCAATCGATGTTCAGCTAGATCGCGTTTTGCGCGGGAACGGATCTGCAAAATCTGCCGTGAGCGCGGCGCTTCACGACATTGTCGGGAAACGTCTTGGAATTCCTGTATATCGCATGTGGGGCCTCGACGCAGCGGACGCATCGCAATCGAGCTTTACCATTGGGATAGCCGACAACGAAGGATTGCGCAAAAGAGTTGCAGACGCAGCCCAGTATCCGATTCTAAAGGTGAAGCTGGGAACGGATCGCGATATGGAAATCGTTCGCGTCGTTCGCGAAGCTGCGCCGGATAAAAAAGTTCGCGTCGATGCGAATGCTGCGTGGTCGCCATCTGAAGCGGTGCGAATGACTCATTTTCTGCGCGACTATGACATTGAATTCGTCGAGCAACCGGTTGCAGCGCACGATATCGATGGACTTCGGTTCGTGCGTGAACGATCACCGCTTCCAATCGTTGCTGATGAATCGTGTCTCGTAGCCGCTGACATTCCACGTCTCGCCGGCGCAGTGGATGGTGTGAATCTCAAGCTTGCCAAGTGCGGAAGTCTTCGAGAGGCAGTGCGAATCGTTCACACCGCGCGCGCGTTCGGAATGTCAGTCATGGCCGGCTGCATGATCGAATCGAGTCTTGGAATTTCTGCGATCGCGCAGCTCGCTCCGATGCTGGATCACGCGGACTTCGACGGAGCGGCCCTGCTCGATGGTGATCCGTTCAGTGGAGTTACAATCGCTGGTGGTCGAATTCAGCTGAATGACAAGCCGGGCCTCGGCGTCACACGAAACGAGACAATCGAGCCACGCGTAGCGAGCGCCGGCAGCAGGTAAGAAATGCCCGAGGTCTCATCGGGGCTCGTCGAGGTCGCACTCCCCGTTCCGCTCTTTCAGACATTTACGTACGCCGTCGACCCGCAAAAACGATTACCGGTTAGCGGGTCGCGCATTGTCGTTCCCTTCAGGACGGGCACCGAGATCGGAATTTGTCTGGGTCCGGCTAATCCCGCGGCGCTTCCGCGAAAAGTTCGCACTATCGTCGACGTTCCCGATGAAGAGCCGGTTGTAAGTCAGGAGATGATCTCGCTGTGCCGATGGATTGCGGACTATTACATCGTCCCAATCGGCGTTGCACTCCGTACGGCACTGCCTTTGGCCCTGGCCGGCGCGGAACAGCCTCAGCCAAAACGAAAGACGCAGAGGGTAGTGCGTCTCGACGCAAATCTTCCTTCATTGCTCGAGCGAGACAAGGTCTTCGCGCGGTCGCGTCAGCAGCGAGCCGTCTTTGAACTTATCGAATCGCTCGGCGGTCGGACGACAGTCGATCATCTGCTTCAGCAGCTCTCATTTTCTCCGTCGGTATTAAAAAGCCTGGAGAAACGCGGTTTAATCGTTGTCGAGGCAGAAGTCGTAGACCGCGATCCTTTCGCGCAGCGCCCGGTGGGAAAGCTCCATGCACACAGGCCGAACCCAGCGCAGGCAGCTGCAATTGCTGCGATCGATAAAGCGAAGCCCGGTGACGTGTATCTCTTGAATGGTGTAACCGGTAGTGGAAAGACCCTCGTTTACATCGAAGTGCTGAAGCGGCTCGTACGGGAAAAAGGAAAAACAGGAATTGTTCTGGTTCCCGAAATTGCACTCACACCACAGACTGTCGATCGCTTTCGAGCAGTGTTCGGCGACGACATTGCTGTGCTGCACTCTGCGTTGAGTGACGGCGAGCGATACGATGCATGGCTTGCGTTGCGTCGTGGTGACAAGCGCATTGCGGTAGGTGCGAGATCTGCTGTCTTCGCTCCACTCGCGAATCTCGGCGCAATCATTGTCGACGAAGAGCACGAGACGAGCTACAAGCAGGGCGAGAATCCGCGTTATCATGCGCGCGAAGTAGCAATCGTTCGGGCGCGACTCGAAGGAGCAGTCGTAGTACTCGGCAGTGCAACGCCTTCGCTCGAGAGCTGGACGAATGCGGAAGCGGCGAAATACACGCAGCTGAATCTTCCTGAGCGTGTTGGCGAGACCCGATTGCCCGTGATCGAAGTTATCGATCTGCGACACAGGATTGGAACGAATGAGGCGCGCGAAGGGCCAGCATCGCCCGCATATGCCCAGGTGATTCGCGAAGAGCTCGATACCGCGCTCGAGGAAAGACTCGAACGTGGTGAGCAGAGCATTCTCCTTCTCAATCGGCGTGGCTACTCGGCGTTTGTGATATGCAGTGAATGCTCGAACGTTGTCGTTTGTCCAAACTGCAGCATTACGCTCACACACCATCGTGCGCCGGAAAGGCTTTTGTGTCATTACTGCGGACACCAGGAGCAGCTGAGTCAGGTATGTGCACGATGCGGCGCGCGGACACTCCGGCAGCGAGGATTGGGAACGCAA
>DATLDN010000072.1:0-6057 GCA_035525855.1 Gemmatimonadaceae bacterium
GGCATTCGGGCGAGACATCGGGATTTCGAAACGTGATCGTCCGAAATCCCTCACGACATCTCACAGTGGTGATGCTCACTAACCGCGATAATCCTCAGCCCTACGAAACTGCGCTCGCGATAGCGAAGAGTTTCACCGGCAACAAATAGCGCGATTACTTCTGCGATAACAGCTCGGCTAGACGGTCGAAGCACTGCCCCCAGCCGTCGGCGTGTTGATGACCATCGATTGTCGCCATTTCCCGCCGGAACGAAGGTCGCCTTCCGCAACTGGAATTTTGAATCCGCGGGGCGCGAGCCATTGCTTGATTCGCTCGGGGTCTGTCCACGCCTTGAACACGAGCTCTCGCGGTGCGTCGAATGTTCGCGTGATTACCAGCTCATTTCTTTCTTCGGCCACGTTTCCCCTCCTTTGATTGCACTTGGTGCAGGTAACGATCGAGCTGGTCGAAGCTGTGCTCCCAATATTGGCGATAGTGCTCGATCCAATCGGCTGCTTCTTTGAGCGGCGCCGCTTCGAGGCGGCATGGACGCCACTGCGCTTCCCTTCCCTGAGTGATGAGCCCCGCGCGCTGAAGCACCTTGAGATGCTTGGAGATCGCCGGGAGGCTCATCTTGAATGGCTCTGCCAATTCCGTAACCGATGCGTCACCACGCGCGAGTCGTGAGAGAATGGCGCGTCGCGTCGGATCTGACAGTGCAGCGAAAGTGGCATTGAGCAGCTGGGGCGACATGGGTTGTATTTAACCAATTGGTAAAATAAAGTCCAGATCGTTCCGGTCGAGTGTTCTGAAACCCCCGGACGGCCTCGGGGCGTAAGGGTTTAAGCTGGTCGTCCATTCCTTATGAGAGGTGCATATGCGCTTGTTTGTGCGCTTCGCGATTGGCTGCCTTACAATCGCGATACCTGTCGCTCGTGTTCATACTCAGCAAGCTGCCCACGCGTACGCAGCTCCCGGCGCGGACCGTGTAACCGGGTGGAAATCCGACATCACCTTCTGGCTCGACCAGATTCAGAAGCAGCACTACGTCTACAAATCGAAGCCTCTGCCTCCTGCTCTGCTCAAAGCAGTTGCGGCCCTCGAGCAGAACATTCCGAAATACAGCGACGAGCGAATGCTGTTCGAAATGGTACGACTCGCTTCATTCATTGGAGACGGTCACACTTACGTGCTGCCTGTTGGCGCCGAACATGTGCCGGGAAGCGTCATTCCAGTTCGATTCTATTTGTTCTCGGATGGAATGTTTGTAATCGACGCTCGGCAAGGTTACGAGAAATGGATCGGCAGCAAGCTCATCGCAGTTGGAACAACGCCGACTGCAACGATCATCGAGCGAATGAAGCCCGCAATCCCCGCTGACAATCCGTTCGGCTACAAGTGGATTGGCCCACCGTTTCTGAATCTCCGAGGAATTCTCGAATCGCTGACGGACATCAAACCAGGTGACAGTATTCCCGTTACGCTTCAGGATCGAAACGGGAAAGTGCAACACGTGAAGTTCGGAACGTCTCCACCTGAGCGAATGCAAGGAGTTCCAAAGCTCATCCCATCACACAGACCCGACGCTCCTCCGGTGCCACTCTGGCTGAGCAACGTGACCAGGAATTTCTGGATGAGGCCGCTCGACGAGAAGCGACTCTACGTGCAGTACAATCAGGTGATGGATGAGCCCAATCACACAATGAAACAATCAGGCGCTGAGCTCGACTCAGCACTGAAGAACATGAAACCCGCAACGCTGATTCTCGACGTGCGACACAACAACGGTGGTAATTCCTATTTGTATCCGCCGATCATCGACGCGATCACAACGTGGGAAGCAGCACAACCGAACGGAAAGTTCTACGTCTTAACCGGGCGCAACACTTTCTCGGCCGCCCAGAATTTCATCTCACAGCTGGATAAGCGAACCCGTGCAATCTTTGTCGGTGAGCCAAGCAGCTCGAAGCCGAACTTCGTTGGCGAGGAGAATGATCTTCAGCTCCCATGGAGTGGCGCGATTGTAAGTATTTCAAATCGGTATCACGAGAACATCCCTGGCGATACGCGTCAGTGGATCGAGCCTGACATCAAAGTTGTGCTGAGCTCGCGAGATTATTTCGCTAACCGTGATCCCGTGTTGTCGAGACTTCTAAGGACCCGATGACGGTTGACCTCCGCGAACTGCCCGAATGGAGCGATTCGCAGAAAGCGTAATGTCGGTTCTCGAGCCTGTTACCTCTTGATCGAGGCAGCCTCAGCGCACCGCTTGGGCATGCGGTCTGCCTTTATGATCTCAGTTACTTCAACGAGTTTCGATGAAGGTCAAATTCAACTGCCTGGCGAGTATCATCTTTTCAATCGTTCTGACGATCCTCCTGAACGTTGTATTCCGCAGCTGCTCGACCTTTCATTCCGGCGGAGTAGTGACGTTCTGATTAAAATTACGACATGCTGAATCGCAACAGATGCTTTGGAATGGCCGCTTTGATTCTCGCCGTAGCTGGGTGCGGCAGCGACTATACGGGCCCCGGTGAAGGGCTCGAGTCAGCGACTTACAACTTGCAATCCATCAATGGATCAGCGGTTCCGCTGACGGCGGCAATTCGTGGGAATGTGCGAGTGGAAATTCTTAGTGCCACGCTCAGCATCATCTCAGCTTACCGATTCACAAACACCACTACGTACCGGCGGACGGAAAATGGCGTGACGGTGACGCAGCCCGTCGAGACTTGTGTTGGGACGTACATCGTGAGTCCGCAGGCAACGGGAGCGAAGATCTACTTCACAGAGCCAGGTTCTGAGAATGTAACCTGCGGAGTTCAGCTTTCAGTCACGGGTGTCGGCGGACGGACCCGCTCGTACACCGGCGTATGGAATGGCGGCAACGGGTTCGCAATCGACTTCGACGTTACGACTCACTCGGTTTACACGAAATAGCTAGCCCTGCGGTTTCGGACAATGACGACGAACTGCCCACGCGTTGCCCTCGGGACCCTCTAATGGTGCAACGTCAACGAACGTCTTGGCTCGACCTTTCAGTGTGTCACCCCGATTGTTGACTGGCAGGTTCAGCGCGAAGAGAGCACCAGTGAATCCGTTGGTGAACACGAGCCTCACGGAATCGGTGAGCGAATCAGCAGACCACCTGGGATGCATGTCTCGTGATATAGGATCCCGGTACACAGGCGTACCGACAGTGGCCGCGCCAAGGGTTCGCAAACTGGTCATCCCGGCAGGCATATCGCGCGTTAGATCGACCATGCTGTCGACGCGGATGATCGCGGGCACGCCCTCCATACTCTTCGACGCGTTCTGTCCCGCGCTATCGAGTAGCTCGTAACAGCCTAGCGCTTCGGCACGTAACGCATTTCTCGCCATGATACGAGGTGATTGTTTCGTCAGACGCGCGCGTCGATAATCGCCCCCGTTACTCTCGATCATCGCGAAAAGCAGTGCGGCAACTGTCAGTTTTGCGATTAGCATTATGAGCACCCCGCGAATTGACTATGTCGTTGGCGCTGCAATGTCGGTACCGCGATGCAGGCGCAACCAGGTTCCGTAACCGCGAAGTTCTTCCGGTAGCACGGGTTCAGTGCGGAGGAGTTGAGATTCCCATGCTCTCCGCGGAGCATACAAGCCTTCGGTGATGATTTGAGCCTTAACTGCAATTGTCAATCCTGATGCCAGATGACTTACTAATTCGCGTCCGGTTCTTGTCGAACAGGATTGCATGGACTGCAAACGCACCCTGTCCGAGAACGGACTGTGCAACATTTCGAACGGCTGCCAGAGCGCGCGAGGCTTCGCGCGCTACGAGCTCGAGCAGTGTCGAACGCCACGCGCGCGCGGAGTTGGCGAGTAGAGGTGTGAGTCGTCCGTGAGCTCACTCAATGAGTGAGCTGTGAACAACAGGCGGTGTGAGAGCCCAGCCTTCGCTTCTCAAGTGATCTGCAACGGTTACCATAAGCGAAGCTACGAAAGGGACACCAACCCGACAGAACTATCTTCTGACGAGCGCTTTGTATTTGATCCGATGCGGCTGATCGGCATCGGCGCCCTTACGTTTCTTGAGGTCTTCGATGTACGCCTGATAATTCCCCTCGAACCAAACAACCTCCGAATCTCCCTCGAACGCCAACATGTGCGTCGCGATACGATCGAGAAACCACCGATCGTGTGAGATCACAACCGCACATCCTGAGAAATCGAGAAGCGCATCCTCGAGTGCACGCAAAGTGTCGACGTCCAGATCATTCGTCGGCTCATCGAGCAGCAACAAGTTCCCCCCACTCTTCAACAACTTCGCGAGATGCAGCCGATTCCGCTCACCACCAGAAAGTTTGTCGACTGACTTCTGCTGATCGGCACCTCTGAAGTTGAAGCTAGACAAATACCCGCGCGTGTTGATCTCACGCTTACCAACCTGAATCGTATCGAGGCCGCCACTCACCTCATCGTACACCGTCTTCCCTCCATCGAGACCACGATCCTGATCGACATACGCGAGCTGCACCGTATCACCAACCTTTAACGATCCGGCGTCAGGCTGTTCCGATCCGACAATCATTCTGAAGAGCGTTGTCTTTCCCGCACCGTTGGGGCCGATCACGCCGACAATTCCACCACGCGGCAACGAGAACGACAACGAATCGAACAACACCTTGTCGCCATACGCCTTCGCTAATCCATCAGCAATTACGACATCGTTGCCAAGACGCGGAGCAGGAGGAATCACAATCTCATTCTGTGCGATGCGCTCTTCCTGCTTTTCCGATGCAAGCTCTTCGTAATGCTGCAATCGAGCCTTGCTCTTCGATTGGCGAGCGCGCGGGGACATGCGCACCCACTCGAGCTCGCGCTCCAATGTTCGCTGACGAGCCGACGCCTGCTTCTCCTCCGTTGCGAGTCGCGTCTTCTTCTGATCGAGCCACGACGTGTAATTCCCTTCCCACGGAATTCCATATCCGCGGTCGAGCTCGAGAATCCACTTCGCAACGTTGTCGAGGAAGTAACGATCGTGCGTAACAGCAACGACAGTTCCCGGAAACTCCGCGAGGTATCGCTCGAGCCACGCAACACTCTCTGCATCGAGATGGTTGGTCGGCTCGTCAAGCAATAGCATGTCCGGCTCTTCCAGAAGCGTGCGGCACAAGGCAACGCGGCGCTTCTCTCCACCGGATAGCGTATCTATAGAAGCGTCAGCCGGCGGAAGACGAAGCGCATCCATCGCGATCTCGATTTTCCGATCGAGCTCCCACAGATTCGCGGCATCGATTCTCTCCTGCACGCGACCCTGCTTTTCCAGCAGCTTCTCCATCTCGCTGTCCGACATCGGCTCAGCAAACTTCATCGAGATGTCTTCGAATTGCTTCAATAGATCCCGCTGACCACGCACGGCATCTTCCACGTTCTCCTGAACGTTCTTCGAAGCATCGAGCTCAGGAACCTGCGACAGATATCCAATGCGCGTTCCATCATGCGGCCACGCCTCCCCCTGAAAATCGTGATCGACACCGGCCATGATTTTTAGCAGTGACGATTTCCCCGCGCCGTTTGCGCCGAGTACGCCGATCTTTGCGCCGGGATAAAATGAGAGCCAGATGCCGCGCAGAATCTCCCGTGATGGCGGGACGACTTTGCGCAAATCCTTCATGACGTAAATGAATTGCGGTGCCAAAGTTTAAGCCTCTAATTATTGCAGTAGATGTAGACCTGTCAGACGACAATAGTGAAAATTAGTCGGTTCAGTCCATAAGATTTTCTGGTGAGTGAGGAGAACAAATGAGAGCATCAAAACTCGTCGCTGCAGTGATCGTAGCGCTTCCTCTATTCGCCGTTACAAACTCGGCGATTGCCAAAGCCCTTTCTGCCTACAACCCTCCCGCCAAGCCCCCCGCCGAACTTCTCGAGGCGCAAATCCAGCAAGCATGGAAGAATTGGCAGACGAAAGACGCAAAGGCTTACGAAAGCATGCTCGCCGCCGGATACGTCTCCGTCGAGCCTGACGGAAGAGGACCGCATGACAGGGTCGCCACAATTGCCGACATACAGAACACGACCGTCACCAACTACTC
>DATLDN010000148.1:0-11983 GCA_035525855.1 Gemmatimonadaceae bacterium
GCCAGTCGGTCCCACAATATCGGAGTCGAGCTTGGTGTAACTGACCACGTCGCGCAGCTGCTCGAATGGAAAGCGAGCTATGCGTATCTCGATATGGTGCTCGACGACTACCGAAGCTCCGTGATCACCTCCACTGGCGCCCGCCAACTGGTGAACTTCTCAGGTAAGCGGCTACCGGGACTTCCACGACATCATCTCAATGCAGAGGTGCAGTTGCGTCCTCTACCGCGACTTGGAATAGGAGCGGAAGCCGAATGGCAAAGCACCGTGTACGTCGAGACGAGCAATGCGCGAGAAGGTATGTGGTATTTTCCAGCGGGAAATTCGATTCAGAAGGTGCCGTTCCGCGCTCTGCCATCAAGTGCGCTGTTTCATATGAATGCCGAGTTCCGCATCGGACCGGGCACGTTGTTCGGGAAAATCGAAAATGTTTTTCGCTCTCGCCGCACCGCAAATGTTGTTACTAACGAAGCATTCGGGCGCTTCTACGAGCCGGGTTCCGGCACCCGGACTTCTGTAGGACTCAGGATGGCGACGACGCACGACTGATCTAGCCGGGTTGCTCACAGCAGTGTTTCTCTCCGCAAACCGGCTCATCGTAAAAATTATTTGGCGGAATCGCCCCCACTTCTGCGCGTGTTGAAGTGAGACCCGGAGCGCGTGGAACGACACGCGCCTTCGGAACGGTACTTCACCACAAGAGCGGGAGATTCTCTGATGCGAAAGCCAAATGCTTTACGAACGCGGGGCGCGTCACCCCGTATCGTTGCCGTCGCGGCAATTCTATTTCTCGGCGCCTGCGACGATAACACGACCGAGCTGACGGCGCCGTCTTACGCGATGCGCGGGATCATCGTGAACGGAGCAGGAGCTCACGATCCCGTTGCAAATGCACAAGTGACAGTAGGTGCCGCCAAAACTATAACCGATCGATTCGGAACCTTCTCATTCATCAACCTTCCGCCCGGCCCCGCAAAGCTCAAGGTGGTTGCAACGGGATTCAATGAGTTTGAGGAGGACATCTCAGTTACTCCAACAGATTTCCTGCACAACGTCACGCTCGCTCGGATCGAGCGATTCGAGACCGATTCATTTTCTGTCTACATACCGGCGGCGGTGAGCAAAGTCAACGCAATTCTGCTCGCTCTCGGTGGCCCCAATACGCGCGGCTATGCGGTGGGCACTCCCTTTGGGGCTCCGTTGCCTGCGGTTGAAGCTTCCCTGCAAACACAGGGAGAGCAATTTCGCGCAATGGCAGCGAGCAAAGGCATGGCCATCATGGGCACTTCCGTGGCGGCGATGGGAAACTCGGCGCAGAGTGACGTACGGATTCTGGAGACGCTGAAAGCGGTTGCTGCATCAAGCGGACGTCCCGATCTCGCGGATGCGCCGATATTGATGTACGGCATCTCGGGAGGGGCACCGGAGGCAACTGGATTCACTGTTAGGAACGCATCGCGCATGATCGGTCTCTTCCTCAAGGTCCCGTTTGGCCTGGAGAAACTTTCAACGACTGCTGTTCCAGGCCTGCCCACGTATGTGGTAATGGCAGAGCTCGATGTTTTCGTCGATAACGCGAAGCTCTCGGCGCTGTTCGACTCGAACCGCGCAAATGGTGGGCTTTGGGCAATCGCTATGGAACGGGGTGTCCCGCACCACGCTCTGTCGCCGACGCAGAGATCAGTGACGTTCAACTGGATGAACGAAGTTTTGACGCAGAGACTGATTTCCGAAACTGGAATCGTGCCGGTGACGGAGTCTCTCGGGTGGATTGGAGATCCTTCCACGGGTTTGATCGCACCCTCAGGAACCTATTTGCGCGACCGCTCACGGACGAGCTGGCTTCCATCCCAGGAAATCGCGAAGGAATGGAAGAGTTTCACCGGCTTGGGTTCAAACTGATAAACACCCGAAACCGAACCTAACGCGGGAGCTTGTTGCTTCGCTATCATCTCGCTAAGAACTAGTATTCTTCGCTAAGAGATGATCCCGTTAAGCGACGAGCTCCCGACATTACGTCCCCCTGTCATGACCTACGCGATTCTCGCCGCGTTGGTCGGGACGTGGGTCTTCGTTCAAGGTGCGGGCTTCAACGAGCCGCAGCTGGCCGCGAGCATTTGCAACCTGGGGATGGTGCCCGGTGAAATCACTCACCAGGCACGTCTTGGTACCGGTGTTCCTTTGGGCGACGGAATGGCCTGCATCATCGATAAGGAGCAAATCAATATTTTCACGCCGCTCATTTCGATGTTCCTGCATGGCGGCTGGATTCATCTCCTGGGCAACTGCCTGTTTTTCTGGGTGTTTGGAAACAACATCGAGGACAGCATGGGGCATTTTCGCTTCCTCGTTTTTTATCTCATCTGCGGATTAGCTGCGGCGGGGACACACATTCTGATGCAGCCGCGGTCGCCGGTGCCCACGGTCGGTGCCTCGGGGGCCATCTCTGGAGTTCTTGGCGCGTATCTCGTGCTCTATCCAAGAGTGCGCGTGAAGATGCTTTTTTTCTTTATCGTCTTTTTCAAGACGTGGTGGATTCCTGCATGGGCAGTTCTTCTGTGGTGGATTGGATGGCAGGTGATCAGCGCACTCCCGGAACTGACGACTGTCCGGCCCGAGGTCTCGGGTGGAGTAGCAGTTTGGGCGCACATTGGCGGCTTTGTTACAGGACTGATACTCGTAAAGCTGTTTGAGAACCCTCGTCTGGTAGCCCGGCATATCGTGGCGGCGTAAATTTCGCTCTGCGCGACGTATGAAATTGTCGCCAAAAACTCAACCGAAATCCAAGTGCAGCTAATCCCCCGCGACGCGCAGTTCTACGACATGTTCGCCGAAGTCGCAAAGCGGCTTTCGGGATCAGCGGCGCTGCTCCATGAGGCGTTCGAAGATCCTTCCCGGCTCGAAGAGAGAGTTGCGCAAATCAAGACGCTCGAGCATGAAGCGGACAATCTCACACACGACATAATCGATCGAATCGATCGAACCTTCGTCACGCCGTTCGATCGCGAAGACATCCACGAGCTTGCCGGCGCGCTCGACGACGTCGTCGACTTGATAGATGGTGCAGCCCGCCGCGCTTCAATCTTTCACATCAAGGTTGCACGGCCTCACGGAGTGCAGCTGTCCGAGGTGCTGAAGCGAGCGGGGCAGACGATCGAGGAGACAGTAGGCCGCATGAAGGATCCGAAAGCCGTCAGTGCAGGGAACCGGCAGCTCAAGCTCCTCGAGGAAGAGGGCGATTCGGTGTTCCACGAAGCGCTCGACGTTCTCTTTTCCAATGCGACCGATCCGCTCCTCGTTATGAAATGGAAGGAGCTGTACGACAAGATCGAGGATGCGATCGATCAATGCGAGGACGTTGGCAACGTCCTCCAAAGCATTTCAATCAAGAACGCGTAGACCGTGATCTACTACGTAGCCGCGATAGTTCTCGTGGCTTTCGTGTTCGACTTCATCAACGGCTTCCACGATTCGGCGAATTCGATTGCCACGATCGTAGGAACTCGCGTGCTGAGCCCGCTCGCAGCGGTTATCTGGGCGGCCTGCTTCAATTTTCTGGCTGCTTTCACGGTGGGGACAGCAGTCGCAAAGGCGATCGCCAAGGGTCTCATCGATCTGAGCATCGTCACGCCGAACGTCATACTCGGCGGATTGATTGGCGCGATCATCTGGAATCTCATCACGTGGTTTTACGGAATTCCGTCGAGCTCATCGCACGCCTTGATCGGTGGATATGCAGGCTCGGCGATCGCCAAGGCGGGATGGGCGGCGATTACCTGGGGAGAGAAGTGGATACAGACTCTCTCCTTCATCGCGATATCCCCGCTCGTTGGCGCCTTGGCGGGATTTATTCTGATGGTGATCGTTTACTGGACGTTTCAAAGAATGGCGCCGGCGAGGGTCGATCGATTTTTCCGGGTTGCGCAGCTCATTAGCTCTGCGGCATTGTCGCTCGCGCACGGAGGCAACGATGCGCAGAAAACGATGGGCATCATTGTCGGGCTGTTGATTTCGATAAAACCTCTTGCCGCGACGCAAACCGGATTACTGCATCACCTGTATCTTGCCACTGACGCGGTTCCGCTATGGGTCGAGATGAGCGCATACACGGCAATCTCGCTTGGCACATTGTTCGGTGGATGGAGAATCGTACATACGATGGGCTCGCGAATTACGAAGCTTCGGCCCGTCAGTGGATTTTGCGCCGAGACGGGCGGTGCACTCGCTATCACACTTGCCAGCCATTATGGGATTCCCGTGAGCACGACTCACACGATTACCGGCTCGATCGTCGGTGTGGGAGCTACTAATCGCGTTAATGCCGTGCGGTGGGGAATTGCGCGTCGCATTGTCTGGGCATGGGTTGTGACGATACCGGCAGCTGGAATAATGGCTGCAATCTCTTATTACGTTCTTCAGTTGATCGTCAACGCCTGATGCAATGCCCGGTGACCCTTCGCTCTTCTTCAATCGCGAGCTAAGCTGGCTCGAGTTCAACGCTCGTGTTCTGCACGAGGCGTTCGATGATCGCAATCCCATACTCGAGCGGCTGAAGTTTCTTTCGATCTTCAGCACGAACCTCGACGAGTTCTACATGGTTCGCGTTGCCGGGCTGCGAAGACAAGTTGCGGCCGGGGTGATGCAGACATCGCCCGATGGATTGACGCCAACTGAGCAGCTTGCGGCAATCCAGCGACGGGTTGCGTCACTCCTGGCTGATGCCCGCCGATGTCTGCATGAGGTTTTACTTCCGACGCTTGCTCAGCACGGAATTCGTCTCGTTGACCCGTCGATTATCTCCGATCAGGAAAAGGAGATAATCAGCCAGTTTTTCGAGAATCAGGTTTTCCCCGTGCTTACGCCGCTCGCCGTAGATCCAGGGCACCCGTTTCCGTACATCTCCAACCTCTCGCTTTCTCTCGCGGTTCAGATCCTCGATCCCGAGACGGGTGTTGAACGATTCGCGAGAGTGAAAGTGCCGAAGAGTATTCCGCGATGGGTGAGATTCGGGCGCGATCTCGAATTTATTCCTCTTGAGAAAGTGATTGGCTCCTATCTCGACTCGCTATTTCCCGGAATGAAAATTCGGGGATGTCACGCCTTTCGGGTGACGCGGTATTCCGATCTCGATCTTCCGAACTTCGACGAGGACGACGATCTGCTTGCCATGATCGAGGAGCAGGTCTTTCAGCGCCGCTTCGCTGAAGTTGTGCGCCTCGAGGTGCAGGATGGAATGCCGATGGAGATTCGGAAGCTGCTGCTCGAAGAATTGCAGGAGGACCAACCTCCGGAGATTCCGCCGCTGACCGAGCAGGATGTCGTAGAAGTCGGATCGTTGCTCGAGCTGGGTGACCTGATGTGGATTGCGAGTCTCGACATTCCCGAGCTGCGTGAACCGCCCTTTGCGCCTTGCACCCCATCCGAGCTTCGCGATCAAAACCGTTCGTTCTTCGACGTGCTCCGAGAGCGGGACATTCTCGTTCATCATCCGTTCGACGCTTTTGCTACGACCGTAGAACATTTCATTAATGGCGCAGCGCTCGACGAAAACGTGCTGGCCATCAAGATGACGCTGTACCGCACCTCTGGTGACACCGCAATTGTGCGTGCTCTCACCGAAGCAGCTAATCGCGGGAAGCAGGTTGCTGTGCTGATCGAGCTGCAAGCGAGATTCGATGAGGCCAATAACATCACGTGGGCGCGGACACTCGAAAGCTTCGGAGTGCATGTCGCGTACGGGCTTGCCGGACTGAAGACGCATAGCAAGACGACACTCGTTGTCCGCCGGGAGCCGGACGGAATTGCGAGATACTCGCATATCAGCTCAGGGAATTACAATTCGAAGACGGCGCGACTTTATACCGACATTGGATTGTTCACTCGCAATTCCGATATCGGTGCGGATCTGACTGATCTGTTCAATGCGCTCACTGGCTTCTCGCATCAGAGCACTTATCGCAAGCTCATCGTTGCTCCCGGAAAAATGCGCTCGCGCTTTCTCGAGCTGATCGAGAGAGAAGCCGAGGCAGCGCTGAGTGGAAAACCGGCGCGAATCATTGCGAAGATGAATGCGCTCGTCGACACCACGTTGATCGAAGCGCTTTACGCAGCATCGCAGGTCGGAGTACAAATCGATCTGATCGTCCGTGGTACATGCTGTCTGAGGCCGGGCATTCCCGGAGTCAGCGAAAACATCCGCGTGATCAGCATCATCGGTCGATTTCTGGAGCACTCGCGAGTCTATTATTTCGCCAACGGTGGGGAGGGCGAATTTTATTTTGGATCGTCGGACTGGATGCCTCGAAACTTCGATCGTCGCGTCGAAGCTGTTACTCCGGTCCTCGATCTCACTCTTCATCCGAAGCTGCGAGCGCTTTTCGCACTATGTCTCGCAGACAACAGGCAGGTGTGGGAGCTTTCTTCAGACGGCACGTATTGTCAGCGACATCCGAACGGCGCTCCTGAAATCGGTATACACAAACTGTTGATTGGCGATCCGTGGGGAGAGGCAGCGGCCGCTTCACTCGGCCTTGCGGATTCGATTCAATCCGGATCGCCTACTTCATCGTCGTAAGACAGGACGGTCCCGTCGGGAGCGACGATTTCAACTTTTGTGTTGGCAACTTTTGCCAGCAATCCTGATTTCCTCGCGGCGCCCCATAAATCGAGGCGGATACTTTTCCCCTGTTGATTCGGAACCGCGGTGATGCGAATTGCGCGCGGCATCCATCTCACTTTTATCGAGTCTACAGCGGCGGTGTGACCGCGATCGAAACCATCGGCTAAGCGAAGAATTGCGGAGAGACGGATAATCGTCTCTCGCATTTCGGAATCCAGCGACGCAAGGTTTTCGTGTTTCTTTCGCGGCTCGGCACCGCGATGATACCGCGCCACGTTAGCAACGAGAATCTGATCCGGCGGCGTCATGCCGAGCAGCTCGGCATATTGGATCAGATGGTAGGAATGGCGATGATGCTTGTCATAATTGATGTGATAACCGATGTCGTGGAGCAGCGCGGCGTCGGAAAGAATTTGCCGCTCGCCCGGATCGCAACCGAGTCGCGCACCAATGGCGTCGAACAGCTGCAACGCAAGCTTTTGCACCTGCTGCGCATGCAGCTCTTCATAATGCGATCTCTCGGCCAACGCGCGAACAGAACGCGAACGCGCCTCTCCGGGATCCGCGACCACAGGAGTAACACGCGCCGCCTCGAGCAGTACACCTTCGCGAATTCCGTATGCGGATAAAGTGATTTCGTTTGCTTTCAGCTGGGCGACAACTTCAGCGACCACAGAGAGTCCTGCGACGATGATGTCTGCGCGAATTGGATTCAGTCCGGGTACGCTTTGTCGCTCACTCAGCGTCATGCTGTGCAGCCAGTCGACGATATGCTCGAGCTCTACGCGGGGGACCACGGTTCCGTGAAGAGTTCGCGCGGTTTGCATTCCTTTCCGCGCGAGGAAAATGCTGGCGAGATTCGTTGCGGTTCCGCCTGAGCAAATCACCCGCGCGCCACGCCAGTCGCTCAGCGAGATCTCCTCGTCCAGCAAGCGTCGTGTGCGTTTGCGTAAGCGATTCAATCCTTTTCGGCGCCCGTCGGCAAGGTACTTCTCCGTCATTCTTATTGCGCCGAGTGGAAGCGACAGGAGGCGCTCGACGAGTCCATCCGCGCTGAGAGCGAGCTCCAGAGATCCACCGCCGATGTCGATGATTGCGGCTCGACCCACACCGAGATCAAAATGCGCCAGAGCACTGCGAAAGCTGAGCGCTGCTTCTCCCTCTCCATCGACGATTCTAACTTTGAGCCCGGTCTCTTCCCGCACGAGATCGAGAAATCGCTGGCCATTTGCTGCGCGGCGCACGGCGCTCGTCGCGATCACTTCAGTCCGTTTTGCGCCGAGCTGTTTTGCAAGCGCCGCCATTCGTGATAGAGTGGAGACTGCGTTCTGAATTGCGACGACACTAAGCTGGCCGGTTTCATCGAGTCCGGCTCCGAGGCGGGGTGACGCCTTGAGTTCGTCGACCACCTTGATGCGACCATCCGGTGAGACATCGGCGATAATCTGCCGGATCGAATTAGAGCCAATGTCGATCGCAGAGATACGAGTTTGCTCGTTAGGCATGCAACGAAGCTAAGCGATTGTTCCGCCTGGTTAAACGCAGATGCTGAGGTCAGAAGCGCGCAACGAAATGCGCGAAGTACGTTCGTGTGGGCGACGCAGGTCGTCCTTTCACCGAGGTTTGCTCCTGATAGTCAAGAGACATTGATGCTCTCTTCGACAGGTCCCACATCATGCCAGCGATTACGACGTTGTATTTCCATCCATTAGTTGTGTTGGTCGTGACTCGGTCGAATCTTCCAAAGAATGAGAGCGGCTGGAGAGAGCGAGCTGCTGCCACCGCGAACGGATGCGCTAAAGCGTATGCAGCGATGAGATGACCACCGCTATCGATGACCGCACGTGGCGAAAGGATCGTGTTGAGTCCGGTCTCCCCTTCATCCTCACGTCCAGCGTACTCCACGCCGAAAGTGTAGCGCGGATCGTTTGCTCCGAGGTGGACGCCCCATCTATCCCTATCGAGGGCAGATCCAATTCCTCCTACCTCGCCTGCCGCTGCGGTTACGAACTTGCTTGCGAGCGCGCCCTTGTAATACCACCCGGTAACGGCAACTGCGCGGAGATACTTTGATTTGGCATTCGAAAATGGCGTGAGTGTCAGTCGCGATGCGTAATCCTTAAAACGATCCACCTCTCGGGATGTGTAGCCAGGCCCATTGGTAGTTGTCGCATAGAGCTCGCCCCATTTCGCGGGCAACGAGATCGTAGTTGCAATGCCACCGTCAGAGGATGCGAAGTATCCAGCGCGCTCTGTCGGAGTCGGCGCGACCCACCTTGGCCAGAATTGCTCGTCGTGGTCGATGAATACTGTGTGCAGAAGGCCAACGCGGACGTTGGCTTTCCAATTCGGGCCATCCAAGTAGTTGTACTGGAGGTAGGCGAACTTCGCGCGAATCACCCAGCCGCGATAATAGGTGTCGTTGGGCGAAGTAGTCTGCTGAAAAACATCGGTCGTAACGCGAACGCTTGTTCGTTCGCCTGCAGGCAATCGGAACGTGAGGTAAACGCGCTCCACGTCGAACTTGTTTTGCGCGTGTCCCGGTCCCGCCTCGCCTCGATACTGGTAGTTCGCAAAGATCGTCCCCGAGAAATCGAGAGCCGCTGCGGAAGGATTTGATTTCTTCGCCGTGAGTGTGTCGCGCGCTGAATCCTTGACCGACACCGAGCTCGGTTGTGCAAATGTTGCCGTACTTGCTGCCGCAAGCGCAGCGACTAGGGCGCACCCCGTGAATCGCAAAGCGTCTCCTGTGTGGCTATTCCGGCCGCTGGGGGAAAAATACAGTAATCGTAGTCCCCAACCGAACTTCACTCGACGCGAGGACGTGGCCGCCATGCGCCTCAGCGAGATGCTTCACGATCGCCAGACCAAGACCAGTGCCGCCTTCGGTGCGTGAGCGGCCACCGTCGACACGATAGAATCGCTCGAAGATTCGCGACACATGCTCCGGGGGAATTCCCGCGCCGGTATCACGCACACCGATAAGAATTCCCTTGGGCTTTCGCTGCGTGAAGATGCTGATGCTTCCACGATCGGTGTATCGAAGCGCATTCTCGACGAGATTGCCGAGTATCTGCCGCACCGCTGTGCGATCTGCAATCACAGAATCAGCGTCATGAGCGATCGCCGTTTCCAACGCGATTCCTTTTTCCTCAGCGGCTTTTCCGGCGGCGGCAAATACATCCTGAGCCGCTGTTTCCACAGGAACCACAGAAATGTCGGCGGTCCAACGTCCGGTCTCGAGGCGAGAAATGTCCAACAGATCATCGACAATTCTTTGCATTCGCTGCGTGTGACTACGAATCGTAGAAGCAAAATGCCGGCGCGAAGTTTCCGGTGGGTCTTCATCAGCGAGCGTTTCCGCGAAGCCTCTAATTACCGTCAGAGGCGTCCTGAGCTCATGCGAAACGTTCGCAACAAAATCCCGGCGCACTATCTCGAGCTGTCGCACCTGCGTGAGATCGAACAGCGCCAACACTGCCCCCCCGCCTGCAAGCGGGCGTGCCGTTAACGAAACAACTCGATCGCCCAGCGTCAGCTCGACGGGTTGCGTGACTTTACCATCCAAGGCAGCGTACACAGCTTCGGACAATGACGGCGCGCGAGGCAAACGATCCAGCGCGAACGGCGCTCTGTCGTTGATGCGCAGGATATCCCGGCCCGCTTGATTGATCCGCAACACGGTTCGCTGCGGTCCGATTGCAAGAACACCTTCGTTCAACGATTCGATGAGCGCGGCGAGCAGTGCATCTTCGGATTGGAGCGCCGACATGCGCATACCCAGCTGCTCGGCGAGCCGGTACACCGCTGTTGCGAGCTCGCCTAGCTCTCCCGGTGCGCCGAGCGTTGGACGGCTCAAAAGATTTCCTGCTCCAAGCGAGCGCGTTACAGAAATCAGATCTTCCAGATGGCGGTTGATTAGACGCGCTGCGCTCATCGCCAGAAAGAACGCGAGGACAATTGCGATGACGGCGGGAATCAGAACGTCGCGCCACGCGATAGTTCTGTTGAAGGTCAGGATGGCGACGATCGTCAGCGCTACTATCGCGAGCGAGTAGAGCTGAAGTCGTCGCGTCAGCTTCACGTTTCTGCCGACCCTCCGGGCCGGATGCGATAACCGAAACCGCGCACGGTTTCGATCAAGTCGCCGGATGCACCCAGCTTTGTGCGCAGCCGCTGCACGTGCATGTCGACAGTTCGGGTTTGAATATCCGGCGCCGCGTCCCAAACCGATTGCAAGAGATTCGATCGCCCCTGGACTCGTCCCCGACGCTCGGCGAGAAGTATCAGAAGCTTGTATTCGGTGGGCGTGAGGTCGACGGGCTGACCTCCGTTTGCGACAGTGTGCGCCGAACGATTGATTGAAACGTCGCCGACGCGAATCACATCATCGCGCTCATTCCGTGCGCCGCTTCGCCGAAGAATTGCTTTTACTCTGAGCACCAGCTCGCGAGGACTGAACGGCTTTGTGAGATAATCGTCTGCACCAAGGGAAAGACCGCGAATCCTGTCCGACTCATCTTTGCGCGCGGTGAGCATCAATACCGGAATTGCTGTCGTGCCTGCATCAGCGCGAATTCTCTCGAGAACTTCAAAGCCTGACATACCGGGAAGCATTTCGTCGAGAACGACGAGATCGGGGTGGTCCTTTGTTATCTGGGCAACTGCGGCTTTTCCATCCGCAGCCGTCGACACCCGGAATCCTTCCTTGGCGAGGTGATACGCGACGAGTGCAACGATGTCTGCCTCGTCGTCAACGACCAGAACGTGTTTGGTGGTCACGTCGTCCGTATTCATCTTGTAAAGTTCAACGCGCCGCGACGTATCAGTCAACGTCGCGTTTGTCACGAGGTTGTTACAGACGACTAATTCGGGACGAGCGCGATCATGATCGAGACGACCTGATCGGCAATCCAGTCGCGAACCGTCTCGGTGTAGTGCAAGCTCGATCCATCAGGCACAACGTCCGCCGAGCTTCGCCACGTGAAGCCGTTGTCGTTCGAAGTGCGGGCGGCGATATCAACCAGTCTCACTCCTCGTGCCGCGGCGAGTGAGCGAATGAGATTGTTGGTGAGTGGGACGGCGCTCGTCCCGCCGGGAGGAAGAGTTGTAAGAATGAAATGATTCGCCGCATGACCTGAGTTGACCCACATGTCGATCATCCAACTCAGATTTGCGGCAATCTCTTCCGGTGCAACTCCACCTACCGCGTCGTTGGTCCCCATCGAGACGTAAGCGAAATCGTTTGCGCCCGGCGCGAATGCTCGAACGCGAGCGATCGGGCCTGACGGAAAAAACGAGGTGTTCGTCTCACCACCGCTCCACGGATATGCGGATCCCAGGACCTCGCCCTCGAACCTGGTG